>QHPU01000047.1 GCA_003219175.1 Verrucomicrobiota bacterium | reverse complement strand
GCCGTACCAATTGCGGAACCGGTCGAAGGTGCGATTAACCAATCCGCTGAATCCGCTATCGGTATGCTCGGCCCGCAATAAATGCGCCGACATCATGGGCGACAAGACCAGGGCGACGACGCCGGAAATAAAAACTGCGCCGGCAAGGGTGAGCGCGAATTCGCGGAAAAGCGCGCCGGTCAATCCGCCTTGCAATGCAATCGGGGTATAAACAGCGGCCAGCGTAATGGTCATCGCGATAATCGGGGCGACGAGTTCGCGCGCCCCTACCAGCGCCGCGTTCATGCGCGACAAGCCTTCGCGCATGTGCCGTTCGACGTTCTCAACAACGACAATCGCATCGTCCACGACCAACCCGACTGACAGCACAATCGCAAGCAGCGTGAGCAGGTTGAGGGTGAAACCGAATAACTGCATCAAGAACAACGCGCCGATGAGTGAGATCGGAATCGCGACAATCGGGACGAGAACCGACCGGAATGATCCGAGGAAGAGGAAGATTACCACCATCACGATGAGCAATGTGTCGATCAAAGTTTTTACAACCTCGTGGATGGCGTCGTTGATGTAGGCGGTGGCGTCGTAGGCCATCTCGGCGGTCATGCCAGTTGGGAGTTCCTTTTTGATCTGGTCCAATTCAACGCGGACCCGCTTGATTACATCGACCGAGTTTGCATTTGGCAGAACCCAGATGCCCATGAATACGGCCTTTTGTCCGGAGAAGCGCACCTCGGTGTTGTAGTCTTCCGCGCCCAGAACGACGTCCGCAATATCGCCCAGCCGGAGGAGCGTGCCTTTGTCCTGACGGACTACGAGTTGCTTGAACTGATCCGTGGTGTGCAAATCCGTGTTCGCGGTCAGATTTACCTGAAGCAGCGAACCTTTGGTGCTGCCAACCGCGGCCAAGTAATTGTTTCGAGAAAGGGCATCCCGGACATCGGCCGGGCTGATATTCAACGCCGCCATCCGTTCAGGCTTCATCCAGATACGCATGGCGAAAGTGCGGCCGCCAAGGATGTCCGCCTTTTGCACGCCGCCGACCGCTGTCAGCCGGGGTTGAACGAGACGAACCATATAATCGGTCACCTCGTTAGGCTCCAGAATATTGGAAGTGAAACTCAGATACGCAGAAGCAAATTGGGAGTCAGCCGCTTGAATTGCGATTACTGGAATTTCGGCTTCAGGCGGCAGATCGCGCCGAATCGCATCGACTTTTGAGCTGATGTCCGAAAGAGCCTTGTTCGCGTCGTAGTTTAATTTCAGACGTGCGGTGATCGTCGATACGCCCTGCTGACTTTGCGATTGGATGTAATCGATCCCGTCCGCCGCCGCGATCGCGCGCTCCAGCGGCGTAGTAATAAATCCGCGAACCAGTTCCGCGTCCGCACCAACGTAAACCGTTGTCACCGTGATCGCGGCGATGTCGCTGCGGGGGTATTGGCGGACGTTGATCGTCTTCATCGCCTGCAAACCGGCGATGAGAATGACGAAGCTCACCACCATCGCCAGCACCGGGCGCTTGATGAAGAGATCGGTGAACGATTTCATCGGGTTTCTGTCATTACGAATCTACCGGGGTTGGATTAGCCTGTGGTTTGGGCGCGAGCTCATTGTTGATCGTCACCGGCATCCCGTTGCGCAGTTTGAATACGCCAGTGCTCACAACTGTTTCCCCCGGCTTCAACCCATCGGTAATCGCTACCAGATCGCCACGGCCTTCGCCGACGCGCACAAATTGTTGCCGGATCGTTTCCGTCTCTTTCCCAGTCTTCTCATCCTTCTTCTTCTCGATTACGAAAACTGAATCACCAAACGGCGCGTAGGAAATCGCCGAGCCCGGAATAACCAGCGTTTTGTGTTTCTCCGGAAGCTCCACTTCTATCGCGGTGAGTGTGCCTTTGAATTCTTGGCCAGGAGCGGCATCGGTGTGCAAGCGGACTTCCAATCCATTGGAAAGTCTCGAGAGCTGCTGTTGCGGTAACGCAAAGTCAACGTAGATGGGGTCAAGTGAAGTCAACGCTACGATGGGTTGTCGAGCGTCGATCGATTGACCGACGTTCACCTGACGGATGCCAAGCTGACCATCGAACGGCGCGACAAGAGTTTTCTTCCGAATGTTGGAACGCATCTGATCCACGACTGCTTGCAGGCGGTTGAATTTTGATTCGGCCGCATCCTGTTCCGCCTTTGAGATCACCTTACGCGCCGCCAAATCACGCGCGCGTTGCAAATCGGCGCGGGCGAGTTCCACGTCGGCCTCGGCTGTGCGCAATTGCGCCTCTTCCGCCGAAGTGTCGAGCTGTACCAGCATATCGCCCTGTTTCGCGGTCGACCCGTTCTCGAAAGCAACTTTGCTCACCACGCCAGCGAGTTCGGCTGCGACGACTGCACCTTGCACCGCCGAAAGCGATCCGATGGATGAAAGGATTGGTGGCCAATCTTCTTCCTTCACTGGCGCGCTCGTAACGGTGGTCAGAGGCATCGTCATCGGCGAAGCGGCCATCTTGCGAAATTGAAACGCTTTTACGTTCGCGAGGGCGAGGAACAAAGTGAGTACCAAGAAAACCGCCCCTGCAGTAGTGGCTCGCAACTTGAAAAGTACGAACGCTGCCAGTGCGAATGCGACTGTAACGATAGTAGTAATTAAAGCGACCGTCGTCATCATGCTTCAACCAGCTCCGTGGTGTTAGTGAAAAGCAGGCGCCACAAACGTCGCACGACTTCCAATTGGGCGGTGCGTCTTTCCGCTTCGGTCATTTCCTGCGGTTGCAAGACGTCGTACATCAGCATCCCGCGGGCGACCGCGAATATTAATTCCGACAATTCCTTGGGGGTAAGGCCGCCCGCGGCGTTTTTGCCTTCCGGCGAACGCGCGATCAAATCGGTCACGCCATCCATCGAAGTCTGCAAAACATCGCGCACGAGATTCGCCACCTGCGGATTGCGGGAGGCTTCGGCGTAAAGATCGACGACAAAGGCCGACAGCACTTTCGGGGAATTTTCGCAGCAATGCGCGGTGAACAAAATTTCGAGCGATTCGAGCAGGGTGGGGGCTTCGCGTGCACGTTCCAGCACCTCTTGGATCTCCCTTTTGTGCCGATCGGCCATGGCCGCGATGACGGCTTCCTTATTTTCGAAGTAGCGGTAGATCAGCCCGACGCTGATGCCGGCTTCAGCGCTAATATCGTGCATACTGGCCTGATGAAACCCGTGTTTGGCGAAACAGACGAGGGCGGCGTCGAGGATTTGAGAGCGCCGATCGAGGGCGGGGTCGAGGTGGGTCTGGGACATGGTGCGGTAAGATGAATGAACGTTCATTCATTGTCAAATCCAATATATACCTCTTTACGATCCGGCTCAGGGAGCTGGGGAGCATAGGCTGCCAGCCTGCAGCATTCGGCAGCTTGCCGAATGCATGTTTCCTATCTCGATAGGGTTAGCAATGCTGGTTCGCGGCAAGCTGCCGCGAACAGCAGGCTAGCAGCCTGCCCTCCCCAGGAATAGACCTCCCGCATTGGCGCCCTTCGGCGAACGCATTCGGAGTTGGACGTTTAGGGTTGAGCGTTGGAGGTTTTCGCGATGAAGCGGTCCACTCCATTACTCGAACCGGACAAGCTCCTCCGCGATTTCCCAGTAGCTCGTAGTTACCTCATCGGCGTGTCGGGCGGCCGAGACTCGATCGCGCTGCTGAATCTGCTACTCGAGTTCGGCTACGAAAAGCTTGTCGTCTGCCATCTTAACCATCGATTGCGTGGTGCCGCGTCGGGCGCAGATGCCCGGTTTGTCGAGAAGGTTGCCCGAAATCTTGGACTCGATTGTGAGATTGGATCAACGGACGTCGGCGTTTTGGCCAAACGGTCGAAGTTGTCAATTGAAACGGCGGCACGTTTCGCGCGGCTAGCATTTTTTGTTGAGGTGGCGCGTCACCGGCGATGCTCGAGGATTTTTCTCGCACATCACGCCGATGATCTGGTCGAAACCGCGCTTCTCAACCTCTTTCGCGGTGCCAGTCCTGGCGGAATGGCGGCGCTGCGCCAGGTTTCAATTCATGGCCTCGGCAAGACGAAGCTAACGATCCTTAGGCCATTGCTCGGGGTGTGGCGGCACGAAATCGATAGTTATGTCCGCGAGCGTACTCTGCAATTTCGGGAAGATAAAACGAACGCTCAGTTGAATTCTTCGAGGAACAAAATTCGACACGCTGTTTTACCTGGTATCGAGAAAACATTCGGGCGTGACGTGAGCAAAGCGATCTGGCGCGCGGCTATGATCTGGGCTGACGAAGAATTATTTCTCGATGCCATGACTCCTGGGACAGAGCTGCGCTTGGATGTAGCCGAGCTGCGTCAACTGGCGATTCCTCTGCAACGGCGGACAATTGTGCGCTGGCTGCGACGTAATCGAGTTGCAAACGTCGGCTTCGATCTCGTGGAAAAAGTGCGCGCCCTGGTTGATCCGTCATCGTCAATTTCCAAAGTCAATGTGCCAGGTGATCGTCATATCCGACGGCGTTCAAAAAAGATTTTCTTACAAGACTAAATCGATCTTCGCACACGATGAAGGGAAGATGAGAGGCTCCTATTGGCTGGAAACTGGTCCAATCAAATCGTTTCCAGCACTGGACCGAAACCTTTCCCTTGATGTTCTCGTGATCGGTGGAGGAATCACCGGGATCACGACGGCGTGTCTTTTGAAGAACAAAGGTCTAACCGTAGCGTTAATTGAGCGAGGGCGGCTGGCAACCGCCGACACGGGTCACACTACCGCTCATCTCACCTACGTCACCGACACGCGGCTAAGCACGTTGCTGAAAAATTTCGGACGCGATCATGCCGAGGCCGCCTGGGATGCAGGCGCGGCTGCTGTCGATGAAATCGAAGGTCTCGTCCAGGGCGAGGGGATCGATTGTGAGTTCACCCGGCTTCCCGCCTATCTGCACGTTCCGCTCGATCGGAAGAAGTCTGGAGATACGACGAACCTTAAAGAAGATTTCAATCTCGCTCGAAGCATGGGATTCGACACTGCTTTTGTCGAATCAATCCCGCATTTTGGCGTGCCGGGAGTTCGCTTCGCGAATCAGGCGAAATTTCATCCGCGAAAATATCTAGGCGGTTTGATCGAGACGGTTGCGGGAGATGGCTCACACGTGTTTGAAAAGACGGCCGCCAGCGAATTCGATGCGGAAAAACGTCGCGTCAAAGCCAACGGACATTGGATCAGCTTTGATCGCGTCGTGATGGCGACAAACAATCCGTTGGTTGGCTTTTCCAGCATGACAGCGGCAACTTTGTTTCAAACCAAACTTTCACTTTACAGTAGTTATGTCTTCGGCGCGCGCGTTCCTCGCAGCGCTTTGCCCATAGCCATGTTTTTCGATACCAAAGATCCATACGACTACATGCGAGTCGATCGGCATGAGGACTTTGATTATGTGATTTTCGGGGGCGAAGATCACAAGACCGGGCAGGTTGCGTCGGAAGAAGATTCTTTCGACAAGCTGATGATGCGATTGCGCGAAATTCTGCCCGACGCGCATCTGGAAAATCGCTGGTCCGGCCAGGTGATCGAAACCAACGATGGGCTTCCCTTTATCGGCGAGAATGTCGAGCGGCAATTCATCGCCACGGGATTTTGCGGTAACGGTATGACGTTTGGAACGGTTTCGGCCATGATGGCGCGCGATTGGGCGACCGGAACCAAGAATCCATGGAGCGATTTATTTTCGCCCGAACGCAAAATTGTTCGTGGTGGCGTTTGGGATTATCTCCGGGAGAACAAGGATTACCCTTACTATTTGATCAAGGGTCGCCTGGAACGACCGGAAGCGGATTCGGTGCGCGAGTTGAAACGCAATCATGGCATGATCGTCAAATCAAAGCACGGGAAGGTGGCGGCCTATCGAGATGCCGATGGCGAGGTACACAAGCGTTCAGCGATCTGTCCGCACATGGGCTGCATTGTGCGCTGGAATGACGCGGAGAAAACCTGGGATTGTCCTTGTCACGGTTCCCGTTTCAAGGCGACCGGAGAAGTAATTGCCGGACCAGCCGAAACGGGCCTAGCTCCGCCGTGATTGAATCTGCTGACGTAGCGCACGGAGCATACAGAAATCGCCCAGCGGGTGAGACACTCCTGAAGTAATGGAGTATTGGAGTGATGAGTAATGGGTAGCGGAGCGGCGAAACAAATGCATTACTCCATTACTCCCACCGCTCCATTATTCCGATGTCTTCCGAAGTCAGAGTCCGTTTCGCTCCATCTCCGACCGGGTACCTGCACATCGGCGGGGCGCGGACCGCGCTCTTTAACTGGCTCTTCGCTCGACATCACGGCGGCACATTTGTTTTGCGGGTCGAAGATACCGACCGCGCGCGTAACACGGAGGAAGCCGCGGCGGCCATCTACGAGGGATTGCGGTGGCTCGGATTGAATTGGGATGAAGGGCCGCATCTTGGCGGAGAGTTCGGGCCCTATTTTCAAAGTCAGCGCAATGAAATTTACGAGCGTTACCTGAAGAAGCTGCAGGATGCCGGTCACATCTTCGACGATCAGGGAGCACTACGGTTTCGGTCGCCTCGCGAGCATGTTGTGGTCGACGATCTCGTTTGCGGCAAAATCGATTTCGATCTTTCGAACGAGGAAGTCCACCCTGACATGACCATCCGCCGTCCCGATGGCTCGTGGATTTTTCATTTCGTCAACGTGATTGACGACATGGAGATGAAAATTTCGCACGTGATTCGAGGGGAAGATCATCTTTCGAACACGCCGAAACACATCGAGCTTTTTCGCGCCCTTGGTGTTACGCCGCCTCGTTACGCGCATATCCCGCTAATTCTGAACCGAGATGGCTCAAAGATGAGCAAGCGCGATCAGGGCGCGAGTGTGGACTATTATATTAAGAGGGGCTTTCTGCCGGAGGCGGTCCGCAATTATCTCTGCCTTCTCGGCTGGTCGCCGAAAGACAATAGAGAGAAAATCTCGATCGACGAGATCGTCAAGATTTTCGACCTCAACAAGGTTGTGCGCAGCCACGCAACGTTCGATCCGGACAAACTGCACTGGCTCAACGGCGAATATGCGCGCGAATTGCCCGACGATAGTTTTCAGCAGTTGGCGAGGAGTGCTTTGCAGGCCAGTGGACTGAAGTTGGAGAATTTTTCGGACGAATACATCCGGACAGCGCTGGATACCTGCAAGGGAAAGGTCAATACGTTTGATGAACTTGCGGCTTACTGTGGCTTCTATTTCGATGATAATTTCAAATACAACTCTGAAGGCCTCCCTAAAAATTTTACAGCTGAGAATAAGCCGCGACTTGCGGCCATGCGCGCGGCGTTCGCTGGAATGGAGAGTTTTTCAGCGACCGAGATTGAAACCGTGATGAAAGCAACGGCTAAAGAGCTTGGGGTAAAAGTCGGCGCGATCGTGCATCCGACCCGTTTCGCGGTAACCGGCAGTAACGCCGGGCCGAGCCTTTATCATTTGCTGGAAGTTCTGGGAAAAGAAAGAGTGCTCGCTCGCCTTGACCGTGCGCTTGCGGCTTATTGATGGAGGGACGACCTCCGCGTCGTCCGAAATGTTAGGGACGGGACAGAGCCCGTCCCTCCACCTTTGCCCAGGTGTCCTTCAACGTCACGGTGCGGTTCCAGACTTGCTTGGTAGCGGTTGAATCAGGATCGAGCGCGAAGTAACCCAGCCGCTCGAATTGGTAGCGTTTCTCTGGAGTTGCAGCGGCCAGTGCGGGTTCGCATTTGGCGGTAACCACTTCAAGCGATTGCGGATTGATGGAAGATTTGAAATCACCCGTTGCGTCCGGCTCGGGCGTGGTAAAAAGCCGGTCATAAAGTCGAACTTCGGCATCGCGCGCGTGCGCGGCACTGACCCAGTGGATTGTCCCTTTCACTTTGCGACTGGACGTAGCGCCACCGGATTTGCTCTCCAGATCGACCGTGCAGCGAAGCTCAGTCACGTTGCCTGAACGATCCTTGATTACTTCGTTGCATTTGACGATGTAAGCGTACTTGAGCCGCACTTCGCCGCCGGGCTTTAACCGAAAATACTTCGGCGGCGGTGTTTCCATGAAATCAGCCGCGTCGATGAAAAGTTCGCGCCCGAACGGCATCTTCCGTCTCCCGGCGCTCTCGTCTTCAGGGTTATTTACTGCATCCAGCTCTTCCACTTTTCCTTCTGGATAATTTGTTAGCACCACCTTGATTGGGTGAAGCACAACGAGCCTGCGCTCGGCCGTGCGATTGAACTCCTCGCGAATGGTGTGCTCGAGCACGGCCATGTCGGTCATGCTTGGATACTTGGTGATGCCGATATTGTAGGCGAACGCCCGCAACGCGCTCGCGGTTACTCCACGGCGGCGCAGTCCAGAAATCGTTAGCATTCGAGGATCATCCCAGCCACTGACCAACTTCTCGTTAACAAGCTGAATCAGTTTTCTTTTGCTTATCACAGTGTAAGTGAGATTCAACCGGGCAAATTCGTACTGATGCGGAACCGGTGGCGATAGTTCCAATGCGCGCAAAATCCAGTCGTAAAGTGGCCGGTGCACTTCGAATTCGAGAGTGCAAACAGAATGGGTAATCCCTTCGATGTAATCGCTCAGGGTGTGAGCCCAGTCGTACATCGGGTAAATGCACCATTTGTCGCCGGTATGGTGATGGGAAGCGTGCCGGATCCGATAAAGCACGGGATCGCGCAGCCAGACATTCGGCGCATTGATATCGATCTTTGCCCGCAACGTCCGCGTCCCGTCCGGAAATTCGCCGGCTTTCATTCGTTCAAACAGGTTGCGATTTTCCGCAATGGGACGATTGCGAAATCGGCTTTCCTTTCCGAGACGGCGAAACTCGTCGGTCTCTTCCGCTGTCATGTCGTCGACGTAAGCTTTGCCTTTGTCGATCAATCGGAGCGCGAATTGATAAAGCCGATCGAAGTAATCCGAGGTATAAAGCGGCGCGCCGCCAAGATTTTTATCGGCCCAATCATCTATGAGCCAGTGCACATCGGCCATGATGGAATCGACATACTCGGTTTCTTCCTTGGTCGGATTAGTGTCGTCCATCCGAATGTTGCAGACGCCGTCAAACTCGTGTGCGATCCCAAAATTCAGGCAGATCGACTTGGCGTGACCGACGTGAAGATAACCGTTCGGCTCCGGCGGAAAGCGCGTGACAATTCTGGTGTGCTTGCCGGTCCGCAAATCATCCGCCACAACGTCGCGGATGAAGTCGGAGGGGGTTTGATTGGTGGTTGGGACCGTCATCGGAATCGCGCAAAAGTACAGACGAACGCAGAGGTCGACAACCTTTGTGCAGTGTGCGGTTCGGTCCGGGTAGTGCACGCGTCTCGCCTGCTGGTTTCGGCGTCTCGCCGAAACGATCTTCCCTGAACAATAGCAGTGGCAGAGCTTCTGAGGCGGATCCGAAAGTCCGCTATCGCGAGGACGCGATCGCCAACATGCGAGACGCGTGCGCTACCCGGCCTCCGTTGTGTTACCTTTAAGAAGAAGTCGTCAATCCGCCTCGGCGTGCTGGGTGATCCGGTGGCGCATTCTTTGTCGCCGCAAATACAAAACGCGGCGCTGGAGGCAGGCAAGATCGACCTGCAATACGGGCGCTTTCAAATTTCGCCGGATGAGCTGGGCGAAGCGCTAAAAGTAATTCGTGCGCTTGATTTCGTTGGCGGGAATCTCACCATGCCGCACAAAATCGCGGCGTGTGCATTCATGCACGAGCTCGATGACAACGCGAGGCGCGTTGGCGCGGTCAATACCATCAAACTCGAGAATGCAAAACTGCGTGGCTACAACACCGACGGAAAAGGATTCGCGCGCGCGATTCGCCAAGAGTTCGCGGTCGATCTTCGCGATTTGCGGGTCATGATCCTGGGAAGCGGTGGCGCGGCGCGCGGCATCGCGATGCAATGTGCGAAGGAAAATTGCGAGAGGCTTGTAATCGCGAATCGCACCTTCGAGAAGGGGCAGCAATTGGCGGAAGAATTACGCGATTATTTCGCGGGTCCGAGGGTTTTGGGACCGGTGGCGCGCCTGCAGGCGATCCCGTGGGAAGAGTCGTCCATACGGTTCCAGATTGCTCAGCTGGATCTCATCGTGAATGCCACGCCGCTTGGCCTCAATCGCAGCGATCCGTCGCCGATTTCGGCGCGATTGCTGGCGCCCCATTTGATGATCTACGACACAGTTTACGGCGATAGCCGCACGGCATTTGTCTCGGCCGCTGTCGAAGCGGGGGCGCGCGCTGCCAATGGATTGGCGATGTTGGTGCATCAGGGCGCGCTTGCGTTTGAGATTTGGTTTGAACGCGAAGCCCCGATCGAAGTGATGCGGCAGGCGCTGTAGATTAGGAAGCTAGCAGCCGAGGTGAATCGAGCAGTCCCTAGCGCCAGTCCAGCTCGGACTTCGATGTTAAAGTTAGGCGGCGTAGCAGCATCTTTTCACCATTGTCCGCGGAGCGGCCGATCCACCCTACTTATTCTCTCGCGCCATTTCCTGGCCGCGTTCAGTTGCCGCTTTGACCGCATCGGCAATCGCGTCGGCGATGCCGCGTTCGTCCAGTACGCGCAAACCGGCGGCGGTTGTTCCGCCGGGCGTTACCACCATCTTAATGAGATCGTCCGGGGATTTTTCGCTCGTAATCATCAGGTCGGAGGCACCCAGCGCAGTTTGAGCGGCGAGTCGCAGTGCCGACTGTTTAGTCAATCCCATCTTCACGCCCCCGCGTGCGAGGGCTTCGATCATGGCATAAACAAATGCTGGACCGCTGCCTGCAAGCGCGGTTACTGCGTCCATTTGTTCATCATCGACTTGCACCGCCAGGCCGATTGCGCTGAACATCGCCCGTATTTTTTCCCGGTCCTGATCCGTCGTGCGTGATCCGCCGGCGAACGCACTCGCGGCGTGTCCGATTGCACTCGGCGTGTTCGTGAGGACACGCATAATTCGCGCCGGTGTTACTGCTTCCATTTGGGCGATGCGAATCCCGGCCGCGAATGAAACCGCCAGTTTGTCAGCAAACGTGCCACCGAGCTCGCGCAAAACCGGCAAGACCATTTGTGGTTTCACGCCCAGGAAAACAATTTCCGCTTTCTCCACGACCTCTGTGTTTGCGGTGGCGAATGATATGCCGAGCTCGTTCTGTAATCGCGTGCGCGTTTCGGTATTCGGCTCGCTCGCAACGATCGCACCCGGCTCGCAAAAATTCTTAAGAAGCAATCCCCGAATAACCGATCCAGCGAGTTTGCCCGCACCAATGAAACCAAGGGAATGTTTTTTCACCTGCGTGCTATTCTGAAAGGACGCCGAATCTCTCACAAGCTCATTGATCCCGCAAAAGTTCGGCGCCTTTTCGGAAGCGTCGCAGAGCTCCGGCCTCCAAGCAGCCGGTTGAGTGCGCGGGAATTTGCCCGATATTAATCAGTGGTAACCGCGGGTATTAATTACGGCATTGATTTAGCGGCGGACATCGCGGAACTGAAACGTGAACGCAACGCTGTCATTCTCGCGCACAATTATCAGGTGCGGGAAATTCAGGAGGTAGCCGACTTCGTCGGCGATTCTCTCGGGCTGAGTTTTCAGGCGGCGAAAACTGATGCCGAAGTCATTCTTTTCTGTGGCGTGCATTTCATGGCCGAGACCGCAAAAATCATCAATCCGACCAAGCGCGTCGTTCTGCCCGATCTCGACGCGGGTTGTTCGCTTTCGGAATCCTGTCCGCCACCGGCCCTCGCCGCATTTTTGAAAAAGAATGCCGACAAAAATTATTATGTGATTGCTTACATCAATTGCAGCGCAGGGGTGAAAGCGCTCAGCGATGTCATATGCACCAGCGGCAACGCGGAGAAAATCGTCAAGGCTGCCCCGGCCGATCGCAATATTCTTTTTGTTCCCGACCAAAATCTGGGCGCGTGGGTAATGGAAAGGACTGGGCGCAAAATGGACTTATGGCGGGGCACTTGTTATGTCCACGTCGAGTTTACCGCGCGCAGCATCCGTAGGATTCGTGAAGAACATCCGGGCGCGCCCGTGGTCGTGCATCCGGAATGCATGGCAGCAGTGCGAATGTTAGCGGACGAAGTTTGCTCGACCGAGAAGATGGTGACGTATTGCAAGGAATCGCCGGCAAAAGACATTATCATTGTTACCGAAGCCGGTATGCTCCACCGCCTCCGCCGCGAAATCCCGGGCAAGAATTTTATTCCCGGACCGACGGAACATTGCGCCTGCGCCGAATGCCGGTTCATGAAAATGAATACGTTGGAAAAAGCATTCAACGCCCTGCGCGATTTGACGCCGGAAATCACTTTGCCCGAACCCTTGCGCGCGCAGGCTGAATTGCCCATCCGGCGAATGCTCGAGCTGAGCCGATAGCGGCCTGGTAGGGCGAGACACTGTCGAGCCAAAGAGAATTCGTTGGCTCCGCGGGACGTCTCCCTACGATTGTCGTATGAGGCCAGAAACAGCCGCTCCGTGGACAAAGAGAATCCGCCTTCGCGTTGCGTTTTACACACGCTTCGCGAAAGGCGGAACCTCCCTACATTAGCCAATCTTAGTCTTCGTCGAGGATGACGCGGTCCACCATCATGTCGTCGCCGGTGCCCACATAGTGGACGTGAACCGGGACGCCGACCCTGACCCGGGTCCTGACCGTGTCTTCGTCGAGCGTTTTACCGCTCTTGGTCACATAGGTGACAGTCTTGCCGAAGCGATAACGCCGCGGGCCACTGGTTTCTTTCAACACAATGGCGCTGCCAGGTGTAAACTCGGTGATAGTTCCGCCGCCTTCCGTCGTCGTAGTCGTCGAGGTTGTCGTCTCCGAGACCTGCGCCCACGCAAACGGAGCAGCCGCGGCCACCGCAATGCTGAGTAGTAGTTTCTTCATTTTTGGTTTTCTATTTAGTTTCTGAGCAGACGTGCCGTGTCCACAAGGGCACGGGTCGCCGCTCTGCCGTCATAGAGATATCGTGACGCTCCAAATCGACGGCTGTGTTTGACCGCAAGCGAAACATTTTATTCGGCTGAATAAAATCCGGTCTCCTTCGTCAAGCTCGACTTTCCATTTTCCATCGTGCCATGCCCGCGGCATATTCCTGGAGATGGAACCAACCGTGCGCGACGGGGCCGAGGAGTTGCTTCAAACCTATACGGAAGACGGCGGGATTAATTATCTGGCCGCCGCCGCCCTGCTCCCATCCCGTTCGGCCGTCGACGCGGCCTGCGCCGAATTGATGAGTTTGATGTTCCCCGGTTTTCGCGGGGAACCGTTGTTCGACTCTAGCGATTTGCCGGAGGTAACGCGAAGTCGGCTGCGCAACTTGCACTCGCGATTGAAACCGGAGTTTTGCAAAAGCCTTGGCAAATATCCGCCGGACACGGCCGTGGAAAAGCGGGCTGAGGAATTGCTGGCGGAATTCTTTTCGCAATTGCCGGCCGTGCGCAAAATGCTGTGGACGGATATTGATGCGGCTTACGAGGGTGACCCGGCCGCCACCAGCTACGAGGAAATCATCCTCGCGTATCCCGCGCTGGAGGCGATCGCCATTCAACGCATGGCGCACGAACTTTATTTGCGCAATCTGCCGCTCATCCCGCGAATCATGACAGAGTGGGCCCACAGCCGCACCGGTATCGATATTCATCCCGGAGCGAAAATCGGTTCACACTTTTTTATCGATCACGGCACCGGCGTCGTCATTGGCGAGACCTGTGAAATCGGAACGCGGGTGAAGTTGTATCATGGCGTCACCCTTGGCGCGCGAAGCTTTCAGAAGGACGAAGAGGGCAGAATTAAAAAGGGCGGGAAGCGGCACCCGACGGTGGAAGACGATGTCACGATTTATCCGAACTCGACCGTGCTGGGCGGCGAAACGGTGATCGGGGCACGCACTACCATCGGCGGCAACGTTTTTCTGGTGCAAAGCGTGCCGGCGGATTCGCTTGTGTCCTACGAGGAGACACAATTGCACATTGTACAAAAGCGTCCACGCCTGCGCGGCCGGAGAAACGGTAGTTTCGGCGGATGATTTATCTCGATTACAACGCGACGACGCCTTTATGTGAGCCGGCGCGAGCGGCGATGCTGCCATTTCTTGAGGAAAAGTTCGGTAATCCTTCGAGCGTTCACGGCGCCGGACGCGAGGCACGCGCTGCGGTCGACGACGCGCGCGACCAGCTGGCAAGTTTGCTCGGCACGAAACCGCACGAGTTGATTTTTACGAGCGGCGGAACGGAAGCGAACAATCTTGCTATTTTGGGCCTCGCCCGCAGTCGCGCGGCACCGGGCAAACATGTAATCAGCGCGAAAACCGAACATCACGCAGTTCTAAATACGGTTGAGCATCTGGAGGAGTGTGAAGGTTTCGAGGTCACATGGCTCAGCATCTCAGAAAACGGCCTCATCGATCTGAATCAATTGGCCGATTCGATTCGAGACGAGACCGTGCTCGTCTCTGTTATGCACGCGAACAATGAAACCGGCGTAATTCAGCCGCTGCGCGAGATCTCGGAAATCTGTCGGGAACGTGGCGTTCTCTTGCACACTGACATGGTGCAATCGTTCGGAAAGATTTCTGGCGAAACGGTTTGCCTCGTTGACGCCGCCAGTTTTGCGGCTCACAAATTTTACGGACCCAAGGGTGCCGGGCTTTTGTTTTTGCGGAGCGGAATTCCGATTGAACCAATTCAGTTCGGCGGCGCTCATGAAAATCAGCGGCGACCTGGGACAGAAAATGTCGCGATGATTGCCGGCATGGCTGCGGCGGCGGAGTTTGTGCAACGCGATCGCGAGTTCGAACAGGCGCGCCAAAAGAAATTGCGCGATCAACTTTGGCAGGAAATTTCCGGGCAGATTGAGTCAGTGGTGTTAAATGGTGACGCCAACTGCCGATTGGCAAACACCTTGAATGTCAGTCTTCCGGAGCTCGATTCAGAAACCATGCTGATGGCACTCGACCTCGAAGGCATATGCGCATCGAGTGGATCCGCCTGCATGGTTGGGAGCGTAATGGCATCGCACGTTTTGCTGGCCATGGGTCTGCCGCTGGCGCTCGCCAAATCGGCGATCCGGTTTTCGCTCGGCAAACACACGACTGCGAGGGAAATTTCCACAACCGCCGGGATCGTTTCCGAGATTGTGCAGCGAACGAATGCGAGACGCCGCAAGAGAAAAGTCGCCGTTTAAACAGCTCGAGTTCTGTTTCGAGACGCCCGTTGTTTTCCGTCTGCCGTCGGCGGTCGCCCTACAAGAACACGCGGTGTCGCTTTTGCTCGGCCTCCGGGCCGAAAATCTGGCGGCACGTTTACGAGTGGGATGGAACGATCGGATGCGTACCACCGTCGGTCGTGCTGATTTCCAGCGCTGCCTCATTTTGCTTAATCCAGCTTTGCAAAAATTCGGGCCTGCTGAAATCGATCGAACGCTGCGCCATGAGTTGGCCCATCTGTTGGCACATTTCCGCTCGCGCAGACGGATTCTGCCGCACGGACCCCAATGGCGGAAAGCGTGTTGTGATCTTGGAATCCCAGCCGAGCGCGCCGGTCATACTTTGCCATTGGTCGGCCGTGCTCTGCGTCGTCGATTTGTGTACCGTTGCAAGAACTGTCGGCGTCATTTTCCCCGAGTGCGCCGGATTGGCCGGGCCACCGCCTGCCTCGCTTGCTGCCGAAGGTTTTCGCGGGGAAATTACGATGAACGTTTCCGGCTTCACCTTGTCAAAAACTGCTCTCCTAGTAGATTTCCTGCTCTTTCAGTAAATCCCCCACGTGAAAATTAAGCGTTTTTTCATAGCAGCTGTTTTTGTTGCCATCGTCTCGCCGGCCTTCGGTTACGTCCGAGAATTTGATAACGGTACCCCAATCGCATGGGTCAAAGACCGCACCGTCGTCATGCAGCTTTCCCTCGGCAGCGGAACCCGTACTCTGCGAGACGGGTTCACTTCGTTTAATGATTCGGCCATTGACGCTCTCCAGACGTGGAACCCGCACCTCGCTCACCTCCAATTTTCCTGGGTCAAAAACTCCCCGGTCGTACCGGCAGAAGGCGACGATGAGATGTCGGTCATGTTTGATAACAAGATCTTCGGCGACAACTTCGGCAGCGGTGTGCTCGCCGTGACCTTGCTGGCCTACCGGAATGGCAATTTCGAAGAGACCGATACCGTCTTCAATAATGCGATTGCATGGGATTCGTATCGTGGACCGCTGACACCTCCAGTTTATGATTTTCATCGCGTCGCCATTCATGAGTTTGGCCATACCGTTGGACTTGATCATCCGGACCAGGCCCAGCCCAAGCAGACGGTAATTGCGATCATGAACTCCCGTGTGAGCGACCTCGACACGCTCGCCCAGGATGACATCAACGGCGCGATTGCGATTTACGGGACTGGCCCGGCTTACAACTCAATTCCGAACGCGCCGGTGTTGATGGATCTTTCCGCACGGGGCACGACTTTTACAGGCAACAACGTGCTCATCGGCGGCTTCATTGTCCAGGGATCACAACCTGTGCAACTAATTGTTCGATGTCTGGCCTACTCGCTCGCTAGCTATGGTATTCCCGGCGCCCTGGGTGATTCGGTCATCGAACTCTACGATGCTAACAACAATCTCATCGCTTCCAACGATGACTGGTTTATCAGCAGTGACGCCGAAACCATCTGCAGTTACCATCGCGACCCACCTAATAGTATCGAGTCAGCGCTCCTGGTTACTCTAAATCCCGGAAATTATACCGCCATTGTCAGATCATATTCTGACGCGCAGCAACCCGCGCAAAGCGGAGTCGCACTCTTCGAAGTTTACGATTTGCGCAAGTCGAGCAGTCGCCTCGGCAATGTGTCCACGCGTGCTCAGGTTGGCACCGGCGCTTCCATTCTTATCGGGGGCGTTATTGTTGGGGGAAGCGTAGCAAAGCCGGTGGTGATTCGCGCTCTCGGGCCAAGCCTCACCCAACGGGGGGTCACTGGCGTGCTGGCAGACCCGTTTCTGCAATTGCGCGACGGCAACGGCAATTTGGTCGAAGCGAACAACGATTGGCAGCAAAGCCCGGAAGCCGCTACCATCATCGCTGATGGCAAAGCGCCATCGAACCCGAAGGAATCAGCCATGGCTCGAACTCTTAATCCCGGCAATTATACCGCGCTGGTTAGCGGCGTAGGGGGGACGAGCGGGACGGCACTGGTTGAAGTTTACGACGAAAGCCCATCGCCCTAGTTCTCGTTAGTCCTCAGATTGATTCTCGCCATCGGCCCTTTGTCCGCGCAATTTCGCCTGGATAAAAATGTCCAAGTCGCCGTCCATCACCGCTTGCACATTGCTCGTTTCTGCGCCGGTCCGATGATCTTTCACCATCTGGTAGGGTTGAAAGACGTACGAGCGAATCTGGTTTCCCCAGGCCACGTCCCCCTTTTCTCCATAGCGGCGGTCCATCTCGGCCCTCTTCTTATCCTGCTCCAGTTCGTAAAGTTTCGCTTTCAGCATTTTGATTGCAAGTTCCCGATTGCGCAGCTGGCTTCGCTCCGCCTGGCACGCCACCACGATACCTGTTGGTTTGTGCATAATTCGAACGGCCGTTTCCACTTTGTTCACATTCTGGCCGCCTTTTCCGCCGCTGCGATAAGTGCCGATCTCGAGATCTGCCGGATTGATTTCAATCGGTGCGCTCTCGGCGATTTCGGGAACGACATCGACACTGGCAAACGAGGTGTGTCGCCGTTTGTTGGCATCGAAGGGCGAGATTCGAACGAGGCGATGGACCCCTCGCTCGGTATTCAAGTAGCCAAAGACGTATTCGCCCGTGACCAGCAAGGTCGCCGATTTAATCCCCACTTCTTCGCCTGTTTGAATATCGACCATTTGCGATTTGAAACCGTGACGCTCGATCCAGCGCTGGTACATTCGCAATAACATATCGGCCCAATCACACGACTCGGTACCACCGGCGCCAGAGTGAATGGTGAGAAAGGCGTTGGCGCGATCGTTTTCGCCGGCAAGAAATTGGCGCAACTCGAAGTCCGCTAATTTCTGAGCGAGTCGTTCATGTTCCTGCACTACCTCGCATTCCGCTTCGGCGCGAGCGTGAGTATCGCTCTCCTCCTCGGCCAGTTGCCGCAGAGCATCGAAGTCTGCAATCTCGCGTTCCAGTTCGCGAACCGGGTTAATGAGCGACTTCAAGCGCGACACTTCCTCGACGTCGTCCTGGGCGCGTTCGCGGTTGCTCCAGAAATCGGGCGCGGCCATTCGCCCTTCCAGAGCGCTTAATTGTTGCTGCAGCTTGTCGACCTCAAAGAAACCTCCGCAGTGCGCCCGCGCGTTTCCTTAAGTCTTTTCCATCAACAATCGCAATCTCGTTAGCCATGGCGGAAAGATACTCGAAGGTTCGACTCGACGCAAAGCGTTGCCGCGCTCGCCGCGGCGAGCGCCTACACAATGCTATCGCTGCGGCTTCGAACTCTTCGCCGGCTCCAGCCTGAAGATGGTTTCTCCTTCCTTCATCAGATCAAGTCGATCGCGCGCGATGGTTTCGAGATAAGTTGGATCGGTTTTGAGCCAGTTGATCTCTCGCGTCGCTCGCGCCAGCAGAACCTTTTGTTCATCCGTCTGCGCCTGGAGGCCATCGAGCTCGGCCAATGCTGCCTGCTTCTGTTTGTAAAGGGGAACGAACAAACTAATTATCACCAACCAGAGCGCGAGAAATAACAGGACGAAAAGTACCCGGTTTAATCGCTGCCAGATCGTGGCCTCGCGACGCGCACGGAAATCAGCATAGCCGGGCTGATCCACTAGCGCATCTTACCGCCGTATATGGCGTTGTCACCAAGTTCCTCTGCGATTCGCAGCAATTGATTGTACTTCGCGATCCGGTCAGTCCGCGACAACGATCCTGTCTTGATTTGTCCGGCGTTGGTCGCCACGGCGATGTCGGCGATGCTGGTGTCTTCCGTCTCTCCGGAACGGTGGGAAATGACCGCGGTATAATCGTTGTCGTGCGCCAGCTTGATCGCGTCGAGTGTTTCTGTCAGCGTCCCGATTTGATTAACCTTGATTAGGATCGAATTGGCAACGTGCTCGTCGATCCCCTTGCGCAAAAATTTAACATTCGTGACAAAGAGATCGTCGCCTACCAGCTGGATTTTGTCGCCCAAACGCTCTGTTAATTTTTTCCAACCGGCCCAATCGTTCTCCGCGCAACCGTCCTCGATCGAGATGATGGGAAATTTTCCGCACAGTTGCGCGTAGAATTCGACCAGTTCTTCCGCCGTCCGTTTCGATCCGTCGGACTTTTTGAAAATGTAGAGATTTTGCGCGCGGTCGTAGAATTCTGATGAGGCGGCATCGAGCGCGATAAAAATTTGCCCGCCGAGTCTGTAGCCGGCACGTTCCACTGCACTGGCGATCGATTCGAGGGCGTCGTCAGCCGATGAAAGCGCCGGAGCAAAACCGCCTTCGTCGCCGACCGCAGTAGAAAGGCCGCGCTCATGCAGCACTCTTTTCAACTCGTGAAACACTTCCGCGCCGTATCTTAACGCTTCGGGAAAATTAGGAGCACCGGTGGGCATGATCATGAATTCCTGAAAATCGATCGGCGCATCGGAATGCGCGCCGCCATTCAGAATATTCATCATCGGCACCGGCAAAACGCGCGCGCCGGGTCCGCCGAGATAACGAAACAACGGAAGATGGGCCGCCGCCGCCGCCGCATGCGCGGTCGCCAGTGAAACGCCCAGCAGAGCGTTGGCACCGAGATTTTTCTTGTTCGGCGAACCGTCAAGTTCGATGAGCGTCGCATCAATCTTGTCCTGCGCCCGCGCGTCGAATCCTCGCAGAGCGTCCGCGATTTTCCCGTTCACGTTTGTGACCGCCTTAAGAACCCCCTTCCCGCCATAGCGTTTCTTATCGCCGTCGCGCAATTCCCAGGCTTCGTGTTCGCCGGTGCTCGCGCCGCTCGGCACAATCGCACGCCCGAGGGCGCCGCTTTCCAGGCGGACGTCGACCTCGACGGTAGGATTGCCGCGCGAATCCAAGACTTCGCGGCCGACTATTTCAGCAACGGTCGTTTGCATTATGCGCGGGTATGATGCGCGAAGCGCGGCCCCTGTCCAGTCCGAGCCGGAGTGGCGCGAAGGCTGCACGTTGTAGCGGCGGTCTGCGACCGCCGTCTTTATTGGGCTCGGCGGTCACAGACCGCCGCTACAGCGTTTCGGCTAGTAACCTGCCCTCCCCGCAAGAACATTCGCGCTGGTAATCTCGATCCAGATTAGTACGGTATGAGCCTCATGTTGGTCCGCGGACGAACCGCCCTTTTATTGTTGCCGATTGCGGTTGGCGCATTGATTGGTGCGCCCCAGCCCGCCAAGCTCGCGCCCGATCAGATGGCAAAAGCGGCACGCACCGACGCCATCACCATTCCGACGCCCGGCGAACTTTTTGCTGCTCTGCAAAAACCAGGGAAGCCGAATTGGACCGGCGCCTATCGCGCTCCGATCCCCACCACCTATAAAAATCGCGCGCAGCTTGCGCTCAACCTTGGGGGATTAATTGCGGATGGTTTTATCGCCATCGAAGCGCAAGATAGCCAGCAGGTAAAAAACATTGGCTCGGATGTGATCAAACTGGCCAAAGCACTCGGCGTTAGCCAGAACATTCTCGTTCGAAGCAACAGCATCAATGATTTTGCGGAAACGAACCAGTGGGATTCGCTTCAGGAAGAACTCGAGGCGACGCAAAACGAAGTGAAGAACTCGATGCAATCGCATAGCGACCAGGATTTGGTGATTTTAGTCAGTATTGGCGGCTGGATTCGCGGGACCCAAGTCGTGAGTGGTTCGGTTGCGACTAATTATGATGAACGCAGCGCGAAACTACTGCGGCAACCCGCATTGGTAAGCTTTATCCAGTCGAAGTTGAATGATATTTCGCCAGAGTTGCGCACTGATCCTTTGGTCAAAAATGTGAACGAACAGCTGACGAATCTCGAAAAACTGGTGACGTTTCCAGCCGGCAGATCTCCCAGCCCGGATGACGTCCGCAAGGTTAACAGCGTGGTCACCGATTTAATTCAGCAAATTCAACACAAGACCGACACAAAATGAGACGCGGCCTCTTTTTCATTATGTTGTTGGTCATTGCCAGCGCATGGGTTTCTCTGGCCGATACGGATGCCGAAGTGAATGCTCGAAAGAATGCGCTGGACGTGGCAGGCGCATTTACTAACGACGGCTTCAAACTTCGCGATGGGCACTGGTGCGGCATGTTAAAGCCGCAGGATCACGCTTTGATCGCGGTCAATCTTTACGCCGGGAATCAGTATTGGTTTGCTGTCGGCGCCACCGATCCGGCAAAAAAAATCGCGGTCAACGTTTATGATGAGACCGGTAAACTGCTAACGGCAGACCATTACGACGGCGGGGATCGGGCCGCGGCAGGGTTTTCGCCGACCGACAGCGGTCAATATTTCGTTTCGGTCGATCTGGTGGAGGGCGGGTCGAGCAGCTTTTGCCTTATCTATTCTTATAAGTAGGCTGGGGGAGGAATAGGATTAGCTTTGGAAGTCCCTCTCCATGAAGCTATCGAGTCGTCTTTCGGCTAGTCTAGGTGTCCTGCTCGCGTTGTGCGGGACGAGCTGTTCGACTCCTGACTCAGCAGCCCCAGCTGCGTCCAATAGCGGGCAATACTTTATCGTTGGCGCCAGGAGGGCGCCGTTTTATCGTTACGGGCCTCAACAAGCTAATGGTCCTGACGGGAAACTGCCGCAGGGCACATTGATGACGCTCATCCGCCCGGCGTTTGGATATAGTAAGGTTCAGCTCTCGAACGGATTGCAGGGCTACGTGGCCACCCAGGACATTCAGGCTGCGCCGCCGGAGGTAATTCAGGCGACGATCAATCCGAATCGGCCCCTGACTGGCACGAGCGAATCGAATCGGCATCCGAGATTTCACGACAACATAGTGGACCCGCGTTTCCTGCCGCCGCCGCCGCCGTTACCCGAAGATCAGCCCGAGCCCACACCGATTCCCGGATCGGAAGAGTCCCCGACGCCATAATTGGACAAGAATGGCCTACTACGGATTAAGTAGGAGGCAAATTGATATGAAAGCCATCCAGGTTTTTTACGAGGGTAGGGTTCAGGGAGTCGGGTTTCGTTACTCTGTGAGACAAGTCGCGAAGGGATTCAGTGTCACGGGATGGGTGCGCAATCTGGCTGATGGCCGGGTCGAATTGCAGGCGAGCGGGGAATCGGAAGAGGTAGATGCGTTTTTGGAAGGCATTCGGCAGAGCGATCTCGGCTCTTTGATTCGAAAGGAATCGGCGAATGCATTGACAACGCCACCTGTTACTCGCGGCTTCGAAATTCGGATATGACCGAGCCGGCAATTCGCATTAGCGAGATAAGCAAGGTATTTCCCACGCCGTTTCGTCGGCGACGGATTGTCGCCTTGCAGCATCTGGATCTCGAAATTGCTCCCGGCGAAATCTACGGCTTGCTCGGTCCAAACGGTTCTGGCAAGAGCACGACTTTAAAAATTATTCTCGGGCTAATTCAGCCGACGCGTGGCAATGTGCACGTTTTTGGTCGCGATAATTCAACTGTAGCAGTGCGTCGCGATATTGGGTTCCTGCCGGAGAACGCTTATTTCCACAAATTCCTGACCGGCACAGAGACTCTGCGATTTCACGCCCGGCTAAGCGGATTGGAATCGCGTGAAAGCAAATCGCGCATTGCTGAGTTGTTGGAAACGGTGGGACTGACGCGGGCGGCTGACGCGCGTCTCGGCACCTATTCAAAGGGAATGTTGCAGCGAATCGGATTGGCCCAGGCGCTGATTCATCGACCGAAAATTCTCGTGCTGGACGAACCAACCGCGGCGGTCGATCCGGCCGGGTCGCGCGACATTCAAAATCTGATTGCTTCCTTAAAAAAGACCGGCACCACCATTCTCCTTTCCTCACATCTGCTCACCCAAGTCCAGGAAGTTTGCGATCGCGTTGGAATTTTGCATCGAGGCAAATTGATCCGCGAAGGCCGGTTGGAAGATTTGCTCGCGATTGAAAATCAAACCGAGTTCATCGTCGAAAACGCAACGCCTGAATTTCTCGATCAACTCGAACGGCAGATTGCCTCGGTCAATGGGCGCATGGTGCTGCGCCGGAAACCGCAGACTTCCCTCGAGCAATTATTTCTCAAGGTGACCGAGACCCCTGACGAATGAGCTCCTCTTTGAGCCGCATTGGCGCGATCGCCCGCACCACTTTCATTGAACTGGCGCGGCTGCGCGTTTTTTATGTCCTGGTTCTTTTCGCTCTCGTCCTCATCATTAGCTCTTCCTTCATCGCGCGCATTTCTTTCCAACAGGAGTTGCAGGTGACACGAGACATCGCCCTTGGAGCGATCAATTTCTTTCTCAGCATGCTGGCGATTGTCGCTACCGCGCAGTTGTTGCCGCGCGATCTCGAAGACCGGGTCGTTTATAGCGTGCTGGCGAAACCGGTTCGACGGTTCGAATACATGATGGGGAAATTTTTTGGCGTGCTCGGATTACTAATAATCTCCCTCGTCGCCATGAGTATTCTTTGCCTGGCCGTAATTCATCTGCGGGAAGGATCGGCGGTTCGGGAAACAATGCAGCAGATGACGCAATCGCCTCCGGAAGAACAGGAGCGCGCTCTGACCGCGCTGCACCAGGCCGGAGTCAATCAGGACCTGGTTTTTGCGCTGGCGCTCACCCTGACCAAAGCCGCCATCCTGGCTTCGGCGACCCTCTGTATTTCCAGTTTTGCAACTTCAAACATCTTTACCATCAGTGCGATGGCCATGGTTTATCTGGTCGGTCATCTCGAAGCCGTCGCGCGTGATTACTGGCTGCATCAACACGCGGCGGGCTGGGGGATCCGCGCTTTTCTCGCAATCGTCGTCCTCTTTTTTCCGGACCTGCAAGCCTTCAACCTGAGCGATCAGATTATCGCTGGAGGTTCGCTTTCCGCTTTGGCGTTGACAAAACTGCTTGGACTCGGCGCCGTTTACATTGTCGGATATCTGGTGATCGGAATTGCGATCTTTGGGCAACGCGAACTATGAAACTCCTGCTCGCGCTCATTGTCATTCTAGCCGGGTTTGTGCCGGCAAAGTTGAAAATGGAATCGGCCTGCCAGCAAAGCCAGCCCGCTGCTCTCTCTCTCGATTTGCGCGAAAAAATCGGTCAATCCGCGTTCGTTGCCGTCCTCGGCGGGTTTGGTTCCGTCATTGCCGATCTGCTCTTCATCGATGCCTATTCAGCCTGGGAGCGCACCGATTGGACACAGCTTCTCTTGCGCCTGCGGCAGGCAACCGAACTGCAGCCGCGCTCCATTCTTTTTTGGGAAATGGCGGGTTGGCACATGGCTTGGAACGCCGGAACGGCGGCGCTGGAAGACGAATCCAAATCGCCGGCTACGCGTCGGCGGTTGCAGTCCGAGTATCTTAAGCTGGGCGAGGATTTCCTGGTTCGCGGCGTCGCCCACAATCCGGAGAAGCCCCAACTTTACGAAGCGCTGGCACGCTTGTATCGCGACAAGTTTCACGATCATGCGCGCGCCGCCGAAAACTTCGAGAAAGCTTCGCATCTTCCCGGACATGCCTCCTACGACGAACGCTTTTCTGCGTACGAGCTTTCCTATTGCGAAGGCCGCGAGCGCGAGGCGTACGATCGATTACGCGCTCTTTATCAACGGGGCCAGAAGGAACGCCTCCCGCGTCTGATCAACCAACTCCGGGCCATGGAAGAACGTCTCAACCTTCCCGCCAACAAAAGAATTCCGTAAATGCGGTTTGCCATTTTCAGCGATGTGCACGCTAACCTGGAGGCGCTCGAGGCAGTGATCGCGAACGCCCGCGAACACCACTGCACCCATTTCATCTGCCTCGGCGACATCGTCGGCTACAACGCCAATCCGCGCGAGTGCCTCGAGATTGTGCACGATATAGATTGCCCAACTGTGAAAGGAAATCACGACGAGCAGGCCTCTCAGCCGGCGGCCTCCGGCGATTTCAACGAAATGGCAGAACGGGCCATGACCTGGACACGCGCACAATTGAGTGATGAGGACCGTGAATGGCTCCGCAACTTACGTCTCGTGCGTCAGGTGCGTGATTTCACTATTGTGCACGCTACCCTAGATACTCCCTCGCAATGGGGCTACGTCTTTCGCGACCTCGATGCGGCCGCCAGTTTCACTTACCAACACACCACCGTCTGTTTCTTCGGCCATACTCACATCCAGTGTGCTTTCATTCGCGACGAACGCGCTCATCGCACCCAGCAGGAACAAATTCACGTCGAGTTTGGGAAAAAGTATTTCGTTAATGCCGGTAGCGTCGGACAGCCACGTGACGGTGATTGGCGCGCTGCCTATTGCATTTACCACGCCGACGAAAATTTGATCGAACAGCGCCGGGTCCGTTACGACGTTGAACGCGCCCGCAAAAAGATCATTGCCGCCGGTCTCCCGCGCTTGCTGGCTGATCGTCTCGCGCTCGGTCGTTAGCCTTCTAAAGGTGAAAAATCGAAAACTATGCTGAGATTTTCGGGCCCTTGTACTGATACGACCCCGCGGCTCTTCTTTTCTGGGGAGCGCACGCGTCCTCGCGTGCTGTCGTCGACGCCTCGTCGACGCCTTCCTTTTGGTTGCACAAGAGAACATTTCGGCGAGGCGCCGAAATGGGCACGCCAGGGCGCGCTCCCTCCCCAGATTCCGAATCGCAACGAGCTCGAACACTCATTCATCTGGGGGCAAAACCTTTAAACTTGTGCCCTTGAAGATTTTGATCATCAAACCGAGTTCGCTTGGCGATGTCGTTCACACTCTGCCAGCGGTTGCGGCGATTCGCGATGCGCATGCCGATTCGGAAATTACGTGGGTCATCAATCCGGAATGGGCGCCGCTCTTGCGCGGAAATCGCGATATCGATCATGTCCACATTTTCCCGCGCGGCGAATTCAGCGGATTCGGCGCGCCCGGCCGTTTGCTTCCCTGGATGCGGGAGACACGCCGGTTGCAACCGGACGTCGCGCTGGACTTTCAGGGCCTTTTCCGCAGCGCACTCATTGCCAAAATTAGCGGTGCGAAAAGAATTCTTGGGATGAGCGACGCGCGTGAGGGTTCGCGCTTATTTTATACCGAAATTGCGCGAGTGAATCGGCATGAACACGCCGTAGATCGTTACCTCAAATTAGCGGAGGCATTTGGCGCGTCTTCAGATTTGCGTTTTCCCATTCCCACCGGCGATCAATTGCCGCGATTCGACGCCTTTCCCGGATTCGTCGTGGTGGTGGTGGGTAAATCCAAGCGCCGATTTCCCACGTCGGAGAATTGCGTGGATTTGAGCAATCAAACTTCGCTTCTGCAATTGATCTGGCTCTTGCGCGCGGCTGCCTTTGTCATCAGCGTCGACAGCGGCCCGATGCATGTAGCCGCTGCGGTAACCACGAATCTGGTCTCAATTCATACCCGGACCGATCCACGCCGCGTCGGTCCATACAACGAGGCCGCGACCATTTGGAAAAACGGGAAGCTCATTCGTGTCGCCGACCTTGCATCCGTCGCTGACTTGCGCAAAAAAGGCCGTAAATTCCTGCCTGACGACGTCGGACCGGTCGCCCAGCTGGCGCTGCGCGCGCTGGCCAAACAGCCGCTGATTTGAGGCCCTTTTTTCGCAGCGTCGCGACTATGTTCGGGATGAGGCGCGTTGTTTCAGAATCGCTTCCGCTAGCAGCAAATCGCTCGCGTATGTGATTTTGAAGTTATGATCCTCCGCTGGCACTATCACGATCCTTCCGCCGGCATGCTCAATCGCGGAGACTTCATCGGTGACGGTTAAGGAATCCCTCTTCACCTGCTCGTAAGCTTGGCTCAGCAACTCGCGCCGAAAAATTTGCGGCGTTTGCATCGCAAAAACATTTTGCCGATCGATCGAACCGCTCACCACGTGATTGGCGTCGGCAAGCTTTAGGGTGTCCGTGATGGGTGTGGCCAATGCCGCCGCGCCGTGCTTCCGGGCCGCCGCAAAAACGCGCTCGATCTCGCGAGCCGTGATCAACGGCCGCGCCGCATCGTGCACCGCGACAAACTCGACCTCATTGTCCAGTACATTCAGTCCGGCCTGGACCGAATCCTGTCTTCGGACACCGCCGCCTACTACTCTGCGGACTTTTCGCAAGTTCGTTTTAGCAATGAAATGCCGCATCGCTACGGTTTCACGGGATACAACAAGAACATCGTTTACACAGGTCGCCTTTTCGAATGCGGCCAGGGTATGTTGAATCACCGAACGGCCAGCGATTTTCGCCAGCAACTTGTCAAAACCGGCCCGCCTGCTCCTGCCGGCGGCGACGATGATGGCGGTTAACATGGTTGAAGCGTTAAACCGTTGAAGGGTTGAAGCGGGGAGGGCGTGAGGATTCGACCGCTTAAACGCTTCATCGCTTTAACGAGTCACGATAGCTGTCGTGTCACCTCCGCGCTCAGAGTTTTTCCGTCTGCCCGCCCAGCGATCCTCGGCTGTAACGCTTTCATCACCGCTCCCATTTGCGCGCGCGATGTCGCACCGACTTCAGCGATAGTCTCACCGACGATCCTTTGTAATTCCTTAGCGCTTATCGCTTGTGGAAGATAGTTGCTCAGCACTTCGATCTCGGCTTTTTCCTTCTCCGCCAAGTCAGCGCGGCCGCCTTTCTCAAAACTTTCGATCGAATCCTGTCGCTGTTTGACCTGCTTGCGAATCACTACAACCGCATCGGCATCGTTGAGTTCACCCTCAGCGCCAACTTTCTCGATGGCGGCATTCTTAAGCGCGGCTTTGAGCAACCGCAAAACGCTCAACCGGGCGGCGTCCTTGGCCCGCATGGCATCTTTCAAATCCTCGTCGATTCGTTTCTGCAACGACATGGGTAGCGCAGGCAGCTTGCCTGTGAGTTCCGGCAGCTTGCCGGAACTAATTTTCGTCGGCAAGCTGCCGACGAATGCAGGCTAGCAGCCTGCGCTCCCCAATCAAGATCAATGCGCGCGCAAGCGTTCGGCGCACCTTTGTGCCGACCCAACATCGTTCACCGCCACAGCTTCAGCATCTTTGTTCGTGCGCTTCAATAATCCGGCCAACACGCCTCCCGGTCCCAGTTCGATGAAGAAGTCGCAACCGCGTTTGAGCATGCCTTCCATGCAATCAACCCAGCGCACCGTCCCCGTGACTTGATCCTGCAACGTTCGCCGGATATCCGGCAAAGTGCAGACCGCTTCACCCGTCACGTTACTGAAGACCGCAAATGACGGCGCTTGCATCGGAACTTCGAGCAGGGCTTCGCTCAACTTTTGATAAGCGCTCTCCATCAAACGCGAATGATATGCCCCGGCGACGTTTAACATCGTTGCGCGCCGGATGCCGTGCTCCTTTGCCAACGCCACGGCGATTTCAACCTTCGCGCGTTCGCCCGAGAGCACGATTTGCCCCGGCGAATTGATATTCGCGACGTCGACATCAGCGTCTGCGGCCAGGGCCCGGGCGGAAGTTTCGTCGGCGCCGATCATCGCGGCCATCGCGCCATCGGTTGCGGCGCAGGCTTCGTCCATTAATTGGCCGCGCCGCTGCACCAGTTTCAACCCGTTCTCGAAGTCAAATGTTCCAGCGGCGGCGTGCGCAGTCAGTTCTCCTAGTGATAACCCCGCCGCCGCGTCGATAGGAAAATCCCCGGCTAATTCGCGCACAACTACGAGGCAGGCGAGCCCGTGAACAAACAGCGCCGGCTGACAATTCGATGTCTTCGTCAGTTCCTCAAGAGGTCCGTTCCAGGTGACGTCCGTCAGGTTACGACCAAGAATCGAATTGGCCGAGTTAAACAGTTCAGCCGCTCCCGGAAAGGCGTCGGCGAGATCTTTTCCCATCCCGACCACCTGCGCGCCTTGTCCGGCAAAAAGAAGTCCAGTCTTTTGAGCCATTTGCGTCCAGTTAAAGCGCTCGCTACCGGTTTGCGAGCAGATTTCATTTTCTGCGGGTAGCGCACGCGTCTCGCGTGTCTGGTTTCGGCGTCTCGCCGAAACTCACTTTCCTTGAGCTTCATTTCCTTCGAGTCATATGGCCGCAAAGGAGAAGTCCGCGATCGCCAACACGCGAGACGCGTGCGCTACCCATCCGATGCGGCCGCATGCAGGGACAATTCCTCCCCTTTTGGCTTGCACCGGCCATTTCAGTCGCGAGCATAACCGCACACCCACGCCATGGCTTTTACCACGCGCGAAATTGAAAATCCTGATCCGGTGACTCGCGTGGTCGCAGCGGATGCGGCGATTCGCAATCAGCAAGTGGAACAATCAGGCGACATCGGCGAAAAGATGGTAATCAACATGGGGCCGTCGCATCCCGCCACCCACGGAGTCTTGCGACTGGTCCTCGAACTCGACGGCGAGATCATCACCAAAGCCACCCCCGACGTCGGTTTCCTCCATCGCGGCGACGAAAAAATCGCCGAGAACATGCAATACAACCAGTTTGTCCCCTACACCGACCGTCTCGATTATCTTGCGCCACTGGCGAACAACGTCGCCTACGCCCTGGCGGTGGAAAAATTGATGGGCTGGGAAATTCCACCGCGCGGGAAAGCGATTCGGGTCATTTGCTGCGAGCTCGCCCGCATTTCCGCGCACCTCATGGGCCTGGGCGCGATGGCGCTCGATCTCGGCGCCATGACCGTGTTTCTTTACACCTTTCAAGAGCGCGAAAAAATTTACGACTTATGTGAGCTGCTTACCGGCGCACGCTTCACCACCAGTTATACGCGCGTGGGCGGACAAATCCGCGATTTGCCCACGAATTTTATTCCGCAATTGAAAGAGTTTCTCGAGACCTTCGGCCCCAAGCTCGATGAATGCGACAACCTCCTTACTCGCAATCGCATCTTTGTCGATCGTACCCGCGATATCGGTGTGATTCCGCTCGATCGCGCCCTTGCCTACGCTGTTTCCGGGCCCAACCTCCGCGGCAGCGGAATCGAACACGATCTACGACGGAAACATCCTTATCTCGATTACGACCAGTACGACTTCGAAGTAGTCACGGGAACGACAGGCGATTGTTACGACCGCTATCTTGTCCGGATTGAAGAAATGCGGCAAAGCGCAAAAATCTTGTCGCAGGTGATCGACAAGCTGCCGAGCGGCCCGATCAATGTCGCCGATTGGAAGAATATGCTGCCGCCGAAAGCGCGCGTAATGACAAAGATGGAAGAATTGATCCATCACTTCATGGTGGTGACCGAAGGCCTGAAGGCACCACCTGGCGAAATTTATTTTGCAGCGGAGAATCCGAAGGGTGAACTCGGTTTTTATATCAACAGCCGCGGCGGCGGCGTTCCGCATCGGCTGAAAATTCGCGCGCCTTCGTTCGTTAATCTCAGCATTCTACCGGAATTGCTGCCCGGTTGTATGATGAGCGATGTGGTGGCGATTTTAGGCAGTTTGGATTTTGTTATGGGAGAATGCGATCGATGAAAATAATCTCAGTAGCTTTCGCCGCGATCCTGGTTTTAGCAGCGTGCAATCGGAATATTTTGACCGGATCGAAACTGACGTTCGATAATTACAACCAGATCACGACTGGCATGAGCAAAGCGCAGGTGGAAAAAATCCTGGGCCCTGCAACATCGATGGAAACCAAGGATATGATCATTTTTAAGAAGACGACCTGGCGTTATGAGGACGGGAACAAGTTTGCCGCAGTTACGTTCAAGAACGACGAAGTCGACAGCAAGGATACCAATCTTGGCAGATGATGAAGGCTGGTCGTCTCCAATGCATCTGGCTTGCTCTTGGCACACTGTTTCTCTCTTGCACGGGCGAGCGTCTTACCCCGGCCAATGTCGATCAGGTTACCGAAGGTATGAGCAAAAAACAGGTGGAATCGATCCTTGGACCGCCGACGAGCGTCGAAACCAAGGAGTTTATGCTGCTCAAGCGCACCACTTATGTCTATCGCCAATCCAACGGCACAGTGACGGTGTTGTTTAAGGACGACAAGGTGGCGGCAAAATCAAGCACCCTGCCTCCCAAATAAGCGACCGAAAATGACGGCGGCGAAAATTCCGGCTGAATTAAAGCGCCAGGTAAACGCCGCTGTTGCACAATATCCGGCGGAGCATAAACGCAGCGCTGCCTTGCCCCTGCTGCATCTCTGGCAGGAACACTTTGGCTTCATTACTGATGAGGGCATGAAATGGATTGCGGAAAAGCTGGAGCTGCAACCGATCAATATTCTCGAGCTGGTGACGTTTTATCCGATGTTGCGCCAAAAGGGCGCGGGCAAAACACATATTCGCGTCTGTCGGACACTGAGCTGCGCCATGGCGGGCGGTTACCGCCTGATGGAAAACCTTTGCGAGATTGCGGGCATTGTCCGGGAACATGACGGAATTCACAATCCAGTTCTCGTTAGTCCGGATGGGAACATCAGCATCGAATTTGTGGAATGCCTGGCCAGCTGCGGCACGGCTCCCGTCTGTATGGTCAACGATGATTTGCACGAAAATGTCGACCCGAATTTCACCGCCGATCTTCTTCGCCCTCAACCCTCAACCCTCACCTTTCAACCACCTTCTCCCCATCCTCTCGAGCGCAGGCTCGTCTTCAAAAACATTGGCCGCAAAGATTGGACTATCGACATCGATTGTTACCTCCGCGACGGCGGCTACAAGCAGTTGAAAAAAGCCGTGACAATGTCGCGCGTCGATATTCTTAACGAGGTTAAGGCTTCGGCTTTACGCGGGCGAGGGGGCGCCGGGTTTCCCACCGGGGTGAAATGGAGCTTTATCAAAACGGACGAAAAGAAGCCGGTGTACCTAATTTGTAATGCCGACGAATCAGAGCCGGGGACCTTTAAGGACCGCTACATTATTCATCAGGACCCACACCAGTTACTCGAAGGTATCCTGATCTCCTGTTATGCCCTCAGCGCCCATACTGCCTATATATATATACGGGGCGAGTTCCCGGAGGGGGCGAAAATCCTCGAGCGCGCCATTGAAGAAGCGCGGGAGAACAACTTTCTCGGCGAGAACATCCTCGGGTCAAAGTTTGACGTCGAAGTGTACATTCATCGCGGCGCCGGGGCCTATATTTGTGGCGAGGAAACCGGGCTCATTGAATCGCTCGAAGGCAAACGCGCCTATCCCAGGATAAAACCGCCGTATTTCCCAGCGGTGCTGGGCCTGTACATGTGTCCGACCATCGTCAACAACGTCGAGACGCTCTGCCATGTGAAGCATATCATCGCCATGGGGGGCGCGGAATATTCCAAGCTCGGTCGTCCCGGCAATACCGGGACCCGAATTGTTTGTGTCAGCGGCGACGTGGTGCGGCCTGGTTATTTCGAGATCGAGGTGGGCAAAGTAACCATGGGCCAACTAATCTACGAAATGGCTGGTGGAATGAAGTTTGGCCGACAACTTCGGGCCGTTATTCCCGGCGGAAGCTCGGCCAGGGTCCTGCGCGTAGACGAGCGTTTCAAAATAAAGGAAAAGCAACCGGCTGGCTCGACAATTGAGCGCGAAATTTCCATCGATGAAATTCCGATGGATTTCGATTCCCTCGCCGCCTGTGGATCAATGGCCGGCTCCGGCGGTGTCATCGTTTTGGACGATTCGCGCGATATGGTCTGGGCACTCAATAACATTAACGAGTTTTATGCCCACGAATCGTGTGGACAATGCACCCCTTGTCGTGAAGGCGCGCTGTGGATGAAAAAAATCACCGATCGAATGTTACTCGGCGGCGGGGTCATGCAGGACCCGGCGACGTTAAAAACGGTCGCAGATAACATTGCCGGCCGCACCATCTGCGCATTCGGAGAAGCCTGTGCCTGGCCGACTCAAAGCTTCGTCGAGAAGTTTCCGGAAGATTTTGCCGCCCGCGCAACGAAATCCGCGCCACCGCCATTGCCGCCGGAATACACGCCTGAGGAACTGATCACCGAGGAAAAAATTCCGATAGTCCCGCTGGCGCATAACCCGGGCTGGGAAAAAGCCGGCGCCTCGGGGGTGGTCTGAATTATGAATCTTCTCTTTCATGCTTATGCTCCCGCTCATAATCATGCTCGTCCTGCTTCGATCATAAGCAGGAGTAGGAATGGGAGTAGGTGTAATGGCTGAGAAGCCGCAGCTTATCAACGTCCAGATCGACGGCGTCTGGCATCAATTTCCCAGGGGTACTCGGGTGATTGAGGCGTGCGCAAAGGTCGGAGCCTACGTTCCGCGCTACTGTTATCACCCTAAACTCAGCTCACCTGGGAATTGCCGGATGTGTCTGATCGAAATGGGCCTGCCGCGCATGGGGCCGGACCGGAAGTTCGAGTTGGGTGCAGATGGCAAACCGGTAGTCAATTGGATGCCGCGGCCCCAGATTTGTTGTGCGCAGGATGTTGCCGAAGGAATGGGAGTCCGCACTAGTTCGCCGCTAGTCGAGGAATGCCGGCGCGGTGTCATGGAATTCCTCCTAATCAATCATCCGCTCGATTGCCCGATCTGCGATCAGGCCGGCGAATGTCGCCTGCAGGAATTCAGTGTCGAATATGGGCGTGCCGATTCGCGTTTTCTCGAGAACAAGGTCAAAAAACCAAAACGGGTGCGGCTTGGGTCGCGCGTTACGCTCGACGACGAGCGCTGCATCTTGTGCTCGCGTTGCATTCGATTTTGTCAGGAAATCGCGAAAGACGACGTCCTTGGTTTTACCGAACGGGGCGGGCATACCACCCTGACGGCACACCCCGATAAGCCGCTCGAAAATAATTATTCGCTCAATACCGTCGATATCTGTCCGGTGGGCGCGCTCACTTCCTCGGATTTTCGATTCGAGATGCGAGTCTGGTTTCTGAAAGAAACCAAAAGCATCTGCACCAGTTGCGCGACCGGCTGCAACACCATCATCGGGTCCCGCGAAGATGTGGTTTATCGACAAACCCCGCGCGAAAACGTCGCTGTTAATTCGGCGTGGATGTGCGATTACGGTCGGCTCAACTTCGAATACCTAACGAGTCCCGAACGATTGCTTGAGCCTGAGGTCTTCAGCGTCGAGAAATTGCAACCCGCCGATTGGAAGACGGTTATTTCCCATACCGCTCTGCAGCTCCAGCATTTTAGCGGCTGGGACATCGCCATCGTTGCCTCGGGCCGGATGACGAACGAGGAACTTTGGTTGACCACGCGTTTGGCGCAATATTTAAACGTTTCGCTCATCGATATCGTTCCGAGGAAAGGCGAGGGGGATGATATTTTGCTGAGCCAGGATCGAAATCCTAACACCAATGGCGCAAAACTGATTTTGGGCTTGCAGAGTAAACCCGGAGCGAACCTCGAGACCATCGCTTCCGGTGTCGCGGAAGGCCGCATTAAATCGCTCGTCGTGCTCGGCGAAGACCCAACCAAATTTGGAATACCGATCGAGCAACTCAAGAGATTGCCTTCTTTTGTTGTCATCAACATCTTGCGCAGTTCGTGCACGGCCTATGCTACCGCCGTCTTACCGGCAGCCACATATGCAGAAAAACGCGGCTCCATGATCAATGGGCGGGGCCGCTTGCAGCGATTGAATTGCGCCGTCCGACCGCCGGGTCAGGCCCGACAGGATTGGGAAATCTTGCGTGACCTTCTCCAGGAATTGACCGGCCATAACGGTCTTGGTTCCGTCGAAGACGTCTTTCGGCAAATGGCGGAGTCCATTCCGCAATTCGCCGGCTTGAGCTTGAGTAGAATTGGCGATCTGGGGGTGAAAGTGATGGTAATGCCTGAAGATTCAACAACTCCAGTCCCTCCCGGTGAACCGGTCGACGAAGAAATTATTGAGCTGCCGCCGCTGCACGCGCGCAAATGAAAAGTGCATGAATCCGACAACTTTCTTCATCTTCACTACCCTGCTGAAAATCGTCGGCATCGTTTTTGTCGTGATTCTACCAATGGTTTCCTACGCCGTTTATGCCGAGCGAAAGGTCAGCGCTCTGATTCAGGACCGCTTGGGACCGAATCGGGTCGGCCCGGCTGGCTTATTCCAACCGATTGCCGACGCCATGAAATTCCTCCTTAAGGAAGATTTCACCCCGGCGCACGTAAACAAATTCTACTACTGGCTGGCGCCCTGTTTGGCGATGGTGCCGGCCATCACTACCATCGCGGTGGTGCCTTTTGGCAGCACTTTGTTCGGCGTGCCGATGGTGATAGCCGATATCAATGTTGGCGTGCTCTTCGTTTTTGCGATCGCGTCGCTCGGCGTTTACGGAATCGTCATTGGTGGCTGGGCTTCGAACTCGAAATATCCTTTTCTCGGCGGCGTGCGTTCAACTTCGCAGATGATCTCGTACGAACTGTCGTTAGGCTTGGCCGTTATCCCGATCTTTCTCCTTATCGGCAACCTGCGGCTAACGGAAGTTGTACAATACCAGATCGATCATGGATGGATGATTGTTCCGTTTGCCGGTGACTGGCGAAATCCCCTTGCCTGGCTACTGGCGATCCCGATGTGGATTTCGTTTGCCGTCTTTGCCATCGCGGTCTTTGCCGAAACAAACCGCCTGCCCTTCGATCTACCGGAAGCGGAAACGGAATTAGTTGGCGGTTACCATACCGAATACAGCTCGATGAAGTTCGCTCTCTTTTTCCTGGGCGAATACGCCGCCATGATTACCGGGTCCGCCATTATCGTCACCCTTTTCCTCGGTGGCTGGCATTTTCCAGGAATTCCCGACGGTTCTCACGGCTGGATTTTTGGTCTCATTAACATCTTTGTTTTCTTCGCCAAGATTGTGGTCCTGCTTTTCATTTTCATCTGGGTCCGCTTTACTCTCCCGCGCTTCCGCTACGATCAGTTGATGCGATTGGGCTGGGTCTTCTTCTTTGAAATCGCCCTCGTGAATATCTTTTGCGTCGCCGCCATCCTGGCATTTCACGCTCCGCCATTTCCAAAACATGGTCTTCAGGCGGACGAAAGTGACCATGGAATACCCGGAGGAAAAATGGGACCCGCAGTTGCCTGAACATTATCGCGGTGCGCCTGCACTAGTGAAGGATGAGTCGGGTCGTGTTCGCTGCGTGGCCTGTCAACTATGCGAATTCATTTGTCCGCCGCGCGCAATCAAGATCGAACCGGGCGAAATCTCGGCCAAAGATCGTTTCAGCAAGGTGGAAAAGTATCCACGCGAGTTCGATATCGACATGATTCGCTGCATTTTTTGCGGCATGTGCGAGGAGGTTTGCCCGGAACAAGCCATTTTCCTGCGCAAAGATTACGCGATTACCGGGCTGACGCGCGCCGAGATGGTGCACAACAAAGAAAAGCTGCTTGAGATCGGCGGCGTCATGCACGGCGTCGTCCTAAAGTGGAATGAGAAGAAATGACGAGATACTGGAGGGTTGGAGTGGTGGAGGAGTATTGGAATAACGGGACAGTAGCAGGCGCGCTCCGTTGCCTCCATCACGCCATTACTCCATCGCTCCATTACTCCATTTAAAGATGCCTTCTTTTCTTTTCTGGTTGTTCGCCGGCGTAATGCTCATCTTCGGCGCCCTCGTCATCATCAACCGCAACCCCATTGCGAGTGCGCTAAGTCTTGTCGTTTGCTTCCTTGGCCTGGCCGCTTTGTTTATGTCGCTGGACGCATTTTTTATCGGGATCATTCAGGTCCTGGTCTATGCCGGTGCGGTGATGGTTTTGTTTCTCTTTATAATCATGCTGCTCGATTTGCGCGCCGAAGAACGGCGGACAATGAATTGGGTTGCTTTCACCGGTGGTTTTGTCGTCGCTGTGTCGCTTCTCGTACAGATTCTTGCTGTCATCAGCAGGACTCAGATGGCGAAACAAACTTTTCCGCCGCTTGCTTCTCCACAAACCGATGACGTTCGCAACGTTGGATTGCTCTTGTTCGGCCACTACAATTTGCCTTTTCAGGTAATCGGCGTCCTGATTCTCGTCGCAACAGTCGGCGTTATCGTCTTGAGCAAACGCCAACTCCGATGACTACTCTCGGCGACTATCTCACCGTTAGCGGAATTTTGTTTGCCGTCGGTTTTAGCGGTGTGTTGCTCCGGCGCAATGTCATCATCATTTTCATGGCCCTCGAGCTGATGCTCAATGCGGCCAATCTTTCGCTCGTAGCCTTCTCCCGTTTTCGCCTCGGCGAGGACGGTCTCCCCAGTTACAACGCGCAGGTGCTGGTCTTCTTCATCATTACCGTGGCCGCCGCCGAGGTCGCAGTCGGGCTCGCCATCATCGTTGCCCTCTATCGCGCCCGCCGCACCACCCACGTGGAAGACATCAATTCCTTAAAATTTTAGCCCACAAAATACACGAATGATAACAGAGAAGACTCCGCTCATTTCGAAGGGTGAAAGTATCTCTGACAATTCAGTTTCTATCCGCCTGCTTCGTGGGCCATAATCTTATGCTCCCCTGGCTGATCTTACTTGCGCCCCTGGTTAGCGCTGCGCTCATCGCGCTCATCACCGGCCGCGCCCGTCGCCTCAGCGCAAGTATCTCAGTGGTTGCAGTTCTGGTCAGTTTCATTTGTAGCTGTATCGTCTTTGCCAAATCGGAAATAGCCGGAACGGAAATTCCCTGGATTGAATTTCAAGGAATTTTGCGGGTGCCGATCGGTTTTGTCCTGGATTCCTTGAGCAGGACCATGCTGGTTCTCGTTAGCGGGGTAGGTGCGCTCATCCACATCTACTCGCCCGGTTACATGCGCGATGACCCCGGCAAATCTCGCTACTTCGCCGCCCTCTCGCTCTTCATGTTTTCCATGCTCGGCATCGTGCTGGCCAATAATTTCGTGATGATGTTCATCTTTTGGGAACTGGTCGGCCTTTGTTCCTACTTGCTCATCGGTCATTGGTTCGAACGCGATAGCGCAGCCGATGCCGCGAATAAAGCATTCATTACCAATAGAATCGGCGACTTCGGATTCATGCTCGGAATCTTAATGGTCTGGGCCGCGACCGGGTCTGTCATCTTCGACGACATCATTCCGCAGACCTGGCGCATCACCAGTAACCCCACTTTCCTAACGATTTGTGTGCTGTTGATTTTTTGCGGAGCCGTTGGCAAGTCTGCTCAGTTCCCGCTTCATGTTTGGCTACCCGACGCGATGGAAGGTCCGACCCCAATCTCCGCCCTCATCCACGCCGCCACCATGGTCGCGGCCGGCGTTTACATGCTGGTGCGAGTCGGTTTTCTCGTGCAAGCCTCGCCCGTTGCCCTCGGTGTCATTGCCTGGATCGGCACCGTCACCGCCGTGATGGCCGCGTTGATCGCGACCCAACAAGACGACATCAAACGCATTCTGGCCTATTCCACTCTTTCTCAGCTGGGCTACATGATTATGGCGGTGGGGCTCGCTTCCGACGAAGCGGCCATGTTCCATTTGTTTACCCATGCCTTCTTCAAAGCCTTGCTCTTCCTTGGTGCCGGTTCGGTTCTGGTTGCGCTTCATCATGAACAAAATATTTGGAAAATGGGTGGGCAAGGTCGCAACCTCTTCCTCACTTTTGTTACTTTCGGCATCGGGATGCTCGCCCTGATTGGCTGTCCTCCATTCGCCGGATTTTTTAGCAAGGACGCTATTCTTTCGCTCGCCTACAACCGAAACCCCGCAATTTTTGGTGTCGCGCTGTTTACCGCGTTCCTTACCGCCTTTTACATGATGCGGTTATTCGTAGTTGTCTTCTTTGGTAAGCCGCGTTCACCCGCCGCGAAAACCAGCCGGGAATCGCCAACCAGCATGCTTGTGCCACTCGCGGTTTTGGCATTGCTCTCTCTCTTTGGCGGATTCCACTTTTTTGCCAGCCATTTCCTTACTCTGCCTCATGAACGCGAGGCCGCTGCGTTCATTCCCGGGATCGCCCTCGTCGCCATGCTGCTTGGAGCGGCCGGCGCGATCATTCTCTATCGCCGTCGCATCGAAGACCCACTCTCCATCAATCTACTTCGCCACAAATTCTATTTCGATGAACTCTATCGTGTTCTGATTAACGCCACCCAGGGATTTCTCGCCCGAGTCTCCGGATTCATCGATCGCTGGATTATTGATGCCACTATCGTCCGCGGAAGCAGTGGGGCGACTTGGAGTTTCGGTGCCTTGCTTCGTCTCATGCAGGTCGGGAACCTGCAGGCGTACGCATTCATCTTCGGTCTCGGAATTATCTGGATCATCTATTTCGTACTTTTCCGCTAATGCTTCTTCTTCTCGTCACATTCACGCCGATCGTTGCCGCCATCTTAATTATGATCGGGCTCCCGGCACGCCTAACCGCAATGGCGGCGTCCGTCCTGACCTTACTGATCAGCGCGATCATCTTTCTACGGTTCAATGCCACCAGCGGGTTTCAATTCGTCGTCACATTTCCAATTTCTCCCGAACTGGGGTTGAATTTTGCGCTTGGCGTCGATGGGCTCAGTCTTCTCATGATCTTGCTCGGCGCGATTGTCCTGGTCGCCGCGGTCTGCGTTACCGGCGAAATCGAGCATCACGAGAACGCGTTTTACGCCTGCCTTCTGCTGATTGCCGGGGGTGCCATCGGCGCATTCGCTTCGCTTAATTTATTTTTCTTCTACGCTTTTCACGAGCTCGCGTTGATCCCGACCTTCCTCCTCATTGGAATCTGGGGAACCGGGAATCGCCGCGCTGCCGCCTGGAAAGTGACAATCTATCTCGCGCTCGGCAGTATCATTCTGCTGGTCGGCCTGATCATGTTGTATCGCGCCGTGCCGGTAAGCGCGCGCAGTCTGGATCTGCGAATGCTGCACGCCGGACAGATTCCAGCTTCCCTGCAATCCAATATCTATCTCGTCTTACTCATTGGCTTTGGAATATTAATCTCGTTAGTGCCGTTCCACACTTGGGCGCCCGAAGCGTATGCCTCGGCTCCCGCGCCGGCCGCGATGTTGCACGCTGGAGTTTTGAAAAAATTTGGACTTTACGGCTTGCTTCGCCTGGCCCTGCCGTTGCTCCCGGATGGCGCGCGACAATGGTCCGGCATATTGCTGGTCCTTCTCCTGGCCAACATCATCTACATCGGCCTGGTCACGATCGCGCAACGACGCCTCGATTGGATGCTCGGTTATTCCAGCGTCATGCACATGGGCTATATTTTCCTCGGCATCGCCAGCGCCAACATCCTTGGCACCACCGGCGCCGCCATTTTGATGTTTGCTCACGGGCTTTCTATCGCTCTTCTTTTCGGCATCACCGGCGAAATCCGCAAACGCGTCCCCTCGCTCGACTTCGACGCGATGGGCGGACTGGCCAAAGCGATGCCGTTGGCGGCGTTTGCCTTCGGGCTCGGAGCATTCGCGGCCATCGGGCTCCCCGGTTTCGCCAATTTTGCCGCCGAAATCATGGTTGTGTTCGGTGCGTTTCAAAACGGATTCGACTATCAACATTTTCATGTTTTCCAATGGGCCACGCTTCTTGCGCTTTGGGGTGTCGTGATCTCGGCAGTTTATATGCTGCGCGCTTATCGCCGCACGTTTTTTGGGAGCTCAGCGAAGTCTGAGCTTGTCATAACCGATATCCGCTCCGGCTTTCGCGTTCCGATCGCACTACTGGTCTCGGTCTCGCTTCTCCTGGGATTTTTCCCGCAAATTGCCGTCAACCGACTGATGCCCACGTTTCGTAATTACTTTAGCGCGACCCAATGATCTCAGCGCCTTATCTCGAAGTTGCTGTCTTGGTCCTCGGCACCGTCATCCTGCTGATTGAATCGTTCTTTTCAAAATTTGATCGTCGTTACCTCGGTTACGCCGCTTTGGTTGGGCTGGCGTTGATTTTCCTGGCCACGTTCTTTATCGCGCCTCAATCCACGATGTCGTCCGCGCCGTTCTGGAATTTTTACTCTGCAGACGCGACCTCTCTCTTTTTCAAGCGAATCGCCCTCGCCACCACCGCAGGCGTGATCGTAATGATGTTCGATTTCGCTGCGCTCGTGTCGAGCGGGGTTCAAGGTGCCACGCCGCAATCAGGACTCGGCGAATTTTTTGCGCTTCCACTTTTCACCTGCGCGGGACTGATGTGGATGGCTTCTGCGATCGATTTCGTCTTGATTTTTGTTTCGCTCGAGCTGGTGACGATCTCTTTCTATGTGCTGGTCGGGTTTACCCGACGAAATCCGGCCTCACTGGAGGCGGCAGTCAAGTATCTGGTCCTCAGCGCGGTTGCGACCGGATTCCTCGTCTATGGAATTACGTGGATTTTTGGGGCTACGGGCGAAACGAATCTGCAAAAGATCGCCACGGTATTGTCAGGGACTGGTCTTGAGCAAAATGCCGCGTTGTTCGGCGGGGTGCTGGTCATCATTGCTCTCGGGTTCAAAATCGCCGCTGTCCCATTTCATATTTGGGTGGCCGATGTTTACCAGGGCGCGCCGACGCCGGTCACGGCCTACCTTTCAGTCGGTTCGAAGGCGGCCGGATTCATTGTTCTCCTGCGGGTGCTCGACCCATTTCTGATCCTGCCGCAAATGCAGACCTTGCTGGTGGCCATCGCTGTCCTTACTCTGATCTATGGTAACCTGGCGGCGCTCCCGCAGACGAACGTTAAACGGCTGCTTGCCTATTCCAGTATTGCTCACGCCGGTTATCTACTGGTGGCGGTAGTCTCATTTTCCGGACGCGCTGTTGCTTTCTATCTCGTCGCTTACCTGTTGATGACTCTGTTGAGCTTTGCTGTCCTGATTCTCGTTAGTCAGCCCGCTGGAGATCAGCTGGAAAGTTTCGCCGGCCTGTCTCAGCGTTCGCCTTTCCTGGCCTTCGCCATGCTGGTCGCGATGGCGTCGCTGGCCGGCGTTCCTTTCACTGCCGGGTTTCTCGGCAAGTTTCTGGTCTTCGATGCCGCCATCGCCACGCACCATTTCGGTCTGGTCGTTGTTGCCATTGTCACGGTCGGCGCCGGCTTTTACTATTACTTTAAGGTAGTGCGTGCCATTTATTGGGACGCACCTCCGGCGTCCACGGACAAAATTATCGTTAGCCCGTTGACTCGCGTCGCCCTGATCGCCCTCATTGCCGGCACATTCGTCTTAGGCGTCTATCCCCAGCCAATCTTCGACGCGTTGGCTCGTTAAGCGACGGTCTGCAGAGGCGGTCTATGACCGCCGATCGAGCGAAGGGTCGGCGCTCATAGAGCGCCGCTTCAGCAAATGCTAACCGACGATCAATCGCTCAGCTCAACGTTCCAATACGCCAGGTCGACGAAATGCCGCCAGCTTTCGTGCTGTTGTGTCGTGAACGTTACCTGCACGAATGGTCGCCATTTTGGCCGCTTCGGTTTTCGAATAAGCGTCATGTGGGCTTCATACGGAAGGCGGTTGCCTTTGCGTGTGTTACAGCCGATGCAGGAACAGACAACATTCTCCCATGTCGTTAGCCCGCCGCGATCGCGTGGCAGGACGTGATCGAGATTCAGGTCGCTGCGTTCGAAAACATTGCCGCAATACTGGCAGGTATTCTTGTCGCGCTCGAAAACGTTGTGTCGGGTAAACTTCACTTCTTTTTTCGGCAATCGGTCGAACAATAACAGTACGATTACGCGCGGGACGCGGATCTTAAAAGAAATGGTTGTCACCATTTCCGGCTCCGGCGCTTGCGCGGAGAAATCGCACCAACTATTGAAATCGTGGGTCAGGAAATTGTCTTGCCCATCCGTGGCCACGACTTGGGCGTGCCCGGCGTAAACCAGCGCAAACGCGCGCCGCGCCGAACAGATGTTAACCGCCTGCCAGAGACGGTTTAACACCAGGACCTGACTATTCAGTAACATAGATACTGACTATTAAACTTTACCCTAATTTTACCGTCAAGGGACTAGGGTAAAGTTGCGCGACCGATAACATTCAGCTCGCATTTTGTCAACGCGGGCAGGGCATGTGGCGGGTCTCAGTCGAAATGTGTTAGCCGCCGCGTTAAGTAGCGCCCATCGCCCCGGTCGATCCAGGGATCGGGCTTTTTTGTTCAACAAATTTACAGAAACATTGTGCGTTCGTGGGCCGTTTAATGCTCTAAAAGAAGAGGCGCAGAGTTTGTCGAACAATTCCGCGCATCGTATAGTCTAATCGGGTGAAAAAAGATGAGCGATGAGCGACACGAGGGTGAAAGGGCATTCGATTTGCTTGATCGCATTGATCTTTTGATCGCTACACTGCCGCCCGGCGATGCCATGAGGCGCGAGCTGCTCGGTCTGCGCGTGGAAATTTCACAGCGCGAAGAGATCTTCGTGGAAGCCCGGCAGACGATCGAGAAACTCGAGGAAGTCATCAAAAAAGTGACGTCGCCGGCCAATCGTATCGGCACATTTCTCGGCAGCGTCGGCAAAGACACGGCACACATTGTCGTCGGCGGCGCGGATTATTATTGCAACGTCGATCCACGAATTCCGATCGCGACGTTAAAGAAGGGAACCCGGGTCTTGGTGAACGAGGCTTTCGTCATTGTCGGTGACCTTGGCTTTGAGCCCGCCGGCCCGGTCACAAAGGTCGCCGAGGTGATCGGGACCGATCGCCTGCGCGTCGGCAACGAACACGGGACGCAATCGGTGGTCTTGCAGCGGTCCGCACAGCTCACGAAAACAGCGGTGAAGCAAGGCGACGAAGTCCGGGTCGATTCCAACTATCGCATGGCCTTGGAGATGATGTCGGCGCCAGGTTCGCACGAACATTATCTCGATAGCGTGCCAGAATTGCCGTGGTCGAAAGTCGGGGGGCAGGAATCTGCCATCGAAGCGATTAAGGATGCGATCGAGCTCCCGCTGTTGCATCCGCATTTGTTCGCGAAATTTCAACACGCGACTCCGAAAGGGTTTCTGCTTTATGGACCACCGGGCTGCGGCAAGACGCTGATCGGCAAAGCGACAGCCTACAATCTGACGCGGCAGTTGCGCGCTAAAGCAAACGACGCTGACAAAGACGTGCGAGAATATTTCATGCACGTGAAAGGCCCGGAGATTCTGAACATGTGGGTGGGAGAATCGGAACGGATGGTGCGCGAAATTTTCGCGACTGCGCGCGAAAAACGCCGGGAAAGGTTCATGCCATTTCTGTTTATCGACGAGGCGGAGAGCATCCTAGGGACGCGTCGCGCTTCGCGTTACTCCAACATTCTCTCGACCCTGGTGCCGATGTTCTGCGCGGAGATGGACGGGATCGATTCGCTCAATGATGTGGTCATCATACTGGCCTCGAATCGCGCCGATCTGATCGATCCCGCTATTTTGAGGCCAGGACGCATCGATCGGAAAATTAAGATTGATCGCCCGAACAAAGAAGGAGCTCGGGAGATTTACCGCATCTATTTAACTAACGAGTTACCGTACGACGGCGCGCTGGCCAAGGAAGCCGACCATATTGGAGATGCGATCGAGAAGCTGATTGAGCGTTTTGTTGATTGGCAATTTGCCAAACGCGACGAAAACAAGTTTTTGGAGGTCACACTGCGAAGCGGACGCAAGGAAATATTGTATCGAAGTGACCTGATCAGCGGCGCTATCATCGCATCGGTGGTGGAGCGGGCCAAGGGAATGGCAATCAAGCGTGCGATCGCTGTCCGGGCTGGACTGGCGGAATCGCCGGAAACGATCCCGGATGAGGGCATCACGGAACAAGACCTGCAGATGTCATTTCACGCTGAGTACGCGGAGAACGATATTTTCCCGCCGACTGACATTACGGAAGACTGGCTGAAGCTGATCGATTACGACCCGGAGTACGTCGTGAAAATCGCGCCGTTTCACGCGAATTCGCCGCGACTTTCGAATTTGGGCGGCGTGATCTGATCTCTCCAATAGTCGTGAATATTCGAGCTTAGGAGCGATCCTTCAGTCCCAGCCGGACTAGCGTTGTCTTTGCGATGAGGATGACAGCAATTGCAAGATATTTTCGCTTTCGCGATGCCGAGCCACGGTTCAGCATTCCCTCGTGAAGACAATATCGATCGTTGCCGCTTTCTTTCTTCCCGCCGCAATTGTCCTCGCCGCTCCTACGCCAGAGCGACGGCCTGATGTCTCAAACAAAGCTTTAATTACAAAAACCGCGCCACCAATTAGCACTGACAGCAAAGCATCAGCCATGGATTCGGCCGCCCTACACAGACTTGCCGCCGACTATTACAACTGGCGCAATGAAAATTATCCTGTCGCCAGTAGTGGGTTTGGTCTGCATACCTGGGACAATCGGCTGACAGATTACACAGCGGCAAGGATCACGGAGCGTGCGCAACATGTGCGCAAGCTGCTCGATCAAGTCCGCGCCATGAAAACGGAGAAGTGGGCCAAAGATGATCGGATTGATTGGATACTCTTCCGATCTGAGCTCGAAGATGCGGACTTCGCCGGACGCGTCTTGAAGTTCGAGCAGACGAACCCGGACACATACATTAGCGAATGCAGTAACGCGATCTTTTCGTTGCTAAAGAAGGAGTACGACACGCCGCGAAATCGGGCGATGTCGGCGACGGCCCGATTCAAAGCCATGCCGGCTTTGTTCGCAGAAGCGGAGAAAAATTTGCAAAGGCCGGTAAAACTTTATGCGCAACTGGGGATTCAATCAGCGCGCAACATCGATCCGCTTTTTAAGGAGAGCGCGGCACCGTTGGCGAAGGATTTGTCCGAAACCGAGGGCGCGGATTTCGAGAAGGCGAGGGACGCGGCGCTTAATGCTATTCACGCCTTCGCCGATCGGCTGGAGAAAAAGCTGCCCCAGATGGTGGACTTTGCGCCGATGGGAGAAGCTAACTACAACTACTACCTGAAACATGTTCTGTTATTGCCGCTGAATGCCGCACAGGTGGAGATGCTCGGCCGGACAGAATTAGCGCGTTACCGCGCGCTCGAAGCATTGTTGCCCGATCCATCCATGGCCGACCCGAACCCTGCCCGTGCCAAGAATATTCCACCTGATCAGGAATCGTTCTTGAAAACGTATGAGAGCCGCGAGCAGGAGATGATCGATTTTTTGAAGTCGCATCAGATCGTCACCATCCCGGATTATCTTGGCAAGTTTGAGATTCGACAACTGCCGGAGGCATTCAAGCCGACCAGTCCCGGCGGTTTTATGAATCCGCCCGGTGTTTACGATAAAGACCCGACCGGTTTCTTTTTCATTCCGACCTACAACCCGGAGTCGAAAAACTTTTATCTGCGCGCGGCAATCGAGGACCCACGCCCAATACTGGGGCATGAGGGCATTCCCGGCCACTTTATGCAGCTATCGATCGCGAATCATTTGACTGACGAGATTCGACGGCAGCATCAGAACGGTGTTTTTGTTGAAGGCTGGGCGCTCTATGGCGAAGAAATGTTGATGCGGACGGGATTTTATCCGGAAGGGTCGGCGGCTCAGGGGCAAATCTTGCGTTTGTCGCGATATCGGGCCGCCCGCATCGGCGTGGACGTGAATTTGCACACTGGTAAATGGACCTTCGAGCAAGCGGTGAAGTATTTTATGGACGGGGGCGGACTCGATCGGGAGTCAGCGGAAGGGGAAGCTGCCGGCGCGGCTACTTCACCGACGCAGAAGATCTGGTACATCACCGGCAAATGGCAGATCATGAATCTGCTCGGGAAGTATCACGACAAAATGGGCGCGAACTTTCGCCTTGGCCAATTCCACGATGATTTGATTAAGAACGGGAGCCTCCCGATTTCGATTATCGAGTGGATCTTGCTGGATGACTCCACAACACTCGATCAAGTCCTGAAGGAGTAACGAATGATCGCGCCAGAGCCGCGGGCACTGGCCGCGGCTTTGCTACTGCCGACTGCGGAAAAAGTTAGAGATACTTCGACTTCGCTTCGCTCCGCTCAGGATGACAAGCAAGAGGACGCCTCCAGGCGCGCGAGGCGCGGCCTTTCGTTCGGCCAATCACGGCTGACTACGGAGTCGGAGACGGCGAAGGATGCTGCTGAAGTGAAACATCCGGGGTGGCGCTCGGCGAAGCTATAGCCGGCGATGGCGACGCTGTGGGAGAATTCAGCTTCAGTGAGGAAGGCGCATGCATCAATGAATCCAGGGAATTGCCGGCTGCGCTTGGCGTTGGTGTTGGTGTACGCGTCCGACTAGCTTCAGCATTCGCAGGACTTGGTTCCTCCGGCGTCGCTTCGATGCGAGTGGAAGGCGATTTCAGTCGCGGCCTTGGCGTTGCTTCGATAGGAGGGGGGGACGGTGACGGTTTCCGTCGCGGTCTAAGAAAGCTGAACAATCCCTTCTTCTTCGGTTTCTCGGGCTCAATAGCCGCCTGCGCGGTCGCGCGGGAAGGTTTTTCTTCCAACTTGCCCTGCACCATCATTCCGGAAACACGGCTCGAAACCCTGTAGTGCGTACGAGGAACATTCGACCCGGTCTCGAGCATGTCCTCAGGCGTGTACCACGTAAGCGTACCGTAACCGGCAGCGTAGCCGTCGGCGTCGCGTTTACCGGACCAGCTCACCAGCTCACCGGGTTTATGATCCTCATTCCAAACGAGAGTTCTGCCGTCTTTAGCACGTTGGTACTGACCAGCGCGAGTTGCGCCGGTAAATAATAACACCAGCAGCGCGCTATAAACAAAGAGCTGTCGCGTTCTCACTAAGATCGGATTCTAATCAGGGGAAAATGCTGACCACAATATTTAATCTCACAACCGGGCGACTTGGAAGTCGCCGCTCCCAGTCAGGATTGCTCTTGCAGAACAACCTGCACGAAGTCGATGCCTTTGACTGGGAGCAGGGCCGTATATCTGGCTCGAAATTCCAAGCGCCGTAATGCTCAATTTGAATTATTTCTTCGCGTTACGCGGATCGTCCGCCGGGTTCACGTATTTGATCTCAAATGGTCCCTTGCCGTGAATCTGGATGATCGCAATCTCCCGTGCTCCAGGCGTAATGTTTCATCCCTGCAGGCAGGACAACAAAGCCACCCACCTCCAACGACTTTCCGGCTGCTTCGTCGAATTTATCGCCCATTCCGATGTTAAATGTGCCGGAAATTACCGTGATATTCTCAGCTGTCTGATGAGTGTGTGGCGGTACCTTATAACCAGCCGGCGCCTGCATCCGCACCGTGAATAGGCCCTTTTTGGTTGGATCGCCGGACAACACCGCCATCTTCGCTCCGGGCGGTAATCCGGGAGGCACGTCCCCCCATTTTAGATCATCTGGATTAAGGGCAACGTGTTGCTCGCTCGTTGCCGCCGAGTCCTCTTTTTTCTGCGCCGCAACTGTGACGAGAGAAAGGACCAGCGGCAAAACAAGTAATAGTGCAAATTTTTTCATAGTTGGTTCGGTTTAGTTTTACAACAGATATCAATTTTCTTGCGACGCAATCCGTATAGCAATTCCGGTTGTGAGCTAAGCGAATCCATTTCAGGTAGGGGCGATTGACCGCAACCGCCGGCGCCTCGTGCGAAGCGATGGAATACAAAGCGATTGAATTGGCGGGCGGTTCAGTGAACGATCCGCTCGTCGGCGTTTTGAAAAAAGATGTGTTTCTCGCTCCGCCCCTACCTCCGGATTTCCCGCTCCTTCTCTTCACTAGGTTGCTAGCGCATCGATCCGCTTCCAATCGTCAGCGCTTAACTTCAGTTTCGCCGCCGCCATGTTTTCCTCAAGGTGGGCAATGGAAGAGGTGCCGGGAATTGGTAACATCACGCGCGAGCGATGCAGGAGCCAGGCCAGTGCTAATTGCACCAGGCTGGCATGATAATCCTTTGCCGCCGCTTCCAAAGCATTGTCGTGCAAGCCCCTGTTCCCGCCGATGGGCGACCATGGCATAAACCCAATTCCTTCCTTCTCACAATAGGTCAGAACGTTCTCCCACTTTCGATTGTCAATGTTGTACTGGTTTTGCACCGTCACAATTGGCAAAACCTTCCCTGCCCGCTCAATTTCTTCCGGAGAAACCTCTGATAACCCAACGTGCCGGATCTTACCGGCGTCCTGAGCTTTTTTAAGCGCTCCGAGCGAATCTTCCACCGGCACTTTCGAATCGATTCGGTGCAGTTGATACAAATCGATTCGTTCCAGCCGAAGTCGCTTTAAACTTTTATCGATGCATTGAGACAGATACTCCGGGCGGCCGTTTGGAACCCATTGTCCTGGTCCAGGTCTCGTGTTTCCTCCTTTGGTGGCAATTACCAGATCCTTCGGGTAGGGATAGAGCGCTTCGGCAATCAGCAGCTCGCTTGTCTCGGGCCCGTAAGCGTCGGCGGTATCGATGAGATTGGCGCCGAGCTCCACGGCACGTTTCAGAACCTTGAGGGCATTATCGCGATCAGGCGGCCAACCCCAGATGCCTGCTCCGGTAAGACGCATCGCGCCAAAGCCCAGCCGATTGACCGGCAGATCGCCGCCCACCCGGAAAACCGTGTCGTTTTCCGCCGCGGCCGGCGGATCCCCCGCAAAGATCATTTTTGACCCGCCGGCGAATAGCGTAGCTCCGCCAATCAGAGTCGTGCCTAGAAATTTTCGGCGGGTAACACCGCCGCGTGCCTGCTCGGACCGCTCGCTCGCAAATTCCTCATCCATGAACGCAGCGTACGTTCGCGCCAATCAGTGTCAACGCACGCGCCAGCCGACTGATTTCGACGTTTAGCGTTGGAGCTTCCTTGCCCGTACAGCGACAGTTCGGCGCAGGCTGATTGAACGCCGCGTCACTGAAAACTTGGCGGTAACTACAACGCTACTTCTTGCGCGTGTAGTTGATTTCCAGCGTTTTCACGTCCTGGCCACCACGATTTTCGTACCATTCAAAGGTATGATGGTTCTTGTCCGTGACTTTGATCACTTCGCGAACTGGTGTCTTCATTCCCGGAACTGGTTCCACTTCGCCATTATAGGTGAATGTTTTCGTGGCCGGATCATAGGTGCCCTCAGACATCATGATGCCGGTGCCCATGTTATCGGCCCAGGAGGAGACGAACTTTTGTTTCACGTTGTCGTATCCTTCAATGGACGTGCCCTTGAAGGCAAAGTCTTTCATCTTGCCATCGCCGCCGGGCATTTTCATTGAGCCGCTAAAATCGGCGACGTAAAAGCGGCCGTTCATGATTGGCTTGCGCGTACAGCTGCCGGTTGACGTAGACGGAGCCTCGCCCGGAGCCATCATTTTGACGGTATAGCTCCATGTTCCGGCCAGATCGGCGAGGAGCTTGTGATTTTCGTTGAGCTTGGAGAGCTCCATCATTTGCTTCATCATCTCCGCCGGGTCCGGCGAGGCCGCGGTTGTCGCGGGTGCCGAGACGGCCGGCGTCGTGGTCGTGGTGGACGGAACGCTCGGCTGCGGAGATTGTGCAAAGGCGATTGAAATAACGGAAGTTATCGCCACAAAAGCGATTAATGATAAAAAAATGCGGGTATTCATGGCCATGATTTTTCCCGCAACCCGGTCGGCGTCAAATAAAAAGGAGAGGAGAAAGTAAGCGAAGCGCGTTTTCGAAATTTGTCGTGTCGCTTACTCCCGCGCTATGTTTCAAGCGGATGGAACGCGTCTTTGGGTTGGAGACGGAATACGGGATCACCGTGGAAGGCGCGGACTCCGTGGATGTCGTCGCGGAATCGATCGCGCTGGTGCGTAGTTACACCGAGCACGGCGCGTTGATGAAATGGGATTACGGCCATGAAGACCCGCATCGGGACGCACGCGGCTTTCGCGCGCGAGAATTGCGTCAGGACGTGGACGAATCGGCCTATTACGAGATTGATAAGAACCGGCCGCTGACCTTTCAAGAAATCAAAAGCGACCTTGTGCTGTCGAACGGTGCCCGTTTTTACAACGATCACGCCCATCCGGAATATTCCACCCCCGAATGCACAACCCTGCATGAGATTGTCGCCCAGGAAAAGGCGGGCGAGCGGATTTTGGCCGAGTGCGCCCGACGCCGAAATGCGCATCTACCGGAACGCCAGCGTGTCTGCCTTTACAAAAACAACACTGATTTCCTCGGTCACAGCTATGGTTGCCACGATAATTACCTGATGCGCCGCGATGTCCCATGGGACCGTATCGTCACTGGTGCGCTGCCGTTTCTGGTTACGCGGCAAATTTTCGCCGGTGCCGGCAAGATGGGGATCGAAGCGGAAAGCGCGCCCGGTCAGCCCGGCGCATTTCAGATTTCACAGCGGGCGGATTTCTTCAGCGTTTTGGTCAGCATCGACACAATGAATCGCCGTCCGCTCGTGAACACGCGCGATGAACCACATGCCGATGCAAGCAAGTACCGCCGGTTTCATGTGATTATTGGCGACTCGAACATGAGTGAATGGGCGACGGCCATGAAACTGGGGACGACGGCCTTGGTCTTGGAGTTGATCGAAAACGGGAAAGCGCCGCAATTGGAGATCGCGCAACCGATCGACGCTGCCAAATCGATCAGTCGGGACCAGAACTACGATTGGATTATTGAGTTGCGCGACGGGCGGAAAATTTCTGCGATCGAAGTGCAGCGACTCTACCTGGGTGCGGCGCAGAAGCTGAATCGCAACGAGGAGAAGGACTGGATTTTGCGCGAGTGGGAGAGCGTCCTGAACGATTTGCAGCGCGATGTCATGATCTGTCGGGATCGCGTCGATTGGGTGGCGAAGAAATTTCTCCTGAACGAACTGCAAGAGGAAGAAAAACTGGCGTGGACCGATCCCTGGCTGCAATCGATTGATCTGGAGTATCACAACATCGATTTGGACCGCGGATTATACTATGAACTGTTGCGTCACGATTCAATGCGGCGCGTGATCAATGAAGATGAGATTCGGCATGCAATTTTTTCTCCGCCGGAAACGACACGTGCGTTTTTCCGTGGACGCGCGGTCGCGCGTTTTACCGATCAGATCGAGTCGATTCAATGGAACGAGATTGTATTGACGGGCGATGGTCGCTCCCAAAAAATTCTCTTGCCGGAACCCGCCGATGAAAGCCTCGAGCGATTGAACAGGGCCATTCGAAAGAGTGCGGATTTCGCCGATTTTCTGCGAGTGATTGGAACATAGGCCTGTGGTCTGTGCGCCAAAGAGGCTTGGAGCCTGTTTCTCCCCTCAGCTAGCTGCTGCAACCCGCTGGGGCACACAGACTTGTTAGTCTATGTTCCTGATCCTTCGCGAGATGCAAAGATTGCATCCGAAACCCAACGCAATTTCGTTTCTAGTAAAAGGGATAATTATGGGAATAAGAAAGTTTTTTCGGGTCGTCGTTTTCCTGACGGCCTCATTTATAGTTAACACACGAGTATCTGCCTTTACTCAGGTTATAGTCTTTGGCGACAGCCTTTCCGACGATGGAAACATCGCCCATCGCGCGCGCGATACCGTCGGCTTTAGCTATCCGAGTCGTAATTTCAATTATAGCAACTACCGCTTCACTGACGATACCAATACCGCACCGGCAGCAAATTTATATACTGGCACATGGCACGAGCAACTAGCCAAGACATTTTTGAGCTTGCCAAAGGCAACGAACAGCCTCGATGGCGGAACTAATTATGCCTTCGGCGGCGCCACGACCAAGGATGGCACGCAGGAACGAACTATTATTAACAACCCATTTCCGTTTACCGGTGGCGATTTCACAATCGCGATCGACAATATTGGCAAGCAGGTTAACGATTATCTCGTCAGCCACGTCACTGATCCCAATGCTCTCTACATAATCTGGGGCGGGGGGAATGATCTTTTTGACGATTTCAGCGCCACGAGTGTGAATAATACCGCTAATCGCGTCGGGGGCTTGATCATGCGGCTGGTCAACGCCGGCGCCCGAAATTTTCTTGTCCCCAACGTTCCACCACTCGGCGCGGTCCCGAATTCTTTCGGCGATCCTAACCGCGTAGCGGGGCTCGATCTTGCCTCCGCCAACTATCGCAGCCAATTAAATTCTGTCGTGGCTTCCGTAATTAGTGGATACGCCGCCAACGGAATTACCATCCACGTTTATGGACTCGACGTTTGGCTGGACGTGATTCGCGCATTGGGCCAGCCCAGGCGCTACGGCTTCGTCAACACCACTGTTCCGGCGCAGGATCAGTCGGGGGTGAATCCGGACACATACCTTTTCTGGGATGACATTCATCCGACTACGGGCGGTCATCATCAACTGGCCGGTGAAGCGAATCGATTACTGAGTGGCCAGATCGCACCGCTGGCCAAAGCGACGAACATTTCAACGCGAGGACTGGTTGGCACCGGCGAAGATGTGTTGATTGCTGGATTTATCATTAGCGGGAGCCAGCCAAAAAAGGTCATTGTCCGCGCACTCGGGCCAACCTTAGGCACCTTAGGAGTGAGCGGTGTTCTGGCGGATCCAACCATTGTCGTTGTTAACAGCAGCAAGGTCGTGGTTGGGTCTAACGACGATTGGAGAAGCACGCAAGAGGCTCAAATCGCGGCCAGCGGCTTTGCTCCGCGGAATAATTTGGAATCGGCCATCATTGCTACGCTCCCTCCCGGTTCCTACAGCGCGGTGGTGAGCGGCAAAAATGGCGGCACCGGCATCGGCTTGGTGGAGGTGTATGAGCTAGACGCGACGACTTCGATTTTTCAAGATCTGAGTACGCGCGGATTTGTTGGCACTGGTGACAATGTTCTGATCGGTGGATTGATCATCGGCAACGGCGAACAGCCGCTGATTGTGGTGCGTGCAATCGGACCCACGCTAGGCAGTTTCGGAATCACGCAACCGTTACAAGATCCGACACTTGAAGTACGCGATGCTAATGGCGGTTTGATTTCGTTCGAGAACGATTGGCAGGACAACACGCCGACAGCAGTGAAAGCGGTGTTGCTTCAGCCGCAGGATAGCCGCGAAGCGGCTGTCGTTCTCTCGCTACCGGCGGGCAACTACACCGCAATCGTGCGCGGAAAGAATGGGACAACCGGTGTCGCGTTGGTAGAAGCCTACCGAATACGGTAGGTTGAGAGTTGAGGGTTGAAGGGTGAGGGGTTGGCGTTGGCGTTGCGCGGCTGCCTGCGAAAACTCTCGGACTCGGACGGGTTCGGCGTGTTCGGTGTTTGCTTCTCTGTAGTCAGGAGTCCATAGTCCTATAGTCAGAAATCATTCCTTCGGTTCCCATAGTTCGATCGGATTTCCTTCTGGATCATGTAACCGGGCAAACCGACCATTCGGGTAACTCTCGGGATCGACTACTACTTCAACTCCTTTTGCGCGTAGCTGCGCGATCATCCGATCGAGATTAACTACTCGAAAATTGATCATCCAGGCTTGCTGTGGATCGCCGAAATAATCGGTATCGATTGAAAAAGGGGCGAAAACTGTCGGCCCCTCTTCCTGCTCCCAAGGTAGCGAGGTGTAATCAGCCGGCACCGGAGTGACACCCAGCATCTTTTCATACCACGCAGCCAATCCCTCCGGATCCTTGGCACGAAAAAAAACTCCGCCAATTCCAGTTACCCGTTCCATTCTCTTACTAGACAAGATTAACAGGATTTACAGTATTTAGCGATCTCTTCCTGTATCCTGTAAACAACGCCGCTGACTGTTAGAGAAACATCTGGCCAGCCCTATCAGGCACTTCGGAAAGCGCGCCAATTTCGTCGGCCTGCGGATCGAAGAATTCATAAACAGGCAGTACTGGCCGAATTTATTGTCCAGCGCTGATTTTGTCCTAGCTTGTGCGGCAAATGATTACACGACGACGGGCTGTGAAGTTGATCGGTGCCACCACTGCGAGCGTGTGCCTGCCGATCGGGTCATCACGCATCTTTGCAGCGGAAGGATCTCCCTTGATGCGCGCCATTCCATCAACCGGCGAGAAACTTCCGGTAATTGGGCTTGGGAGCGCCCTAACATTTGACGTTCCTTCCAACTCGCCGAAAACCAATGACATCACCGAAGTCATTACGCGTTTTGTTAAACGCGGCGGAAAGGTAATCGATTCGTCGCCGATGTACGGGAATGCCGAAAGCTTGATTGGCCAAATCGCCGGCAAATCGGGCGTGAGCAAATCGCTTTTCATCGCCACCAAGGTGTGGATAAAAGGTAAAGAAGCGGGCATCGCGCAGATGGAACGCTCGCTGGATCGTTTCCAAACCAGAACGATCGATCTCATGCAGGTGCACAATCTGGTCGATGTCGTCGCTCACATGAGCACTTTGCGCGAGTGGAAGAGCAAAGGACGGATCCGGTATACGGGGATCACCTATTCGGAGCCCCAAGGTTTTGCTGAAATCGAGAGAAACATGAAATCGCAGAGGCCGGATTTCGTGCAGATCAATTATTCAATCGCCGATCGAGGCGCGGCTCAGCGTATCTTGCCGCTGGCGCAGGAACTACGCATGGGAGTTATCATTAATCGTCCTTTCGGCAGCGGCGGCGTGATTAAGGCGGTTTCGGGAAGACCGCTGCCGCCATGGGCGGCCGAGTTCGATTGTCACTCCTGGGCACAATTCTTATTGAAATGGGTCGTGTCCCATCCGGCTGTCACCTGCGTGATTCCTGCGACCAACAATCCGCAGCATCTGGAGGACAACATGGGGGCCGGTTTTGGCCAGCTGCCGGATGCGAAAACCAGGCAACGGATGGCCGCGCTCTTTGGCTGAGTTAGCAGCGAGCCCATCGTTCGCCCCGCGAGCCTAACGAGACAAAGCTTAGTCGCGCCGAGCCGCCACGGCGGGTAAACTTTAGCGCGCTTGGTCTGTAGTCTGCCTGCTAGGCGTTCCCTCGTTCACCACGATGTCCTCGCACCTCATAACGAAGCGCCACCATGCCGCTTTTGTAGGCTTTGACCTCCGTTAAATGGAGAGGAATGTCTCTGTCGAGCTTCTCGAAGAACAATATCCCATCGCCAACCAAGATCGGCAGAATAGAATAACGCACTTCGTCGGCTAACCCGAGACGAAGGCATTCACCGGAAACTGCACCGCCTCCAACAAACCAGATGCTACGGAATCTGGGCCGCAGGTGCTCATTCACGAATTGCGCAAGGTCGCCTGAGTAGAACTCGACAGTATTCCGGGTTCGCGGCAGCTCGCGACTAGTGAGGACGAAGGTGGGTTTGTCGCCGTACGCCCAGCCGAACCCTTTGGCTTCAAAATTTAACGCCGTCTCATAGGTTCGTGAGCCCATGACGTAGCAATCAATCATTTTGAGGAAGGTCTCGACGAACTTTGGGTCCAAAGTATCCCCGCCTGCGAATTCGTCTGAGGTCTCGAGCCAGTCGACGCTCCCGTCCTTGCGAGCGATGAAGCCGTCGAGACTCGCGACCATGTGAATCGTTATACGAGAATCAGTGGTTGCCATCAGGTCCGGGCAAACCGGCGTTGGGATGCCTATGCGGGCGCCTACATGCGGAAGCGTTCACCTAAATAGAGCTGGCGGCTGATGGGATCATTGATTAGGAAATCTTTGGAACCTTCGCTTTCGACCCGGCCTTCGTAGATCAGGTAGGCGCGATCGACGATCGATAACGTTTCGCGCACGTTGTGGTCGGTAATAAGAATAGCGAGGCCGGACTTGCGCAGGTTAACTACAATTTGCTGCACATCATAAACAGCAATCGGATCGACCCCGCTGAACGGTTCGTCGAGCATGAGCAGGCTCGGACTGGTGACGAGCGAGCGCGCGATGGTGAGCCGGCGTTTTTCCCCGCCGCTCAACGTCAACGCCGTGTTCTTTGCAATCTTCTCGATCCCGAATTGATGGAGCAAATGATCACAACGCTGTCGCCGCTCGTGTTTGCTCAAGGCCAAAGTCTCGAGAATCGCCAGGATGTTTTGTTCCACCGTCATCTTGCGGAAAATCGATTCTTCTTGCGGCAGATATCCCATCCCGAGCCGCGCCCGTTTGTACATCGGGAAGGTGGTCACGTCTTGGTCGCGAAAAATGACGCTCCCGCTATTGGGCCGAACCAGGCCAACGATCATGTAAAATGTCGTGGTCTTGCCGGCACCATTGGGTCCGAGTAACCCAACGATCTCCCCGGCTTTGACGTTAACATTGATGCCGTTGACCACGGCGCGGCCACCGTAAATTTTCACCAGTTCATGCGTAGACAACACATCCGGGGGGCGGGTCGCTTTCGCCCCAGCCGGTGAACGAGCTGCGGTCGCGCTAATCATGGCTTGGCCGATGGGGATGCCGTGGCCGAGGGAGACTTTTCTTGATTGGGTTCCTGGCGAATCTCTGTGCGGCTCGGGCCATGAGTGTTGAGGTGTCCGTCTTGATCAATAATCATCACGGTCTCGGCGCTGGTGGCAATGTGCATGTTTGGTCCTTGCTGAACTTTGGGCATTCCCCTCAACTCGACACTACCATCCGACGCCGTGTAAACCCCGTGCTCGGCGCGACCAACGGCGTGGGTCGGTGGCCCGCCGTTCGGGTCGGGTCTGTCGCGGACCACGCCAACGTTTCCCTCGGCAATCGCTTTCTCCAATCCCTGTTCTTCGCCCTTATGCAAATACACCGTTAACTTATCTGACTGGAGGTTGAATCGGGGATCGAACACTCTCACGTTTCCGGTGAAAATACCCGTGTTCTTTCCCGAATCGAAGGAGGCCTCATCGGCGTAAATTTCGGTGATGATCGGGCCTTTCGATTCGTTCTCGAGAGGATTTTTGGCGGGGGCGGCACTCGCCTTCGCTTTCGCCTTCGGTTTCGGCGAGTTCGCCGGCTTGGAGGTTTTCGCTGCGTTGGTAGCGACCTCATTCTGCGCAAGGGCAGTTATTGCCAGGCTAAAGATTGCGAGTCTCAACAACTTCATGGCTGCTTTTGCGGCGATTGTTGCGGCCTCAGCTTCGATTGGTCGGTAATCACCATTTTGACATTGCCGGTCATGGTTCCGTGCCGCTGGGCTGTGTCAAAGCGGACAGCATCACCCACGATCTCGAAATCAGCGCGCTTGATCGTGGTTCGTTGTGGTGATGTGAGGACACGGGTATTCAAGTCCAGCACGGAATCTGCCATTGCTATTTGAAGATCGATCTTATTGTCTTCGGTGTAGGTCGTGATATTGAGATCGCGAAATTGCATGTGGTCCTGATCGATTCGCGTCGCCGTCCCGGCAACGAAACGACCTCGCAAATGCCCGTTCTCGTCAATATCGGGCAGCGTCAGACCCTTGGCTTCATGACCGATGGGCAGGGGGACCTGGCCGCCTGATCCTGGACTTGCAGTGGCAGACTCAGACGGCAACACCGTGCCTTTGGCCTTCTTATGTTTTTTCGCTTGCTGGGCGAAATCAGCCGGTGCGATCAAAAACGTCAGCAATCCCAAAAAAATCACGCGTCCAGCGCGACCGTTAAGAAACGGCAGCATGAACAGCTTTTAACACGCGAAGAACCTTCGGCAAATTTTTCAATGGCAGCTGATTTGGACCGTCGGACAGAGCGCGCTCCGGATTTTCGTGGACTTCCATAAAGACGCCGTCGCATCCCGCGGCCACGGCCGCGCGTGCCAGGACCGGCGCGAGGTCTCCGTCACCCGAGGTGGAATCGCCCGCGCCGCCCGGGCGTTGCACCGAATGGGTGGCGTCGAAAATCACGCGGTAGCCGGCTTCGCGAATCCAGGCCAGCGACCGAAAATCAGCGACAAGATTATTGTAACCAAAGGTGGTGCCGCGTTCGGTGAAGAGAAATTGTTTCGCGCCAAACTTTTCCAATTTTTCGGCGATGTTTTTCACATCCCATGGGGCAAGGAATTGCCCTTTCTTGACGTTCACTGCCCGATCCGTTTCTGCGGCGGCGCGCAACAGATCAGTTTGGCGGCAAAGAAAGGCAGGGATTTGCAGTAAATCGATGAATTCGCCTGCCATCTCCGCTTCGGTCGGGGAATGCACATCCGTCGTGACCGGGATTTTTAGTTCGCGACCGATGGACGCGAGAATTTCGCAGCCTTCGCGTGGGCCAATTCCGCGAAATGATCTCGCCGAAGTGCGGTTTGCTTTGTCGTAGGAAGCCTTGAAAATGAAGGGCGTCTTTTCCGCCGCACAAATCTGCGCAATTTTTTTCGCCATTCGCCGGACGAATTCTTCCGATTCGATGACACACGGTCCGAGAATGAAAGCCGGCCTTCCGCCGCCGATGGTGACGTTTCTGATGCGAAGCAGTTCCATTTTGAATTGTGATTGTAGCGGCTGTCTGTGACCGCCGAAACTACTAACATCGGCGCTCATAGGGCGCCGCTACAGAAATCTTCGGCGCGTAAGATCGTAAATCGCAAATGGCCCATAGAGCACAAGGAAAAATACGAGCGCCAGCAGGTGCATTTCGAAGAGGTAAAGCGGGCGATAATCCGAAAGAATGTTAAGCAGAGTCTTCGCTTCCGGTTTGTGCAGAAGAAAACCGTAATTGAACCCGGTGAAATGGTCGGTCGCTAGTGTGATGACGAAGTAAAGTTCGGTCCAAAGAAAAACACGGACGATAGAGAAGGCGTGCGGTCGAAGATGATGGGTCAACATCAGGAAAACGATTCCAATGATGATGCCGCAGTGGGAAATGAAGAAACTGAAGTATCGGAAGTCGGGAAAACCGTAGAGCAGATTCGGAGTTAGCACGGCTTGCACGGTGCCGCCGATTCCCCAGAAGTAGGCGACCTCAAACCAGCGTGGCCGGCGAGTCCACATCGCGATGATGATTACGACCATCGCCCAATCGCAGAGTTGCATCGGCAAGGTTTGTTCCCAGCTGACGGCGCCGAATTGCCCGACTAACGATAGATAGACGAAATAATTCAAAACCAAAATGAGAGAGAGCGCGCCGACGATGATGCGTTCGGTGATCGCTGATTTCGTCCAGCGGACGAGGGCAGCGAAGAAGAATGGCAACGCGATGGTGAGAAAGATGACGGTGAGATGCGCGGGGCCGTATGGGTGAAAGGGATGAGCGGGATTCATTGGGCCGAGCCGGACTGGCGGTTGCAGATCAGATAACAGACGCGGCAAGTCGCGGCGAGCGGGTTTATCTGCTAATTCGTTCCAGACGATCAATTGTAGGACGGCGATCTTTGCCGCCATCTATTCTTGGACCAGCCGCCAAAATGGCCCCCCTACAATTGATTGATTAGAACCGGCAATGCCCGTCCGGCTCGGACCTGCCAAGTCGCCAAAGTTTGTGAATTGTTTACGCGGGCGACTTGGAAGTCGTCCATCCTTTTTCAGCGCGCCAGCCAGAGATTGCAAGGAATGACGTCGGTGAGCCAGTCCAGATTCGGCGGTAACTGGCCGCCTTTTTTCGCCGGATCGAGCGGAACAACGAGCAAGTCTGCCTCCACCGATTTCACGAAATCCGCCGCGGCGAACCCGGTGTTACCACGAATGCAACGCACTTCGATCGGCACATCGGTGTGACCAAGCGCGAGGACGAAATGTTCCAGTTTTGCGTCCTCGTTGCTTTCAGTGGGAGTGCCGCCGCCCTTTTTCGCGCGTGCTTCGTCGAAGGTGGTAATAAGTCGCACCACGTAAACGCATTCGGACTTTTCCCGCGCCGCCAAGTGCAAAGCGCGCCGCAAATTTTTGGAGCCATGCTCGGAATATTCGGCGAGGAAGACGATCTTACGCATTGGCTCCGGTTCGCGTGCCGGGTGAGTGAAAAGAATGACCGAGCTGCGGCTCTCGCGGAGGAGTCGGCGGGCGACGTTGCCGAGGAAAGGGTGCAGCACCACTTCTTTCTCCAGCGCGCCAGCCACGATCACGTCGATAGCGTTTTCCCTGATCGATCGGAGAATTGCCGTGGCAGGATCACCCTGCTCATAATGAATGGGGGAATCTTTCGGCAAGGAAAGCCGCTCGAGGGCATCGGCAAATTTCGCGCTCGTCTCGTTGCTTTTTTCGCCCACGTAGATCAGGCAAAGCTCAGCATCGAAACGATCGCGAACGCGTTTTGCCTCGGCCAAGACCTGCTCGAATCGAGGCGAAAAAGTGCTGGCAACGGCGACGCTGCGATAAGACTCGGGATCAAACATTAAGAGGAAATATTCTCCGGCTATCGGGCGCCCTCGGCAACTTGGATGCCATAAAATGAATAAGAATGCTCGCCCACGTCCGGTAGTCGCTGGACTACGCCGTAGCAGGCGGAGGACGAGGCCTGAGCGGATGACGAATGATGGATGACGAAGGATTCCCGTCTTTTACATTTTGGGATTCTTGTACGAGGCTTCCTGGTCATGCGGCGCGCGATTTATCCCGGCAGCTTTGATCCGGTGACGAATGGCCATCTCGACGTCATCGAACGAGCCTGTACGCTGTTTGACGAAGTCATTGTCGCGGTCGCGATTAATGACCAAAAACAGCCACTCTTTGCGCCGGATGAGCGGCTGGCCATGCTGCGCAACGCGATCACGAACGATAACGTCCGCGTCGCGCCGATGGAAGGGTTGCTGGTGGAATTCGCCGCCTCGGAAAATGCGCATGCGGTAGTGCGCGGGTTACGCGCCATTTCCGATTTCGAGTTCGAGTTTCAAATGGCGCTGATGAACCGAAAACTTGATCCGGACATCGAGACAATCTTTCTCATGCCGAAGGAGGAATACACCTATCTCAGCTCGCGGATTGTGAAAGAGATCGCGAAGCTCGGAGGCGATGTCTCCGCCTTTGTCCCGCCACAGGTGGCCAAAGCTCTGGCGAGAAAATTCAGGATAAAATTGGGAGAGGTCGCGCCGATAACATGAAGTTCGTGGGAGTATGAAAATCCATCTGAACCAGATTCCGCCGGAAGGTTTGCATCTCACCGGTGAGGAGGATGGCGTCTTGGGCGACCTGGGATTGCAGGAAATTCGGTGTGTCGGGCCGATGCGTTACAGCCTTGATCTCGGAATTTCTGACGGCTCGCTTTGGGCGAATGGAACGATCGCGCAAACCGTCGTGCTGGCATGCGTGGCTTGTCTCGAGAAGTTCGAGCACGAAATCAAAGTCCCAGCGTTCGCGCTCCACACCGAACTGCACGGGCCGGAGACGGTCGATATCACGCCGTTTATGCGGGAGGATATTTTACTGAATCTGCCGCCCTATCCACGTTGCGATCGCGACGGCGGACACATCTGTAAAGCGGCGAAAGTGGGGAGCACTGGGGGCGACAAGAAGGCGAAAGCGGATTGGAGCGCGCTGGATAAACTAAAGTTAAAACGTTGAAGCGTTTAAACGTTGCAGCGTAAGCAATTCTTCCGCTTGAACGTTTCAACCCTTTAACGCTTCAACGGTCGGCGCGCCCCCCCGTTTGTTTTTCCGTCAAAACGTGCTTTGATAGCCGACCCATGGGCGTTCCCAAACGTAAAACCTCGAAGATGCGGTTGCGCACCCGAAAGGCAGCCAATCGCTGGCATGCGCCGCAGCTGAATAAATGTGCGCAGTGTGGCAGTACCGTGCCGTCGCACACCGTTTGTCCGTCATGTGGTTATTATAAGGGACGACAGGTGTTGAGTGTAGGGGCCTGAGCCGCGCGTTGAAAGAATCGAAGCGTTGAAGAGCGGCTGCTGCTTTCCTTTTCTTCCGCTGTAACGCGTTGACCTTTCAACGCTTTAACGATCTGATTTTGGTTTTGCATTAGCCGCGCGTTAAACGCAAACTGCTAGCTCGCATGAAAATCGCGCTCGATGCGATGGGGGGCGACTTTGGTCCACGTAATCTGGTCGGCGGAGCGGTTCTCGCCCTGCGTAAATATCGCCGCATTGGAAAACTCTTTTTGGTTGGCGATTCGAAGCAGATCGAAGCCGAGCTGAAGAAGCAACGCTGCAACGATTCGCGGGTCGAGATTGTCCACGCCTCGCAAGTAGTTGATATGAGCGACCGCGCCGTAGAAGCGGTTCGGCGTAAGAAAGATTCATCCGTGAGTCGCGCGGTCGATTTGGTCAAGCATGGCCAGGCCGATGCCATTGTTAGCGCGGGGCACACCGGTGCGGCGGTGGCCGCCAGCAAAATCAAATTGCGCACTCTGCCGGGGATCGATCGTCCGGGAATCGCAGCCGTTCTTCCGACCGAAACGAATGTTTTCGTTCTAATCGACGCCGGAGCGAACATCGACGCCCGCCCCGAACATCTGTTTCAATATGCCACCATGGGCTCGGTCTATTCCAGTCACGTGCTCGGCTATAAGAATCCGACGGTGGGTCTGATCTCGCTCGGGGAGGAGGATGTGAAAGGCAATGAGATGACCAAGGAAGTCTTCAAAATGCTCAAAAAGAGCTCATTAAATTTTGTAGGCAACATCGAGGGGCGGCATCTCTTCGAGGACCCGGTCGAGGTGGTGGTGTGCGACGGATTTGTCGGAAACGTGATTTTGAAGACCTGCGAATCGATCTCGGTGGCAATTTTTGAGTGGTTAAAGCACGAGCTGTCCCGGACGCCGATGCGAAAGCTGGGCGCGTTTTTGGCGCGGGAATCGTTTCGCACTATTAAAGATAAAACTAACTACGAAGAGTACGGCGGCAGTCCGCTCTTGGGCGTGAACGGGATTTGCATTATTGCTCACGGCGCCAGCACGCCGCTCGCCATCAAGAACGCGTTGCGGGTGGCGGTGGAGTCCGTTGAACACCAGGTCAACCCGCATATTATCGAGGAGGTTCAACGTTATCATGAAACTGCAGCACCACTCGAGCCCGCGATCCACTAGGAACCAGCGGACGGTTTCCATCATTGGGACCGGCAGCTACGCGCCGGACAAGATCCTGACCAACGAAGACCTCTCACACATGGTCGATACCAGTGACGACTGGATAACGACGCGCACCGGGATCAAGGAGCGTCGCATTGCCGCCAAGGACGAAACCACCAGCGACATGGCCTCGAAAGCCGCACTCAAGGCCTTGGAGCAGGCGAAAATCTCGCCCGAGGACGTCCAGCTTATCCTGGTCGCCACCGCCACGCCTGACATGGTTTTTCCCGCGACGGCGTGTTTCGTTCAGAAAAAGATCGGCGCTAAAAACGCCGCCTGTCTTGATATTTCGGCAGCCTGCGCTGGGTTTTTGTTTGGAATCGAGATCGCGCAGCAATTCATTACTTCCAGAACCTATGACACGGTGCTGGTGATCGGAGCGGATAAGCTAACGTCGATCACCAACTGGACCGATCGAAACACCTGCGTGCTTTTCGGCGACGGCGCGGGCGCGGCGGTCCTTGGCCATCGCGGTAGCGCCCATGGCGTGATCAGCACCAACATGGGAAGTGACGGCGACTTCACCGACATCTTGTTCATGCCCGGCGGAGGTTCGAAGACGCCGATAACGGCTGAGAACGCGCATTTGAATCTGCAAACGATCCACATGTCAGGCAAAGAGGTCTATAAACAAGCAGTCATTGCAATGCTCGCGGCCGCGCGAAAGGCAATCGACGACGCCGGGTTGAGTGTGGAGGACATCGCGTGCGTGATCCCGCACCAGGCAAACCTGCGGATCATCGAGGCAATCGGGGAACGACTCGGAATTCCGCGGGAAAAAGTTCTCGTCAACGTCGATCGCTACGGTAACACTTCCGCGGCCTCAGTGGGGATTGCGCTCGATGAAGCGAATCGCTCCGGGCGGATCAAGCCGGGCGATTACGTCTTGATGGTGGTGTTCGGTGGTGGCTTGACCTGGGCCAGCACGATTGTGGAGTGGTGACCCTCCGGCGACATTAAAGCGGCGAACCGTTGAAGCGGTTCGTTTTGCACGGTAATATTTTGGTTCTTACGCTTTAACGCTTCATCGCTTTAAATGCTTTAACCTCCCACTAAATGGAACGCCGTCTCACTGCCATTCTTGCTGCTGATGTCGTTGGCTACAGCCGGCTCATGGGTGCCGACGAAGCCGGGACGCTAGCCGCGCTCAAAAGCATTCGAGCTGATTTCATTGATGGCAAGATCGCTGAGCATCAGGGACGAATCTTCAAATTGACCGGCGACGGAATGCTGGCCGAATTCCCAAGCGTAGTAGCAGCAGTGGCGTGCGCGGCGGAAATTCAGTGCGGAATGCGGAAACGCAATGTCAATGTGCCGCTGGACTGGCGTATCGAGTTTCGCATGGGCATTAACCTCGGCGATGTCATCGTCGACGATCAAGATATCTACGGCGATGGTGTTAACGTGGCCGCGCGGTTGGAAAGCATTGCCGACTCTGGCGGAATTGCGGTGTCACAATCAGTCCGCGATCACGTCGGCAATCGACTCGAGTTCGCATTTGAAGATCGCGGCGAACAAAAGTTAAAGAACATCGAAAAACCCATTCGCGTTCACAGTATTCTGCTGGAACAGCCAGTTGTTGTCCGGATGAATTCTAAAACCGATGATCGGCCTTCCATCGCCGTTTTGCCGTTCAACAACATGAGCGGCGACCCGGAGCAGGAATATTTCAGCGACGGCATTACCGAGGATATCATTACCGATCTTTCGAAGATTTCCGGACTCTTCGTCGTCGCGCGACACACCTCGTTCACTTACAAAAATAAACCGGTCAAGATGCAACAGGTCGGCCAGGAGCTGGGAGTGGGTTACGTTCTTGAGGGAAGTGTAAGAAAAGCTGGAACCCGAGTCCGCATCACGGGCCAGCTTATCAACGCGAAAGACGGCGGCCATGTCTGGGCTGAACGTTTCGATCGGGATCTGACGGATATCTTTGCCATCCAGGACGAAATTACCCACGCCATTGTCGAGCAGTTGAAGGTGAAGCTGCTCTGGCAGGAGAAGGAGTCCATCGAGCGAGCGCCCACCGACAACGTAGAGGCTTATACCTACTACCTGCGGGGTCGCGATTTTCTCCATCGGACTTCCAGACGCTATTTTGAACTCGCGCGGCGGATGTTTACGAAGGCGATTGAGCTGGATGCAAATTTCGCGCGCGCTTACGCCGGAATCGCCAGCTGCGACGCATTCCTCTATACCCTTTATCAGGTAAATATTTCACTGGAAGGAATTATCGAGATGGCGGCGAAGGCGCTGGCGTTAGACGGCCAGCTTGCCGAAGCGCATGCGGCCAGCGGGGCGGCATTATCTGCATCTCGTCGATTTGACGAAGCCGACACCGAATTCGAGCGGGCGCTGACGCTCGACCCGAATTCCTTTGAGGCTAACTATTGGTATGCCCGTCACGCCTTCGCGCAAGGCAAGATGACTCGTGCAGTTCAGCTACTGGAGCGCGCAGCCGAGATCAATCCAGCCGACTACAAGCCCCCGGCTTTGCTCATTCAGGTGTATCGCGACCTCGGACGCGATGGCGATTGCAAAGCTGCCGCGCGTAAAACCGTAGAGAATGCCGAACGTGACCTTGGTTTGCATCCTGAAGATTCTCGCCCGGCCGTGCTTGGCGCGGCCGCGTTGCTGGAGCTGGGGGAAAGGGATAGAGCGAAAGATTGGGCAGCGCGAGCTCAGGCCATCGAAAACGAAGACCCGATCTCCCTCTACAATCTGGCGTGTTTTTACAGCCACTTGGGAGAAGCTGAGTCGGCTTTTGATTTGCTGGAACGAGCTATTACTAACGGGCGGCCGTTCTGGAAAGACTGGATCGAAAACGACTCCGACCTCGATGGGTTGCGAAATCATCCGCGCTATGGGCAATTTATCGCGTTGCTGAAACAACAAGTTTCTGGGACATAGCGATGCTGATTGAAACCCACGCCCATCTCGATTATCCCGACTTCGCGAATGACTTCGAAGATGTTCTCCGTCGCGCGAATGAGGCCGGCGTGACCCGGATCCTTACGATTGGCACATCGATTGAAAGTAGCCGCCGCGCGATCGAGTTGGCGGAAAAATATCCGAACATTTTTGCCGTGATCGGGGTTCATCCAACGTACGCGGAAGAAGCGCCGGATGATGTGATGACACCGTTACACGAGCTGGCGAAGAGTCCGCGCGTAGTCGCACTTGGCGAAAGTGGTCTGGATTACCATTCCTTGCCGAGCAAGGAGGCGGCGAAAGACAAGAAAGTGCAAGTGTTCGCCAATGCATTGCAAGGCGAGACGGAAGAGCAAATCGATGCCAGCATCGCGGATGGCGCATACAAGTCCAAACAAGCGATGTTATTTGAGCAGCAGTTGGATCTGGCGGTCGAGTTGGGGTTCAACGTGGTGATCCATCAACGCGATGCCTGGGATGACACGCTCGGAATCATGGAGCCGTACGCGGATAAACTGCGCGGCGTTTTTCATTGTTTCGGCGGGACCCGGGAACAGGCTGAGGAGGTGATCGCGCTTAATCATCTGGTTTCTTTCACCGGGATCGTGACCTTTAAGAATGGAGCCACAGTGCGGGAAGTGGCGGCACAGATTCCGCTTTGGAAATTCATGGTGGAAACGGATTGTCCATATCTGGCGCCGGTGCCGTTTCGGGGGAAACGTTGTGAACCGGCCTACGCGCGCTTGGTGGCAGAATCGATTGCTACTGCGCGCGGAATTCCGCTGCAGGAAGTTGCGGAAGCCACGACAGAAACTGCAGAGAGGTTTTTTAGGTTTAATCGAGGATGAGAAAGCGAGGTGGATCGGGCAATCCGGAATGCCAGTCCGGCTCGGACCTCGATGCCGAAATTAATGCGCCTTCGGCGTCAAAATTAACATCGGCGCGAGCCGCACTGGCGTTTGCGGAGCGGAAGATCCACCTCGCGAGTCTGCTTTTCATGTTTTGCCTTACTTCCTGCGCCACGCATAAGGACGTGCAACATCGTGTCGTCGTCAGCGTGAAGGATCAAAGACTGGCGCTTCTTGATCGCGAAACGTTGGTCGCGATTTATCCGGTTTCGACTTCCAAATACGGAGTTGGTGACTGGCCGCGAAGTTATCGCACCCCACTAGGTGAACTCGAGGTCGCGCAAAAAATCGGTGACGGCTTGCCGCCCGGGACTGTTCTTAAAGATCGTCGACGGACCGGTGAGATCGTTGGCGTCAACGCGCCCGGACGCGATCCCATCGTAACGCGAATCATCTGGCTGCGCGGGCTCGAATGGCAAAATGCGAACGCATTTCGTCGCGACATCTACATTCACGGCACGCCGGAGGAACGGAATATCGGTTTGCCGGTTAGTTACGGTTGCGTGCGGATGAGGTCCGAAGATGTGATCAAACTTTACGACGTGCTGGGAAGGGGCGCGCGCGTGTCGATTGTTGACGCGCCGCTGGGGGCTGTCGTATCCGGAGTGTCCAATGCGATGCAAACGGCACTGACCATTCGCAGCGGAATGACCATACATTGATGTAGCCGCGGCGCCTTCTGGGGGGCGATTGAACTCAATTGATCCGAGCGAATTGGCCTCACGGGCGGTTTGCTGAACCGCCCTCATTAACCATTCTCATCCCCATTTATGGCTGATCGCCGAGATGTTCCCGCGCCGTTTTGCGCTCGAGCAGCGCCATGTCGGCATCTACCATTAATCGGACGAGTTCATCGAAACGCATCTTCGGTTCCCAGCCGAGAATTTTTTTCGCTTTTGCGGCGTTTCCAATGAGGAGATCGACTTCGGCCGGGCGCTCGTAGCGCGGATCATGTTTGACGAATTCCTTCCAATCGAGATCGACGTGGCCGAATGCGGCCTCGCAAAATTCGCGCACTGTATGCGTCTCGTTAGTCGCGAGGATAAAATCATCGCCATTGTCTTGTTGTAATATCCGCCACATCCCTTCGACATACTCTGGCGCATAACCCCAGTCGCGTTTTGCTTCCAGGTTGCCGAGAAACAATTCCTTTTGCAGACCATGCTTGATCGCCGCCACCGCGCGGGAAATCTTGCGCGTCACGAACGTCTCACCACGCCGGGGACTTTCGTGATTGAACAGAATGCCGTTGCTGGCGTGGAGGCCATAGCTTTCGCGGTAATTTACCGTTGCCCAGTAGGAGAAAACTTTCGAGACGCCATAAGGGCTGCGCGGCCAGAATGGTGTCCGTTCCGTTTGCGGCACTTCCTGCGCCTTGCCATACATCTCGCTGCTGGAGGCCTGGTAAAAACGAGAGCGAATTCCGGTTTCGCGAATGGCTTCCAGAATACGGATTGTTCCGACCCCCGTAACGTCGGCGGTGTATTCCGGAATATCGAAGCTGACACGGACGTGGCTCTGCGCGCCGAGATGATAAATTTCATCCGGCTTTAAATCGTAGAGCAGTTTCACCAAATTAACCGAATCGGCCAAATCGCCGTAGTGCAGAAACAGGCGAACGCCATTGATGTGTGGATCAACGTATAGATGATCGATACGGGAGGTATTGAACGTGCTAGCGCGGCGAATAATTCCGTGTACCTCATAGCCTTTTTCCAACAACAAATCGGCCAGATAACTTCCGTCCTGGCCGGTAATACCGGTGATGAGGGCGCGTTTCATTGGCGGCGTCTCGCTTTAAAGCAAGCGATGCGGGTGAGCAAGCATTTCTAGATCTGGAGGGACGGGCACTGTCCCGTCCCTAAATTTGGGGCGACACGGCGGTCGTCCCTGCATCAGCTTGGTTGGACGGCTGCCATTCGCGCCAACACAGCCCGCTGCGCCACGATTAACTGCGCAATCGCGCTACGTCCAAGCGCCAACATTTCACCGAGCTGCGCCTGCGTAAATGTCGCTCCTTCGCCCGATCCCTGGATTTCGACAAACTCGCCATCTTGAGTGGCGACGAGATTGAAATCGACCGAGGCCGCTTTGTCCTCTTCGTAATTCAGGTCGATCAGCGGGTTGCCTCCGACGATGCCCGCGCTCACCGCCGCAATCAGCTTCAGCATCGGCGAAGACGTAATCTTTTTTTCCTCCAGCAGTTTTTGGCAGGCAATCGTAACAGCCAAACTCGCGCCTGTGATCGCGGCGGTGCGTGTACCGCCATCGGCTTGCAAGACGTCGCAATCGATCCACATCGTGCGGGGTCCAAGTTTTTCCAGATCAAGAACGCTGCGCAAAGATCGTCCGATCAATCGCTGAATTTCCGTGCTTCGCCCATCCAATCGTCCCTTGACGATGTCGCGTTGCTTTCGCGCGGTCGTTGAATAGGGGAGCATTGAATATTCGGCCGTCAGCCAGCCCCCGCTGACACCCTGATCCTTCATCCAGCGCGGAACGACGTCTTCGACCGTTACTCCGCAGATGACGCGAGTATTTGCCATTGCGACGAGCACTGACCCAGTGGCATGCGGCGCAATGTTCAACTCGAACTTGAGCGGCCGAATCTGATCCGGTGCTCGCCCGTCGTTGCGTTGATAAGATTGGTTCAAGCGATCTGCAGATTACGCAGATTACCGCAGATTAAAAACGAATCGGGAAGAGGGGAGCTCAGGAAGCAAGCGATCAAGACAAATCTGGAAACCGGGAATCCAGGAATCCAGGAAAGAAAGCAGAGCGACTTCTGGATTCCTGGTTCGATCCTCTTAGGATGTGTCGCCTTTGAGCGGGCGGAACTTCATGATTTCGGCCGAGCCAAGGTTTCTCTGGTCTGTGACTAAGGCATGCCCTCGCAACCAGTTTTCTTCGGGTACCGGCTCGCGAACTTCGCGCATTTGTATAAGAATGATCTGGCTCCGGTCCCTGGCCAGTTCGCGTAACGATTCGGGCACTTGGCGCATCCCAAGCGGTGCGATCCATGAGGCCGGTGCGGCAGGGGGCGTGCGTAGCAGCGATGCCAAGGACCGTCGATGGTATGGAGCGGACAAGTACTAAGTCCGAAAGACCGACGTGCGCGCATGCGATGTCTGCAATTTCGCGGAGCGGTGACCAACCACGCCAACCGCTTCATAAATCCCAGGGTCGTCGGGCTCCACGCGAAAATTATGAGGATAAGGACAATGAATCTCGCGAAACGACCCAGACAGGTAAGCCCGACCGATGCCAGCAAATAGGCAAAGCTGCAATTGCATATCGCGGAACGGCGAGTGTGTAAGAAAGCGGAGCGATTCCAGTTACGTGATTCCTGGTTTGCAGATCCGATTTCATCCGTTCACGACCGTTCCGCCGTTTGGATGCAAAATCTGACCGGTCATATAGGATGAATCGTCGGAAGCGAGAAATACATAGCTTGGTGCGACCTCTTCCGGTTGACCCGCCCGACCTAACGGAACATCGGACCCGAAAGTCTCGACATCTTCTTCCGGGAAGGTCGATGGAATAAGGGGTGTCCAGATCGGGCCGGGTGCGACTCCGTTCACGCGAATTCCTTTTTCCGCCAGCGCCTGCGATAACGAACGGGTAAAAGCTATTTCGGCGCCTTTGCTCGAAGAATAATCAAGTAGTTTGGGACTTCCCTTGTACGCCGTTACCGAGGTTGTGTTTATGATCGCCGCACCTTTCTTCAGATGCTTCATCGCGGCTTTGGTCAGAAAGAAATAGGCGAATACGTTGGTGCGAAATGTCCGCTCCAGCTGCTTGGCACTGATCTTTTCGATCGAATCCTGTGGATGCTGCTCGGCCGCGTTGTTGACCACGATGTCGAGCCTACCGAACTCGCTTAGTGTTTGATCGACAACCTGGGCGCAGAATTTCTCGTCGCCGACGTCTCCGTCGATGAGCAAACATTTCCGACCGTGCTGTTCGACAAGTTGCTCGGTTTCTTTCGCGTCTCTATGCTCTTCGAGATAGACGACGCTGACGTCCGCGCCCTCTTTGGCGAAGGCAACAGCGACAGCGCGGCCGATCCCACTGTCGCCACCAGTGATGATTGCGACTTTGTCCTGCAATTTGCCGCTTCCGCGTTGGCCTTTGTCCTCTGTCTTGGGGCGCGGCTTCATTTTGTGCTCGCGCCCAGGACGTTGTCTTTGATGCTGAGGAGGCTGACGTTTTTTCTCCTTCGGCATGACGAGATTCTTTCGATTTCGGCCCGTCTTCCAGCCGTGATAATTTTTTTGGCGAAAATTGCGTCCCCGCAGATTGACGTCTACGATTTTCGGCTTAATATGCTGATCCCGCGGAAGCGGGAACTCCTTTAATCAAGGAGTTCGTTCTACGTACATTTGGGACTGCAAATTGGACTCAATTTTGTCCCCGGCTGTCACGCCGTAGCCCTGTGGCGAAGGCGGACCGATGTCGGGAGACAGGATTGAGTTTTTTGTTGCACCGAAATGGACGGGACGGCTGGTTCTTTGACATCTACATACAGGGTAGTAAGAAAGTACAACTTTAAGAGCTGAGTCTGAAATCAAGCATCGTTGCAAGACGATGAGAGAGTTTCAGTTATCAAAGAATCTTCCAGTTCAGCATGGACTGGGAACAGATTGATCAAGCTACAAAGAGCGCATCATGGATGCCTTGGTGCCAATAGGCGATGAAGGACGTGGCAAGCTGCGATAAGCTACGGAGAGCGGCAAACACGCTTTGACCCGTAGATTTCCGAATGGGATAACCTGAGTGGGGTAACACCTGCTCGAGCTTCTGTGAATCCATAGCAGAAGCATCGCGACACCCGGCGAAGTGAAACATCTCAGTAACCGGAGGAAAAGAAATCGAAAGAGATTCCGTCAGTAGTGGCGAGCGAAAGCGGAAGAGGCTAAACCTGTCGATTTATCGATGGGGGTTGTAGGAGCCCAACGTGGTAGTGTGAAGGTTAGGTGAAGCT
>QHPU01000102.1 GCA_003219175.1 Verrucomicrobiota bacterium | reverse complement strand
TCATGTCGATTTCGATGCGACGGGTCGTGAGACTATCAAGCAGCGATTCGACGAGCTCCTCCGGCACATGACTTAGGAAGAATGCGCCGTAGCAAAGATTCACCCCCACAATGCCGAGCGCCTCTTGTTGCGCCGATGCTTCCTCGTCCAGCATCCGCATGTGCATCACGGCCTGGCTGGCCTGATCGTTGGCGCGGCTCTGAAATTTAATACCCATCCAGCCGTGGCATTCGGCGGTGCCGCGATAGCTCCGCGCCACGACGGTATCGGCGAAAGCAAAAAACGAAGTGTCCTCGCCGCGATCCGGCCCGAGTCGCTCCACGTCGAGGTCAAACTCGCGGTCGAGCATCGCCTGTAACCGACCGCGCGAAACGTAACGATCAGCGTGCCCATAAATGGCGTCGCTCACCTGCATGTCGTAAGCCGACATGCTTTTCGCGACCGTCCCGGCTGCGCCGCCGACTCGGAAAAACCAGCGCACCACCTCCTGGCCCGCGCCAATCTCGGCGAAAGTGCCGTACCAACGCGGATCAAGATTGATCTTGAGCGCTTTGGAATGCGTATCGATAGGTGCCTCTCTCACGGCATCAGGATAGAAGGGTTAGTAAAACCCCGAGTTGGATGAAACGCGAGAGTTTCTATTTGCGAGGTCGGCGCGCTCCCAACAGTTCGGTACCCGAAAAGTCCGGGCCGACTGGCGATAGGCACGACTTCGGCGATTTTCCCGAGAGTCAATTTATTTTTCTTAATTATGGCAATTAAACGGCTGGACGCCCGTTCGAATTATGGCTCAAATGGTCGCAGGATATGAAAAGGGAATTGAAACCAACAGAACGCGAGGAGATCGTTGCCGCGGTCGCGGCTGGCGACAGGGTAAAGGCAACGAGTATTTATCTTTCGGCCACGGAAGGTAACCTGACCGAGGCCCAAAATTTTATAAAGAGTCTTATACTTGCAAGAGTGGCAGCGCTGGAGGCGGAAGAAAAGGCGAGATAGGGCCGACGCGTGATTCGTTGAAACGTTGAAGCGTTAGAATGGGAAGACGTAGAACGTAGAAGGCAGACGGGAGAAGAAGAAAGCGCAAAGAGGTCGGAGGTAAAAGATCGTGCGCGACAGGTAAGCGGCAGAGATTTTTGGGCGGGCGAATGCACGAGCCCGCTTTACACAGCCCACTCTTTGTCCCGCGCTTGATCCGCCGCTCAGATAAGGATAAAGGCACATTCCGACAGATGTCTCCACTCCTAATTAAGATTAGCAAGGACTTCGCCACCATCTGGACGACAATCGATCCGATCGGGAATGTGGCGATATTTGCCGGGCTGACCGCTGCTCTTTCGCGGACAGAGCGACACCTGACGGCGTTGCGCGCTGTTTTTTACGCCACCATCATCCTCGTTGCCGCCATGACCGTCGGCCAAGTCATTCTCGACGTGATCGGCATTCACATGCACTCGCTTAAAGTGGCTGGCGGCATCATTCTGTTCCTGTTCGGTCTGAAGATGCTTTTCGGGACACTCGATTCAAAGACGGAACAATCGCCGGACGCTGGGCGCGACCTTGCAGTCTTTCCGCTGGCCGTGCCTGCCATCGCCGGGCCGGGCGCGATGATGGCGATAATTGTTTTGACCGATAACGATGTTTATACCGTGCCGGAGCGGATCCAAACCGGCGTTGTGCTTCTGGTCGTGCTCGTCGTGACCTATCTCCTGCTGCTTTTTTCGGATGGTATTCTGCGGGTGATCGGTCGGCAGGGCGCGTCTGTCCTGGTGCGTGTAATGGGACTCATCCTTTGCTCGTTGGCAGTGGAAATCGTGCTCACCGCGCTGGCGGTGGGAAGCTGGGCACCAGTTGCAGCGCCGTACTAGAGTCCGAGCCGGACTGGCGGAATCGCATTGGTCTCGGAGCCGCGGCCGGCGACCGTGGCTACAGGAAGGCGCTACCCATTAATCCGGCGGGCGTGGCTCGTTCCCCGGATGTTTCGGGTGGTGATGAGTGTACCGGAAATAAAGATTTCGCAGGTAAACCGGTAGTGGAAATAACGCGCTCAACACCCCGACCGAATCGTGGCGGTAGAAGGCGAAATAAATCAGCAACAGGACCGAGCCGAGTGCACTGCATTCCCAAAAGCCGACCGGAATCATGCTTTTGCGCGCCCGTTCCGATGCGATCCACTGAATGATGAAGCGTGCGCCAAAAACGAGGTTGCCGCTCCAGCCCAGAATTTTCCAGGCGTTGACGGTAACTCCCGCGAGCATTGCATCGGCGTACAAATAAAAGCTGTGCATGGCGGGACGTTGCCGAAGAACGCGGGCCGTCGCGAGTCTTTTCCCTCAGACATTTTCGTTTAAGCTGTGCCGGTGGAATCGATCTGGGACCGGGCCAATGCGCATTTGCGCGACCTCGCCGTTTATCAGCCGGGCAAACCGATCGAAGAGACTGCGCGCGAGCTGGGCTGCGAACCCGAGAAAATCATCAAGCTGGCTTCGAACGAAAATCCTATCGGGCCGTCGCCGAAAGCGATCACATCATTCTCGGCAATGGCTCGAACGAAATCATCGAGCTGCTCGCTCATGCCTTCGTGGAGCGCGGTGACGCTATTGTCACATCCGAGCATGCTTTTGTTGCTTACAAAATCATCGCCCGCGTTTTTGGCGCGGAAACAATCGAAGCGCCGAGCCGCGACTACGGCTGCGATCTCGACGCCATCCTCGATGCCGTCACTGATCGGACCGAGATTATTTTCATCGCTAATCCGAATAACCCGACCGGCACATTCCTACCAGCTGATACGGTCGACCGTTTCATGGCGCGCGTGCCACCACATCTCATCGTCGTTTTCGACGAAGCCTATTACGAATTCGTCGACCGAATGCCCGACACCCTTCGCTACGTCCACGACGGTCGAAATGTTGTTGCGCTGCGGACGTTCTCCAAAATTCATGGACTCGCCAGTGTACGCGTCGGTTACGGGGTTGCCCGGCCGGAATTGATCGAGGTGCTCCAGAAAACGAGAGAGCCGTTTAACGTCAATGGCATCGGTCAGATCGGCGCGTTAGCTGCGCTGGCCGATGAAGAGCATCAGCGCAAAACGAAAGAGTTGACCGACAAGGGGCGCGCCTATTTCGAAAAAGAACTTGCTGCGATGAATCTGCGGTTCATTCCCAGCGCGGCAAATTTCGTTCTCGTGAATGTTGGCGACGGCCTCTCGGTTTTTCGCGCACTGCTCGAGCACAAAGTCATCGTGCGCGCGATGAAAGGTTACAACTTGCCGGAATGGGTCCGCATTACTGTCGGCACGATGGAGCAAAACCGAAAATGCATCGCCGCCCTGCGCGAGGTAATGGAGGAGCGAGCGCACGCGCCCTCGCGTGCTCATTGCGGCGCCTCGCCGCAATGTTCTCGGCCGGGAAAAGTTCGCGATGGCGAGGGCGCCATCGCCAGCACGCGAGGCGCGTGCGCTCCCCAGATTCACGCGCGCCGCTCTTTCCGAATCACCAACTTCAATCCCGACCAAACTTCATCCACCGCGCATACCTTGATATCGACCAGTCCCGTCGGTAGCGCCACGTCGCGAATCGTGTCCTCAGTAATGTCGGTCCTAACTTCAGAAGATTTCTTCGGCCACGAAACCCAAATTACTCCAGCAGAAACGATTTTGGTCCGATAGGATTTCAGCTTCGCTTTTAGCTCAGACGCCGAAGTCGCGAAAAGATGAACCAACTCGATATCCGATTTCGGATGAGTAAGCCACTTGACGTGGACGTCGGCAGGCAAGGCAAGTAAAGAACGGTAATTCTTAGGTGCGCCATCAACGTATGCAGACATGCCTGTCTTGTAGCCCAGTTTCTTCCAAAGAGGAGTGCCTGAATACCCAGCCATAGCTCCGTTTGCGGTCTCGTCGCAGTATTGTATCGATATTTATGACGGCGGAAGCCAACTTATTTCCGTTCCGTATCGGCCTGAGGTGAATTGTTCAGTTGTCCCGCGAGAGACGATCGCGGCTATTTCTACTGCGGCTGGTGAGGCCGCCATCGCGCTGGTCCGGCTCTCAGGCGAAAACGCGATTGAAGTGGCTGACAGAATTTTTCGCGGAAAGCATCCGCCGTCAGATCTGGAATCGCGCACTCAGCATCTTGGCCAAGTCATTGAAGACGGCAGCGTGATCGATCAGGCAGTGTTGTCGGTCCATCGCGCGCCCCAGAGTTATACGGGTGAGGATTTAATTGAAATCAGCTGCCATGGTGGCGCATTGGTCACGGCCAAAGTTCTGGAAACCTGTTTGCGGGCAGGCGCGCGTCCGGCGCGACCAGGAGAATTTACCGAACGCGCCTATCTCAATGGCAGGATCGATCTCACCCAGGCCGAAGCCGTCATCGATCTGATTCGCGCGCAAACAGATCTGGCGTTGCGTTCCGCGACCGAACAATTGCGTGGCCGATTGGGAGACGAATTTCGCGGATTGCAGCAGTGGCTAATCGAAATCATCGCCCACGTCGAGGCTTCGATGGATTTTCCGGAGGAAGGAATCTCGCCGGATGATACCGGGACAATTCGGGACCGCCTCATCTCACTGCAAAGCGACATCGATAAACTGATCGCGACTGCCGAGACCGGTCGAATTTTGCGCGAGGGATTGCGCGTTGTGATTTTCGGCGCGACCAACGCGGGCAAATCGAGTCTGCTCAATCGCATGCTCGGATTCGATCGCGCGATCGTCAGCGAGATGCACGGTACCACTCGCGATTCCATTGAAGAACGAATCAACCTGCGTGGGATTGCACTGCGGTTGCTTGATACCGCCGGCTTACGCGCGCCAGAGAATCTGGTGGAACGCGAAGGGATCGAACGCACTCAGCGAGCGCTCGAAAGCGCCGATCTCCGTTTGCACATCGTCGATGCCAACGCTCCGCGCCTGGGCGATTTCAAAACGGATGGGAACGAGATGCTCATCTTAAACAAGAGCGACCTGCCGGCGCATGATGATTGGTCGGAGATGGATGCGATCCGGATTTCTTGCAAAACCGGGGCGGGTCTGGGGGAACTGGCCGACGAAATTTACCGGCGGATCGGAGGAGCAAAGATGAATGCAGAGAGTCCGGTGGCGATCAATGCCCGTCATCGGGAACAATTGCGTCGGGCGTCGGAAGCCATTGCGCGCGCGACAAGAGCGATCGACGCTGCCGCGACACCGGAAATGTTTGCGATCGATTTGCGTGAAGCGCAGCACGCCTTCGAAGAATTGCTCGGCGTCGGCGACGAAGAAGCGGTGCGCGACGCCATCTTCAGCCAGTTTTGCATCGGCAAATGATTTCCAGCGCAAATGACCGAATGATTCGGCGCAGCAAATGATTCGGTGCAGCAAATGATTTACGAGCGTCTGCTTCGCCCGTTGTTCTTTGCGCTTGATCCGGAGACCGCGCATCAATTCGCACTCGCGTGCTTGCGCTTCACCGGACCGTTGTGTCCGAGACCTACTGCCAAGGTTCCCGGGGTGTCGGCCTTCGGATTGAATTTCAGGCATCGCGTCGGGCTTGCAGCCGGTCTGGACAAGAATGGAGTCGCGCTTCCGGCATGGGAAGCGTTGGGATTTTCGTTTGTCGAAATCGGAACGGTGACGTCGGAGCCGCAGCCGGGCAATCCGCGTCCGAGAATTTTTCGTTATCCCAAACAGAAGGCGCTGATCAATCGTCTCGGCTTCAACAACGATGGTGCCGAAGTAATTGCGAATCGTCTGGCACAATTGCGTGAGCGCGGTCGTTGGCCGGGTATTCCGGTCGGGATCAATATTGGGAAGTCTCGGGTTACCCCGATCGACCGTGCGGTGGATGATTATCTATTTTCTTTTCGCAAACTGCGTGCGCATGCCGACTACATCGCGCTGAATGTCAGTTCACCGAATACGCCGGGCTTGCGCGAACTCCATGCAGGCGAGCGATTGGATGGTTTGTTGCGCGCGATCAATGCTGAGCGCGGAAAGCTGCCGCTGCTGCTAAAAATCGCACCCGATCTGGAACGATCGGCGCTGGATGAGATTGTCAGTGTCTGTGAGGCCAATAATGTTTCGGGAATTGTCGCGACCAACACCACGCTCGATCATTCCGGCATCGCTCCCGCTGAAGAAGGTGGGCTGAGCGGCGCGCCGCTGCAGAAAAAATCAACCGCGATCATCCGGCATATCGCGCAGAAGACAAAAATGCCGATCATCGGATGCGGTGGGATTCTCGATCGCGAATCGGCGCGAGAGAAAATCGAAGCGGGCGCGCAGTTGTTACAAGTTTATACCGGGTTCATTTATCGCGGGCCGAATTTGATTCGGGAATTGGCGACATTGTGAATCATTCGCAGCGGATAATTTCTGACGTAAAATTTTGTACTCGTACGGCAAGACGTAGGAGGGCAATTAATGCCAGGTGACACCGACAAATTGAGATACTGACATTTGCTTCATGATCATTGTCCATAAGGTCGGCAAACTGGCAAACCCTGTCACTTACGAGCGTGCCTGGCGGCGCGCGCGACGTTACTTCTTTCCCTTGCCTCTTCGCCCGATTGTGGCCGACCTCGATCAAGCGCGATTGCGCGAAATCCAGGCGCGCTATCGAGAAGTGCCGCGCGGGTTCGCGAAGTACACTGATGTGGATCATTACCTGCGCCTCAATCGCGAACGCGTGCAGGACCTCCGACTGCATCGAGTGGCGCGGCAGGATGTCCTTGATCTCGGCTGCGGGGGCGGATTCTTCCTCTATATTTTGAAACGGCTCGGCCACGACGTTCTCGGTCTCGATACTGGCGAGCATGCTTTGTATAGCGAACTGACGGAGCTTTTCGAGGTGCCGCGAATGGTGTGGCGAATCAAACCATTTGAACCACTGCCGGATCTCGGGCGCCGCTTCGATTGGATTACAGCATTCTCAATTGCTTTCGATACCATCCAGAACGGGGAGGAGCGCTGGGGCCGGCGCGAATGGAATTTCTTTCTGGAAGATCTGCGTGATCGACACCTGGCTCCGGGAGGCAAGATGTACTTTGCGCTCAATCCGGGCGCGTCTGGCGCCTACTACGCACCGGATTTACGCGACTTCTTCCTTGGGCGTGGCGCAAAAGTGGAACGTGAACGGATTTTCTTCGCGAACGGCTTGCGATAATGCGAATCCGCACTCGGCAATCCACACTCAGCAATTCAGTTCACCCATTTCCCACCTTCGGAGGTGAGAATGGGCAATTCGTCGTCCATGAATTGCGTTTTGCCGATTGCGCCCCACATCCGGGTGCCGGTCGCGTCGTACCAATATTTGCTCATTTGTTCGCCGGTATGGCAACCCCAGCTTTTGATGAATGCCCCCCTGGCAAAGGCACGGCGATCGATCTGCTTCAAATCGTCCTCGTGCATCCATGCTTTTGAGGAGCTGTCGACCACGTTGCTGTAGTCGAACATGAAACAGGCTTTGTTCGAATGTCCGAAATACTCAAAGCCGGCAATCTTTAGTTCGTTGCGCGGCTGCCCATTATTCAGATAATTGATTACGTCGCCGCCTTTATCGAAGTAAACGAGATGAAGGCCGTAAGCGTCACGGACGGAGTTGATATTTCCGATCAGGTCCGCGCCATCCTGCTTTGCGCGTTCAAGGTAACCAGGCTTGTAAACCAGCCAAGTAATCGTCGCGTTTCCGCCCAACTCTGTTCGAAGCTGTTCCGTCCGAATCCGGGCGGCATGAATGAAATTCGCCCACCAATGATCGTGCGGCTGGGCCTTGTACTTCTCCCACTGATGCATGGAAACCCCCCCAACGACGATGATCCATTCGCCCTGCGGGAGTTTCGCAGCCGAAACAGGGCCGATGAAGGCGAGGAGAACAGCGATCAGGAGGAACCGTTTTGCCATGAATTTTGGAGCAGCACTATTTATGCACACACGGTTTTATGCAACTCAGGCCAATGTGGGAGCGGCCTCTGTGCCGCGACTATCGGAGGTTCTTCCCACATTCACTGCATTCACGCACCGATCTCGTCGCGTGTGAGATCTTCCAAGGTCTGACGTTTGCGAATCAGTGTGACCCGGTCTCCGCGCACCAATGCCTCAGCCGGCAACGGGCGTGAATTGTAATTGGATGCCATGACAAATCCATAGGCGCCCGCGCTCATGACTGCCAGTAAGTCGCCTTGACGCAGTTCCGGCATATTCCTGTCTTGGGCAAAAAAATCGGCGCTCTCACACACCGGCCCAACGATGTCCA
>QHPU01000009.1 GCA_003219175.1 Verrucomicrobiota bacterium | reverse complement strand
CTCTCTTACCGGCAGAGAAGGCAGCTATTTCCGTTCGCCCCACCAGCGACTTGGAAGCATTCGACCTTTTTCTGCAAGCTAAAGACCTGATTAGGACATTCAACGACACGGCTAATGCAAAGGAAACTCTTCTCAGAGCCGTTCGTCTGCTCGATGAAGCAATCGCGCGAGACGGCAAGTTTGCCCTGGCTTACTGCTGGGCGGCTATCGCACACGACAATCTTTATTGGTTCGACTACGATCGTGCGCCCGCTCGATTGCAATTGGCCGAGTCATGCGTCCGACAGGCTCTTCAGCTCGCCCCCGATTTGGGCGAGGCGCATCTGGCTCAGGCGCTCGTGTTTTACCATGGCCATCGCGATTATCCGCGGGCTCGCCAGCAACTCGCGATTGCCCAGCGCAGCTTACCGAATAATGCCGAAGTCTTTTCGCTGACCGGATACATTGATCGACGCGAGGGAAAATGGGATGACAGCTTGCGAAATCTCGAGCGAGCGGCCGAGCTTGACCCGCGAAACTTCAAAGTCCTGAGCGACCTTTCTGTCTTGTACGACCTGCTGCGGCGATACGACGACAAGGAACAATTGTACGACCGCATTGTCGCGATCAATCCGGCCCAGACCGACTACTGGCACCTGATCAGAGCCACGACTGAGTTAGAAAAGGGCAACCTACCGAAGGCTCACCAACTCTTCGATCAAATTCCGCCAAAATACGACCCAAACGGGGCAGCCACCGGCGCGCGTGTTACACTTTTCCTATGTGAAGGAAACCCCCAGGCGGCGCAAACGGCATTGGATGCGTGCAAACATGAGGGATTGGTCGACAACACCGGTTCATTATTGCCACGCAGCTTTTTTGCCGGCCAGATCGCGCGCGCTCAAGGTGATTGGGCGCTGGCAATCGCGGATTTCAATATTGCTCGTGACGAAATCCAACAAAAGCTGCGCGACGATCCCGACAACGGACTTCTCCATGGAGTTCTTTGTCTAATCAATGCCGGTTTGGGAAAAAAAGAAGAAGCTTTGGCCGAAGGACAGCGGGCCACTGAGCTGCGCCCGATCACGAAAGACGCAGTGGATGGTCCGGTAGTGTTGACCCGGTTGGCCATGGCTTACGCCTGGCTGGGTGACAACGATGCCGCGATCGAACGATTAACTTATCTGGCCAAAATTCCGAGCGGTCCTGATTACGGCCAGCTCAAGTTTGATCCTGCCTGGGCCGCCGTTCGCGGCGACGCACGCTTCGTGAAGATTGTCGATCAACTTCAACCACGTTTCGTCCGGCATTAAGCGTAATCCTGCTCGGAATATGATCAACGTTGCTTTAGACTAGACTCCGGGTGAATTCGTTAGGTCATTGCGTGCAGTCAATAGCTGTGCCTAGGCGTCTTGCGCAAGAATTGTTGGGCCAAAATTGCTCGTGAAATCCCGACCCTTTTGATAGCAGACTCTCATGCCGTCCGAGTCTTCCTCAGATGTGAAGTTCGAGATCGGCCATGTCTTGTTCATCGACATCGTTGGTTATTCCAAGCTGCTCATCAACGAACAGAGCGAGCAACTTCGGAAGTTAAAAGAGATCGTGCGCGGATCGGACCAAGTCCGTTTGGCGGAAGCAGAGAGCAAACTGTTGCGTTTACCAACTGGTGACGGTGGCGCGCTCGTGTTTCGAACTAATCCGGAAGCGCCGGTTCTATGCGCAATGGAGATTGCCAGGGCGCTGAAAAGTTGTCCCGAGCTTCGCGTTCGGATGGGAATTCATTCTGGCCCGGTCAATGAAGTCACCGATCTGAACGCGCAAGCGAACATCGCGGGTGCTGGCATCAACATGGCCCAACGAGTGATGGATTGCGGCGACGGTGGCCACATCCTGCTTTCCAAACACGTTGCGGACGACTTGGAACAATATCCGCGATGGCAGCCTTACTTACACCATCTGGGCGAGTGTGAGGTGAAACATGGAGTTCGTGTCGGTGTCGTTAACCTTTACCGCGACGAAATCGGAACCCCGCAAGTTCCTAACAAATTCCGGATTCAGAAAAAACATCGCGCCCGGGTGCGTTGGATCAAAGTGGCCATCGCATCTTTTGTCCTCACGACGATAATCGCCGGTTCCGTTTTTGTTTCTCGCAGGAATCCGGGATCAGCATCAGTCATTCCGGAAAAAAGTATTGCGGTATTGCCATTTGAAAATTTGAGTGAAGACAAAGCCAATACTTACTTCGCCGACGGGATCCAATACGAGATTTTGACGCGCTTATCCAAGATCGCCGATTTGAAAGTGATCTCGCGCACGTCCACGCAACATTACAAAAGCGCGCCGGAGAATCTTCCTGAACTCGCTCGACAGCTCGGGGCTGCGCACGTTGTCGAAGGAAGTGTGCAGAAGAGTGGGAACGCGGTGCGGGTGAATGTGGAGCTGATTCGAGCGGCGAATGATTCGCATCTGTGGGCGGACACTTTCGATCGCAAAGTCACTGACATTTTTTCAGTTGAGACGGAGATTGCGAAAGCCATCGCGGACCAGTTGCGCGCAAAACTAACCGGACAGGAAGAGCAAAGCATCGCGGCCAAACCGACTGACAATCCGGACGCATACGATGCGTTCCTGCGCGGCCTGGCTTTTTCCACCCACAGCGTCTACTCGGATGAGCCGATACGACAAGCCATCAATTTTTTTGAGAAGGCGACGGAACTGGACCCGAACTTTGCGCTGGCCTGGGCGCGCTTGTCGCGCGCGAAGGCGTTCTTGTACTTCCGTGAAAGCGACACCACGAACGAGTGCCGGGAGGCGGCGAAACGAGCGTTGGAAAATGCTCAGAGACTCCAACCCAATTCTTCCGACACTCTTCTGGCGCTTGGGTATTACCAGTACTGGGTGCTGCGCGATTTTGAACTTGCCACCCGCACCTTCAAAGAGATCAACGAGCTGTTGCCCAGCAACAGCGATGTGCCTTTCGCGCTCGGCGCCATTTTCCGGCGACAGGGCCGCTGGAACGAAAGCATTGCTTCGCTAGAGCGCGCGCTGGTGGTTGACCCTCGCAATAGCGAGCTCGTAGTTCACACCGCAGACACTTACGTGATGGTTCGAAATTTTGCGGCCGCGCTGAGGTTATACAATCGAGCGCTGGACATCGTGCCTAACGATCCGGATGTGCTCATAACTGAAGTGGGTATTTACCAGGCACTCGGCGATTTAAAGCAAGCGGCTGAAATGCTGTCGGAATTAAATGCGAAGACTCCGAATCCAGATTCCAATCCGAAGGTTATAACTCAATTGCTGCTGGAACGGGATCAAGAGAAGGCGGTGAGGCTACTCCAGACCCAACCGAACCGATCCAACTTTGGTGCTGCCTTTTACGAAAGGGCCAATTGGGTAAACCTCGCTTTCGTCCAACGCCTTGCCGGCGATGAAGCGGGCGCAAACCTTTCCGCCGAACAAGCGCGGAACGCGCTCGAGCCGCTATGCAGAAGCCAACCTGACAATGCCATTCTGGCGGCACACCTTTCTCAGGCTTATGCCGCACTGAATATGAAAGATGCGGCGCTGAAGGAAGCCGAACGTGCGACCGCGCTTTTGCCGGCGGCTAAGGACGCGGTGGACGGTCCGGGATTAGAGGAAAACCTGGCGCTCGTTGAGATGCTCGTGGGCCAGAATAGCCAGGCCATCTCAACCCTGGGTAGGGTTCTACGGACCCCTTATGACGGGTGGTACTATATTACGCCGGTCACTCCCGCGCTCCTCAGACTAGATCCGACATGGGATCGTTTGCGCAGTGATCCGGCTTTCCAGAAACTCTGCCAAGTGGCTCAGTGAACACGCCGACAGAGACTTCTTCCCCTGGTGTAAAATTCGAGATAGGTCACGTCCTCTTCATCGACATCGTTGGCTACTCGAAGGTGCTTATTAACGAGCAGAGCGAGCAGATTCAAAAGTTAGAGGAAATTAGTCGCGGTTCCCGGGCGCTGGTTCAAAAGGTTTCCGTGACACGCGGTGAAAATACATAACTACCTTGCCAGCTAGATCGTCGGCGGAATATTTCGTGATCACACATGGCGGATGAACAAAAAGACAAGCTGCGCCTGGAGATCGCACATGTGCTCTTCATGGACATCGTCGGCTACTCCAAGTTGTTGACCGACGAACAATCAGAAGCGCTTCAGGAGTTGAATCAGATTGTGCGCAAGACCGAGGCGGCACGCGAAGCCGAGGCCGCAGGAGAGCTTACCATTTTGCCAACCGGCGATGGCATGGCGCTGGTTTTCACCGGGTCAGTAGAAGAGCCGGTCGAATGCGCCTTGGAGATTAGCCATGCTTTGCGCGCCCAGCCGAGTCTGCCGGTAAGGATGGGAATCCACAGCGGCCCCGTCCATCACGTCAAGGACGCTAACGAGCGCGAAAACATTGCCGGCGTCGGCATCAATATCGCGCAACGAGTGATGGATTGCGGAGATGCTGGCCACATTCTCGTTAGTAAACGCGTGGCGGACGATCTCGCCCAAAAGCGTCGTTGGCAGCCCTATCTTCACGAACTGGGCGACGTGGAAGTGAAACACGGAGCTGTTGTCTCGTTAGTTAATTTTTATGCCGAGACCATTGGCAATCCCGCGCCGCCGACGCGAGTCGGGAAAGTGCGCGGCAGCACCGCCAGCTCAGGAGTTGAAACGCGCAAAATGCTCTCTCCGTTCGCTCGAGCAATTTTCATGGTCGCGGCGTTGTTTCTCGCGCTTGCCATCGTGTCGGTGATTTTCGCGCCCGCGATCATGCGCACAATCGACCGGCGCCGTTTAGCGACGCTACCTCAACCGAGCGCCACCGCCTCCCCCTCGTTCGCCGACGCCATTAAAGG
>QHPU01000139.1 GCA_003219175.1 Verrucomicrobiota bacterium | reverse complement strand
TCGTGAAGCGCTAAATGACCGCGGCCGGATTCTGCCGTTTGACAGGAACTACTTGAGCTTCTACCTGACGCGCCAGCTGGACTTTGGTCGCAAACACAAGATGCCAATGTTCGTCTGGGACTTTGGGCTCCTTAAGAATTGCTTCCATGAAAAAGGTGGGCTGCAGTGGCTACAGGACACGAGAGAGCTCTTTGATAGGCATCAGCTTCACTGGAGCTACGTCGCCTATCGCGATGACGATTTCGGAATTAACGATAATTCCGACGCTTTGCGCGTCTCGCACCCTCCGGTGGTTAAAAACGGCACGAATCCCAGGAATCAAATCCCGCATAAGGCTCGTGCGCTACAGGTCCTAATTTAGCTGAGAAATTCGGCCAGCGGTTCCATCGGCTTGATGTGGGCGCAAAAAATTTTGAACGCAGCGAGGATCGGGACCGCGAGGATAACACCCGCGATTCCCCACATCCAGCCCCAGAAAACCAATGAAAGAATAATAAGGACTGGGTTTACGGTAAGAGAACGGCCCATCACCCATGGTGTGATGAAGTTACCTTCAAGCGCGCCAAAGCCGAGATAAACAGCAGGAAAGATGAGCGCGTAGCCCAGACTATCGAAGCTTAAGATGGCCCCTATGGTCATGCAGATAATGCCGGTGAGGGCACCGAGGTAAGGCACAAAATTTAAAATCGCGACCATTACTCCCCACATCACCGGGTTAGGAAGACCAAGCAGACCGACAGTAGTTCCCACCGCGATCCCGAGACAACAATTAATTATCGTAACAGTGAAAAGATATCGCGACACCTGTGACTCAATGTCTTGCGCGATGGAGACTGCTCGTTTCTTGTCAGAAAAACTAGGAAGTAGCTTGATTAACTTGCCAATGAAGACGCCATCGTAGGCGAGAAGAAAGAAAAGCAGGATGACAAGCAAAATCGTGCTGCTGATAAATTCTGGAGTACGGACGTAGAGAGCTTCGGTGATGGGATGACGCTGCACTTCTACGGCCGCCTTGGAACTGGAATCAGGCGTAGCCAGTTTTTCAATTTCGCCGCCCGCTTTGGCGACTTGCGAGATCGATCGCTTCATCGGTATCAATTTGTGTTGCAGCTCCTGTAAACCTGATGGTGCTTTGACCAGCCAACCAGCGGCCGGTGCTGCCAACGCTGAAACACCCAGGGTAACGAGCGAAAGCAACGCCAGCAGAATGAGTGCGGCGCCCAACATGGGTGGCATTTTGATCCGCGAAAGCGTGCGTAAAATCGGACGGAGCAAATAGCTCAACAGCCAGGCCAGGACGATGGGAAGCAGGACAGCGCGGAGGCAATAAATTGTATAGAAGATAGCGAGAATAAAGAGGCCGGTGAGCGCAACCGATCGCACATCAAACGGGTGTTGCAGCAGGTCGGCCATGCGCAGTCGGGCTCGAGAAGTCACCTCCTCGGCTTCGCGATTATCCTCAGCCTCAGACGTGAATTCGGGTTTCTTCTCGCGCCATTCCATTTCCTTTCATGAATCGGTTGGCGTCATCCCTTCACGTGTTTTACACATTGTCTTTTGTTCTCTGCTCGCTCGTGCTTGCGGCTTCTGTGCGCGCCACCATCATATCCCATGAAGTCCGTGTTCCTTGTATTGTTCGCTTTGACGATTGCATTCTCACCCGCATTCGCGGGTGACCTGCCGCGGAAAATTCAAACGCCACGCGAGACCTATCCAAACGTAGATGTGATCTACGATTCAGTTACAACACCACATGGAGAGCGTCTGCGCACCATCATCACCAAGCCTCGGGAACTGAAAGGTAAGGCGCCCGTCGTTTTCGTCGCCGGCTGGTTGAGCTGCGACAGCGTTGAAGCACCGGAAAACACGAGAGACGAAACCGGCATGCTCTTTCGAAAGCTCGTGCAGCTGCCCGGATTCTGCCTTTTTCGGGTCGATAAACAAGGCGTTGGCGATAGCGAAGGAAATTGTGCGGAAAATGATTTCGATTCCGAGCTTGCCGGCTATCGCGCGGCCTTTCGCACTCTCAAAAACTACGAGTTTATCGATACCAATCGCATCTACCTCCTCGGCATCAGCAACGGCGGAAGCTTCGCGCCAATTGTTCCGGAGACTTCTGCTGAACAGGGACAAGTGCGCGGATTCATCGTTGTCGGTGGCTGGGTAAAGACATGGTTTGAACATATGTTAGAAATCGAACGCCGACGTTTCGGGTTAATGGGCAAAACGCCTGCGGAAGTGACCGAACGAATGAAAGGGGCGACCACGCTTTACCACGACTGGCTGATCAAAAAACGCAAGGTCGCTGATGTAGTCTCTGAAAACGCGACGCTCACTGATCTGTGGCCCGAAGGGAAAGATCGCGATCATCTTTACGGCCGGCCGATCGCGTTTTACGAGCAACTTCAGAATCTCAACCTCGCTGCTGCGTGGTCGAAGGTAAAAATGCCGACCTTGGTTCTTCATGGCCAATACGACTGGATCATGAGCCGCGACGACCACGAGCTGATTGCACAATATGTAAACGCAAACAGTCCCGGAGCCGCACGTTTCTTTGAAGTCCCCGAGATGGGTCACACTCTCCAGAGCTATACCAACTGGGCCGACGCTTTTGCCGGTAAAAGCAGCGGACTAAATCAGAATGGGACCAAGTTGATCATCGACTGGCTCAAAGATCAGCAGCGCGTCCGTTAATCCGCGGCCCACAGAGACGAAGGGCAAAGAGCAGGAGCGCCAATGGCAGTCCGGCCGGGACCCTTCTTAGTCACTTCAATAATTTTAGGTTCGCCTGTGTGATCTCTGTGTTCCCTGTGCTTAGGTTCAACCGTATGCCGCGCTGTACCTGGGCGATCGCCGAGCCAAACCTCACTTATCACGATAAAGAATGGGGCGTGCCGGTGCACGACGATCGCAAGCTCTTTGAGTTTCTAATTCTCGAGGGCGCGCAGGCCGGCCTGAGCTGGACTACGATTCTTAACAAACGAAAGAACTACCGAAAGGCGTTTGATGGATTTCGCGCGGAGAAAATCGCGCGCTACGGTCCGCGCGATGTGAAACGCCTTCTCGCCGACTCCGGGATCGTGCGAAACCAGCTCAAGATTGCTGCGGCTATCCAAAATGCGAAGGCATTTCTCTCGGTTCGAAAGCAGTTCGGGAGCTTTGACGCTTATCTTTGGAGTTTTGTCGGCGGCAAGCCGAAGCAAAATCGCTGGCGCAAGATGGCTCAGGTGCCCGCGCGCACGCCCGAATCCGATGCGATGAGTCGCGACCTATCACGGCGCGGGTTCAAATTTGTCGGTTCGACCATTTGTTACGCACTGATGCAGGCTACCGGAATGGTGAACGATCATCTAGTTTCGTGTTCGCGACACGCACAACTCGGTGGATTTAAGAAGTAATCAGTCTGACTCGGACTGAACTCCGGAAATTCTTCCGGATGCAAAATGCCGGCGAGAATCTCCAGGCTGTCGACAACGCGTGGACCCGGTCGTGCAAAATACGCGCTTGCATCAACAATGTGGATTCGATCGTTTTGTGCTGCTGGAAGCGAATCGAATCGCGGAAATTTCCTCAGCAATTTGTAATCGCGCCTGGCACGATCGACATCATATCCGCAAAGGGCTAACACGATGGCCTCCGGCCGCGCCTCTAGCACGGCTTCCCATTTGATCTCGACCGACGGTTGATGCTTTCGGCCTAACGGATCGTGGCCGCCCGCGATCTCCACCAATTCCGGACCCCAATGACCGGAGCAAAACGGCGGATCAACCCATTCCATCAGAAAACAGCGCGGACGCTCCGGGATTCGCGCTACTCGCTCACGTATGACCTCCACACGCGTCGATAATTCCGCGACAACTTTGTCCGCGCGATCCGTCACGCTGCACGCTTTCGCTACACGACGAATGTCATCAAAGATATCGGACAAACTTGATGGTTCGAGATTCACCAGCTGCGGCGGTCCAGGCAACGTCCCCACGAGTCGCGCAACTGTCCCGTAACCGACTGCGCAGACGTCGCACAGCCTTTGCGTGAGGATCACGTCAGGACGCAGCTCGCGCAGGAGTGTCTCGTCGATCGTGTAGATCGTCCCGTTTTCGCGCAATGCGCGGCGCACCCAATCATCAACTTCACGGCTGCTTAACCCGGCCTTGTGAACCGGACAACGAGTCACTCGTGGCTTCGCATTCGCTTCGTCCGGAAAATCGCATTCGTGCGAGATGCCGACAACGTCATCCATTAAGCCCAATGCCGCGGCGATCTCAGTCGCCGCGGGCAGCAAAGAAACGATCCGTGGCACGTTCTAATCTGGCCTTTCTGCATCCTACTTTCTACCTTCTGCTTGTGCCTTCAGTCGTCTTTCTTCGAGCAGTGAACGTCGGTAGAGCGAATCGATGCCAGCCCGCGCTAATCGCGAAACAGTTGGCGAAGTTCGGCGTCGTCAACATTGGCGCCGTCGGTACGTTCGTCGTGCGCAAAGACGTAAGTGAATCGACTCTTCGCGCCGCGATCGCGAAGAAGTTGCCGTTTAAATCCGAGATCATGATTTGTCCGGCACGCGACATCCTCAAGCTCGCAAAAAAAGATCCATTCGCGCGACAACCCTCGGGTCCGGACATCACCCGGTTCGTCAATGTATTAGCCAGGCGCCTTCGCGCGCCGCCTTCTCTTCCTCTCAGCCTGCCAGCGGACGACGAATGGCTGCTTAAGATCATCGCGATTGAAAACAGATTCGTCCTCGGTGTGTATCGTCGCCAGATGAAAGCGATCAGCTACCTCGGCAAGATAGAGAAACTTCTGGGCGTCCCGGCCACGACACGGAACTGGAATACAATTCAGAGGGTCGCGCAGATCCTTAATCACGCATAGCTCTCGCTTGCGGTTTCGGCGCAATTAGATACAAGGCAGAAATCCGCTGTTAAAGTGCTGCCGAGCATATGAAGGCGTCACCCCATCCAACAAGAAATCAGGAGTTGAGCAGCGCTTTCGCAGAACTTTCAACTCCGCTGCTGGCCGATGCCTGTGTGCGCTTGAGGGTCCCTCTTCGGATCGCTCCACCAGGAATTCAACCAGTAAAAACAAAGAGTCGTCTCGCCGGACGAGCCTTGCCGGTCCGACATTATGGGAGCGTCGATATTTTTTTGGAAGCCCTGGAAGCCGGGCAACCAGGCGACGTTCTTGTTGTCGACAACGGCGGACGAACTGACGAGGGTTGCGTCGGTGATTTGACTGCGCTAGAGACGAAAGCGTGCGGACTCGCAGGCATAATCATCTGGGGCTGCCATCGCGATACCGCGGAACTCATCGAGATTGGATTCCCAATCTTTAGTTACGGAATCTGTCTGGCCGGCCCGCTACGAATTGATCGGCGCGATCAAGATGCGTTCACCAGCGCGCATTTCGGCGATGCCATCGTAACCAAAGAAGACGTCGTTTTTGCCGACGCCGACGGCGTTCTGTTCGTGCCCGGGAAGAAAGCCGAGAAGGTTATTTCAACCGCCAAGAGTATTTTCCAACGCGAACGTCAGCAAGCCCGGGAAATACAACGCGGCCGCAAGCTTCGTGAACAACTTCGGTTTGCTGAATATCTGGCGAGACGCTCTGCCGACCCAAACTACACTTTGCGTCAACATCTTCGAGCCATCGGCGGCGCAATCGAAGAATAAGAGTCTATGGTTACGTATGCAATTGGATCGTCATTCGCTTTGCATCGCGATAATCGGATCGACTCGCGAAGCACGCCAGGCCGGAAGAAGAGATGCACCAATCGATACCAGCACGAGAAGCGCGACTCCGGCCGAGAAGCTCAAAATGTCGAGAGGATTTATTTCGAATAACAAACGGGAAAACAAACGGGATAAAAACACCGCTCCGAAGACGCCGATCAACGACCCAAGAGTCGTAAGAACCACGCTGCCACGCAAAACATACGACATGACGTGTCCGCGCGTCGCACCGAGCGCAATGCGAATCCCGAACTCCCGCGCCCTTTGCGAAGTCACGTAGGAAATAACTCCGTAAACTCCAACTGCCGCGAGCAGCAGCCCGACTGCGGTGAAGGCGCTAACAAGAATTAGGGTGTAACGTCGGGTTGCTACCGACTGCGAGACCAGATCGGCCACATCCTGAATGTTCTGGACCGGCTGGTTCGGGTCGACGGCGTGAATTCGATCGCGCACACTATCGGTCAATGCCATCAGGTTTCCGTCGGTCCGCAGAAAAAGACTCATCGTCGCCATGTCGTGGTTGGTTTCGTCCTGCAAATACGGAAGGTAAACCGCCGGCGCGGCCGGCGTATCCAGCGCGTCGTGCCGAATATTTCCGACGATACCAATAATTTCGCGGAGCCTTGGCGCGGCGTCGGTTCTTCTTCCGGGTCCGGTGTAGTTAACTCCGATACGTTTGCCGATCGGATCCTGCCCCGGCCAAAATTGATGCGCAGCTTCCGTATTGATGATGACGACTGGCGGCGTGTTCTCGTTGTCGTCTTCCGTAAAAGATCTGCCCGCGATTAATGGAGTGCCGACCGCCCGAAAAAAATCAGCACTGACCCATGAGCCTTCGCCGGAAGGCAGGCGAGTTAGGTCGTTCGGTCGGTCTTCGAAAACGAATGTTGCGATCGCCGCGTCTCGGCCGGGCCGCCAATCCGACAAGGCAACGTGGCGCACGCCAGGCAATGATGCCGTTTCGGTGAGAACGCCTTTCCAAAAAACGCGACCTTTTTCGCTGTAGTAATTCGTCCGTAAATAAACTCGGAGCAGCGACTGTGGTTGAAAACCGGGATCGACATGGATCACCCGCCAGAAACTGTGCACAAGCAAACCCACACTCACCGTGAGCACGACCGAACATGCGATCTCGCTGACAACGAGCAGCGAAAGAGAAGACCGGCGCCGCCCGGTTCCTTCAGCTCCGCGCGTCCGTAAAGCCGAGGATAAACTCAACTGCGAAACGCTCAGCGAAGGTATCCATCCAAAAAGCAGCGTGGTAGCAATCACGATGGCGACGGTGGCAAGCAAAGCGCGCCCATTTAAGTGAATCTCATCGATTCGCGGTAACGGCATATTTGGGATTCGCGCCAACGCACGAAGCACGCTCCAAGCGATCAACAAACCGACCATGCAGCCGGCCGCGCTCAGCAACATCCCTTCGGTCACAAGTTGTTGCATGATTCGCCGTAGTCCCGCGCCCAAACTCAAGCGCACCGCCATTTCACTCTGCCGTTTCACCGCGCGCGCCAGCAAAAGTGCGGCCACATTAATACAGGCAACTACCAGGATAAGCGCCGCTGCGCCAAATGCCGCCAACAACGGCAGACGGACGTTACCCACCAGATCCTGCTTGAGAGGAACGACATGCACGCGCACATCGCGCGGTTCTTCCTGGACGCGTCGCAAGATCGCAGTGAGATCCTCTTCCGCCATTGCTGGAGTGACACCGGGTTTCAATTCGCCCATCACGCGCAAGAATTTGTTCCCGCGCCATTTCATGTAGGGCCAGCTGGGACGAACAGTATGCTTGGGCCAAACATCAGTGTCCGGAAACAGGTCCGCCAGCGGCGGCAGCACACCGACGATTGTTTCACTCACGCCTTCAAAATGAACTACCCGTCCAATGACGTGCCGGTCGCCACCGAGCTGGTTCTTCCAGAAATTGTAAGAGACGATCAGGGTATCATTCTCTAAATACGTGTACTCTCGCGGCTCATAGAGCCTTCCCAAATAGGGGCGAATGCCCAACATCGGGAAGAAGTCTTCCGAAACTGAAGTGCAGGTGACAAGTTTCGGTTCGCCATCTCCGGTCCAGGTAAATGTGAACCGCGGAATGTATTCGGCCAGATGTGCAAACGACCGGCTTTGATCGAGATAATCCTGGAAATCCGGTCCTGAGGCGGCAACACGCGATTGCCCTGTCGATTCGGAGCTAGCCGAAATAGCATAGAGCCGATCGGAATGCGCATAAGGCAGCGGCCGGATTAAGACATCCTGCACCACACTCAACATTGCATTTGTCGCACCAATCCCGATGCCAAGAGTCAGAATGACAACAACAGCAAAGCCGGGTTGCTTCCGCAACATCCGCAGGCCAAACCAGATGTCGTCCCAAAAACCGGCAAAGCGGTTGCGCGTCTTTTCCGCTCCGATTGCTAATTCCGTGCTCGGAACCGGTTGCTCCACGCCTTTCAACTCCTTATCAATCGACTCCGGAAACATCAGTTCATTTAAGACGACCTGCTTCGCCTCTTCCTCCGACGCTCCGTGACTCAGCGCCTCCTCGAACCGCTCCTGCAAATCTTGCGACAACTCTTCGACGATTTCTTCCTCACGTGTCGGCGAAAGATTCAATGCCGCTAACGATTTTCGGATTTCGGATTTGAAATCAGGCATACGCAATTCCCGTGATTCGTCCGATAGCTTCCACGAACTCGCGCCAACCATGGCGTTGAACTGCGAGGACCTTTTTGCCCGCGCCCGTCAGTCGATAATAACGGCGACGGCGTTCCCCTGCCTTCTCCACCCAGCGTCCGCGAATCCAGCCCCGCTTTTCCAATCGGTAAAGGAGTGGATAGAGCGAGGCCACATTGAATCGTAGTGCGCCGCGGGAACGCAATTGGATTAATTTCCCAACTTCGTAGCCATGACGCGGCCGATCCTCCAGCAACGACAGGATCAACAGCTCCGCGCTTCCCTTCTTCAGTTCTCGATCAGGCAGTGGCATTGCCATATGTCGTAATAACATATATTCATGCCCGGTTGTCAAGAAATCGCAGAGCGGTTCTTGCAAATGGAAGACACGCTCGCCTTCGAGCGAGGCAACGCCGAAATCTTTCGCGAGCGGTCGGCGCGCCGGGGTTGGAACCTCAATGCAAGGGTCGCAAAATCAAGTTTCCTTGACCGTTTCCCATTGCGGTGAACCTGTAGGTCCGGCCGTTTCGTACATCGACGATTGTTGGCGGGCGTTCCGACCATGTGGGATCCGGAGTCGCCAATGTCGACAAGACGTGCCGCCCGGGTGTCAGAAAACCCCGGTATGTCTGACCATATCCGATCAAGCTAACCACGACATCATCGACATATAGGTGGACGATGACCCTCCTGCCGATGTTTGGGATCCGATAGACGATTAATGACGCACTCCCGATGGTCGAGCGCGCATCGAAGGTCGCTCGCTCACTCGCCGCTGCACTTCCCGCGAGATACAAAAGGCACGTTATCGCTAAGAAAAGCACGCGACGGCAATTGCAGTTCATATTTTTTTGTCCCTTCCGTTCAGAAATTTTGGTGTTGCCCAAGGATATTCGACAGAATCTTGGTCGGCCATCAAATATTGGCAGGATCTTGCGAGATAGAACCGACGTCGCGAAAAGGTAAAATCATCCCTTCTTCTGTTGTTTGTTTCAGCCTTCCGCAGTCAGCTCTCAACTTTCAACCAATAAGCATCAACTTCGCCGGTACTGTTCGTCGGTGACCTGTTCCATCCACTCCACAACTTTGCCATCGAGCGCCTCCTGAATGGCGATGTGCGTCATTGCGGTCGTTGGTGTAGCGCCGTGCCAATGCTTTTCACCGGGCGAAAACCACACCACATCGCCGGGCCGGATTTCTTCGATTGGGCCGTCCCATTTTTGGGCCCACCCCAGCCCCGAAGTCACGATTAACGTCTGCCCAAGTGGATGCGTATGCCAGGCGGTGCGAGCACCAGGCTCAAAGGTGACGCTCGCACCACGAACACGCGCCGGTGCGGGCGCCTCGAACAGCGGATCAATCCGCACCGTTCCGGCAAACCAATCCGCTGGTCCTTTGTTGGAATTCTGTGAACCAGGCCTCCTTATTTCCATATCCTTACTCTCAACTCCCCAGCTCTTTCGATCCATATCTGCCCAAGCCACCGGCTCTAGTTTCTTTCGCACCCGCAGAATGCATAGCTTTACTCCCAGCTTCGTTCCGGGCCGATAACGAGCCTCAATCCGCAGGACGCAGGATCAAATTTCCTCGGCCATTTCCCATTGCGGTGAACCTGTAGGTGCGGCCGCTTCGTACATCGACGATTGTTGGCGGGCGTTCCGGCCATTTCGGACGCGGAGTCGCCAGCACTGATAAGACATGGTGCCCGGGTTTCAGGAGCCCTTCATACGTACCACCATATGCGATTGTGCCAACTACGACGTCATCGACATATACGTGGACGATGACGAACTTGCCCATGGTTGGGATCCGATAGACGATTAGACGAGCGGCCCCTCTGTCTGACGACTCGCCGGAGGTGGCGCGCGTACTCGCCCCTGCGTGTCCAGCGAGACACAAAAGGCAGGTCATCGCCAAGAAAAACATGCGGCGGTAATTGTAATTCATATGATTTTGCCTTTCTTCTTTTCTCTCAACTATCAACCCTCAACACTTAAATGCCTTGCTGATCACTTGTCACATGGCACTTTTGCCTAATGCCAGTCACTGCCCGTGCGATGCCGGGCCGGCTCGGACCTCGTTCCTCGGACTTGGCGGCCATTCCGCGCGAGCGAGCTCTTTGGGAAGCTCCTTCGGATTAACCGGGTAGATCAACGAAAGATCCATTTTGGATTTCGAGCCCTGGAGGAATTCCAACTCCTCCGGCGCGCCGATGATGAGCCAGAGAACTTCAGCGTCGGTATCGTTGAACACCTGGCGCAACTCGTTGGGCCCGACAAGCACGCCGCCGTATTTCGGGACGGTTAACGTTTCGCTGCCCACACGCATACGCCCTACGCCTTCGAGCACGAAATAAAATTCTTCCGCGCGGATGTGCTTGTGCAGTGTATTCGCGCTCTTGGGCGGCAACCGCCAGAGGCGCGCCCCGATATTCTCACTCCCAGTGCGCTCCAGATAATCGGCGTTCGGAATCTTCATCAAGTTGGAAGGCCGCCAGGAGAGATCTTCCGGTTGGATGAGATAGTAACCTTGAATGGTTTTCATGGAATTGGTGGCGAATACTTAATAAAGTGATCCATCACGAGTAGGAAATTAAGTTTCAATAATTACCGCTGACTCCTTTTGCCTTCTACTGACTACTGCTGGAAGCTAACTATCGATGGAGCCGGACAACGGCGTGTCTCGGTGGTGGTGCTGGGTATCGATCCCCCGGCGTGCAAGGTCCAACATTCGTCGAGCGTCGAGCAGTAGCAGATCTCGGCCGTTACGCGTAAACGGTCCTTATTCAGCTTCACCCAGAGCGGATTCGACTTGTCGTAGTTGAGCGGATTATTTTCGGAATCGTACGGAGTGAAGACGGTCACCGATTCACCCGCAGCCAATACATGACCACTCATGTCGCTCTCCGCACCAGGATGCTCGCCGGGGCCCAATATTCTCGCGAGTACCTCCTTCCAATTCCTCACCGGCTCTCCATCCACCCGCACAATGACATGCCGGATAATCGCCGGGCCGACCCCTTTGTTGGCGAGAATAAAGTGAATGGGCCCGTTGCCGCTGTCGAATTCGAGGATGGGCCACACCGCTGCACGCACTTGCTGCCGTTGCACGTAGGCGGTATAAGCAGAAACACACAAAGCACAGAGTCCGACAAGGGTCGCGATGACTGTCTCATACCGACTGACGTGGCGCGTCGGCCTCTTTTCCGGCACGGATTCGGTCCTATCGACTGACATATTGGTAGATCACTTTAGAACCATCGTGCGTGACTCCAATCGAGCTTTTTACGCTCTCAACCCTCAACTCTCAACCCTGCTGTGCCCTGCTCCGTTTCAACTCACCGCGTGCGCGAACGCTTTCCTGACGCGCCGAAGCTTTAGCGAAGGTGGTTACGCGTCACCCTGCCCCATGCTCCCTAACTAGGGCCGCCTTAAAGCTGGCACGGCACAGACGTCGATCTGAAAGATGTCGCCAAGTCCGTTGCGGGTGCATCCAGCTCCTGGAGTACCCGTGCTGTTGTCCGGTCCTGCGGCCTGGAGGAAAGCGGTGGCAAGCGGCAACTCATCCAGATCAAGTATTTGCCGTCTGGCGTCAGTTTGGGGGATAAATCGTGCGCTGCGGAGTTGATCTCTGGTCCGAGGTTGATCGGCTCCCCCCATTTACCGTCGGCCTGCTTGCGCGAGACATAAAGATCGAAGTCGCCAAGCGAGTCGGGTCCCCCCGCTGACGGCTAACGACAACATGCGCTCATCTTCGGTAACGAATGCTTCGTACTCGCCTCCTGCACTATTGACCGGCCGCCCAAGATCTTGGACCGCATAGCTGCCGTCTGGCTGCGGTAGCGCACGATAAATGTCTCCCGGCCCGTTGGGATCCTTCCGCTGAGAGCCGAAGTAAAGGGTCCCGTTCTGCAAAGCCATCGGGTAAAATTCGTCGGCAGCGCTGTTGACCGACGCGGGCAAATGCCGCGGCGCGCTCCAACCCGACTCGGTCTTGTCCATGACCCAAATGTCGTGATGCGACTGGCGCTCGCCATCCATTTCGACTGGACGATCGGAGATGAAGTAGAAATGTCTTCTATCAGCGGTGAGGTAGGGATCGGCGTCCTGATTATTCCCCGGAGAAGGGCGCAACCTCCGGCTCAGACCATCCACCGTCCTTGTAGCGCGAAACAAAGATGGTGCAACGCGAAAAATTCGGTGCCATCTTGAGAAAATAGATCTCGCGGCCATCGGGCGTAAACGTCGGGTGCGAGTCGTAGTCGCCGGTGGAGATAATGCCGGGTGCAAACAGCGTCGCGTGCGGCAGCGGCTTCGCGGAATCGTAGGGTGCAGTCTGCGCAACTAACGACACAGCTACGAGCATCGCCATCGGTACAGCGCACGCGCGCAGGAAATTGAGTGCTGTGATGACGAGACTGTTTTTCATGCGTTGTTTCTCTCTTTGGAGCGGCTGACGCGCTTGTTTATTCAAAAAACATCCTCCTCAACGCGTGATTTCGCATGGCGAGCTCACGACGCTCATTTCTTTTCCATGGGCTGATCGGGAATTTTCGGCTTCGGCGAGTTTCGCCGGCAGCGTCAGCGATTCCTGCCAGCCGAGATAGCAAGCCTCAGCCGGAATTGCTGCGGGTATCCCTTCCTGTGTAATCTTCAACTCAGTTCCATAGAACAGCTGCTTCAAGGTAATCGTCGTTTGCATTTCGCCGGGCAGGTTCGGATCGTCGAATTTGTCGGTGTACCGGAGGCGCTCGCTGGGCGTCAATTCGAGATAGGTTCCGCCGAAGGAGTGGCTCGTGCCGGTAGTAAAGTTAGTAAACGACATCTTGTAAGTGCCACCGACCTTAGCGTCCAGCTGATAGACCTTGCCCGTAAATCCGTTCGGTGGAAGCCACTTCGCCATCGCGTCCGGATCAAGAAACGCTCGATAAATTTTCTCCGGCGTGGCCCGGAGCACTCGGTGAAGTCGGACGGTGTTTTTATTGTCTGTTGTCATAATTTCTTTTGTGTTTTTCCTACTACAACGAATGAAGCAGGCGCCTCAGGACATCTTTTTCTTTGCAGACTTTTTGCGCATTCGCTCTCAACTCTCGCGCTCACTCTCAACCCGCCCTTCTTTGCTCTTAGCTACCGGCTCCCTGCGCTTCGGGCGTCGAATCCTATATATATATTAGATGGAGGGCCATGGTTTCCGAAACGTGCCCATATCCCTGGCGGACATTCATTTTCCTGGTAGTCGCCGGAACGCTCACGGGACCGCTTGTTATTCCCTATCTTCTAGGATTACTGGCGATCGCTCCCGGGCCGCAGCCGCCAGTATTGCTCCGGTCGCTCATCCTTTCGGGGTTTATCGAAAATCTCAAATATCTCCTGCCTGGTGCCGGAATCGGTCTTTGGGTGGCGCGCAAAATCGGTCTCGGCGCGCCTTACCTCGAGGGCTGGCTCGATGGCGCGCCTCGACCGGCACAGCCGCTATCGTCAATCGTTTGGCCCGCACTCTTCTGGGCCACGGTCACCGCGATTATCGCCTTCGGCATCGACGCGTTTTTTCGCTACGCGCTCGGAGTTACTACGCCCGCGCCCGAGATTCACGCCCGCATCGCCGTACCATGGTGGCGCAGCGGACTGGCGAGCCTTTGGGCGCCCTGGGCGGAAGAGATCTTCGATCGCCTGTTCTTGCTTTCACTTCTCGCCTGGCTTGGAATGAAACTCTTTCGTATCTCAGGAGAGGGGCGATGGATCGCGCTCTGGGTCGCCAACGTTGCCACGGCGCTTTTCTTCGGCTGGTATCACATCAGCAACGAAGAACTATTCGTCAATCCCGTGTCCTTCATCGTCGCACTGCGAACGGTGCTGATCGTCCTACCGGCGGGCCTCGCGTTCGGCTGGATCTACATCCGCCGGGGCCTTGAGGCTGCAATCCTATCTCATTTCTTCATCGACGTGATTGTGCTATTGATGTGAGATAAGATTTGCGCACTTTGTGCGTGAAAAAGACCTCTATGCCCGCGGAGACTAGACCCGACTTGCGACTCGAGATCGCACACGTCTTGTTCATCGACATCATCGGTTATTCGAAGCTGTCGATCGACGATCAGCGACGGGCGATCGAGCGGCTGAATGATGCTGTTCAGTCCACGGGAGCCTTTCAGCAAGCGGAGGCTGCAGCTCGTCTCGCCAAGATTCCGACAGGCGATGGGATGGCGCTAGTTTTCTACGACAGCCCGGAATCGCCCGTGGAATGCGCAATGGAAATCAGCCGCAAGCTTTCGACGCCGGATGCACCGCGTCTGCGGATGGGAATTCATAGCGGACCCATTAGCGGTGTCGTGGATGTCGCGGGCGCAGTAACGTTGCCGGCGAAGGTATCAACATCGCGCAACGGGTGATGGACTGTGGCGATGTCGGGCACATCCTGCTTTCACATCGTCTCGCACAAGATCTATCGCAATTTAAACATTGGCGACCACACCTACATGATCTCGGCGAATGCGAAGTGAAACATGGCATGCGCCTCGGCCTGGTAAATCTTTTCACGAGCGAAATCGGCAACTCTGACCGGCCGTCAAAGCTTGACCATCCGACTGCTGCGGCGCCATCAGAGGTTGTTCAGAAGGCCGCAGCGTCGCGAAAATCAGCATGGTATTGGGTTGGCACCGGCGCCGTGGTGGTCCTTGCCTTGGTCGCCGCGATTTTCTTTCTGCGCGCGCGAGCAGGTCGGCTGCCGGCGAATTCAACCGCAAACATTCCCGAAAAAAGCATCGCGGTCCTCCCTTTAGAGAACCTCAGTCAGGATCCGGAAAACGCCTATTTCGCCGACGGCGTCCACGAAGAAATTCTGACGCGGCTCGCGAAGATCGGCGAGCTGAAGGTGATATCACGCACCTCGGCTGCGAAATTCAGAGCGTCGCCGGAGACGTTGCGCGCGATAGCTGAGAAACTCGGTGTGGCCAATATTTTGGAGGGAAGCGTGCAGAAAAGGGGCAATTCAGTGCGTGTGAATGTGCAACTGATCAATGCTCGCAGCGATGTGCACTTATGGGCGGAGACTTACGACCGCAGCCTAACGGATGTTTTCCAGATCGAGAGCGACATCGCTAAGGCCATTGCCAATAAACTGAAAGCAAAACTTACCGGCCTCGAAGAAGAGGCCATAACAACTCAGCCGACCCAAAATTCTGAAGCTCATCAACTTTATCTCAAAGGAAGATACTTCTGGAACAAGCGAACAAGCGACGGACTCAAAACGGCGATCGATTACTTTAAGCAAGCCATTGAAAAAGACCCCGCGTATGGACCAGCTTACGCGGGTTTAGCGGATGCCTATGCAGTCCTTCCGAATTATAGTCAGACCCCAGGTAAGGAAGCGTATCCAAAGGCGGAAGCGGCCGCGCTCAAGGCATTGGAGATTAACGATAGCTTGGCCGAAGCCCACATCTCACTTGCCAACGTAAGGGTATGGCATAGATGGGGCAAAGAGGCTGATTCGGAGTTTAAGCGCGGTCTTCAGCTGAATCCCAACTATTCCACCGGCCATCAATGGTACTCTATCTACCTGTCGGTTCTTGGCCGGAATGAGGAAGCTATTGCGGAAATGGAAAAGGCGCGAGAGCTCGACCCCTTTTCGATTATCATCGCTACCGAACTGGGTTGTCCGTACCTCTACTCGAAACAGTACGACCGAGCGATCGAGTATTTCAGCAAAGCAATCGAAATGGATCCTGATTTTCCTTTTGCTCACTTTGCTCTGGCCGAAGGCCTTGATCGCAAAGGGCGTTACACGGAAGCCCTCGAGGCGCATGACAAGGCTATCGAGCTTGCCCGCCGCGGAAGGGCATTCGACCTCGCGGGCGGCGATGCTCCGCGCGCATGGTACGCCTTGACCGGACCACTGCAGAATACCTACGCGGCGCTTGGCGGACCAAATTACTGGCAGCGCCGGCTAGAATCGACGAAGCAATCATACGAACAGGGAACTACCACGGCCACGGCTGTAGCTGAAATTTACGCGATACTCGATGACAACGAGCAGACGCTAGCGTGGTTGGAGAAGGCGTTCCGGGAAGCCGACGATTTCCTCGTATTTGTCAACATTCAACCGGAATTTGAGAATCTCCGGTCCCGTTCAAACTATCACGCACTCGTCCAGAAAATCTTCGCCGGGCCGGCTCAAAAATGAGGCGCGATGGTTAGCGCTGATCCGTTATCCGTTGTTTGCGCTCTGACTTCGCCGCCTGCTCGCGAATGCTTTCGGAGTTCAGCGTTGGACGTTCAGCGTTGGACGTTTGCTTGAAAATCGCCTTCTGACCGGTGAACGCCGCTCGTGTCTTACGCTCTCGCGTGGCGGAAAAAGGCATCACGATTAAATTCTGAATCCGTTTGTCGGGCTTGATGTATCCTACTGGAAGCAGCGTATGATCCACGATTTTCGGTTCGCGTTCCGTCAACTGATCAAGGCGCCGGGCTTCACCTTCGCGGCCGTGCTCGTGCTGGCCCTTGGGATTGGCGCCAACACCGCGGTGTTTAGCCTGGTAAACACACTTTTCTTCGCTCCGCCTGCTTACGCCAAGCCGCACGAAATTCTGCAGATCTTCTCTCAGGACAGGAAGGATCCGAAGAAATTCCGCGGTTTTTCGTATCCAACGTATCGCGACATCCGCGAGCAAAACACTGTCTTCAGCGACGTACTGGCTTTCAATCTCGCGTTGATAGGTCTCGGCCAGAAGGGCGATACGCGCCGCGCCTTCGCGGCGGTTGTCAGCTCGAACTATTTCTCGGTACTCGGTGTTCCGTTGGCGCGAGGCCGCGCATTTTTACCGGAAGAGGAACTACGCAACGCGCCGGTCACGATCGTGAGTTACAGGTACTGGCAAAAGCATAACCTCGATCCAACCGTGGTTGGCTCGGAGGTTTTGATCAACGGCAGAGCGTTCACCATCGTCGGAATCGCACCGAAAGGTTTTACCGGCACGCTCCAGATATTGTCACCGGAAGTCTGGTTGCCGCTGAGTGTTTACGATCAAGTCGCGAACGATTTTGGCGCAAAGGACAAGACTACGATGGAAGATCGCAACGGCACCCAGCTGCGCATCATCGGGCGACTGAAACCGGGCATGACGATGGCCGCGGCCAAGCCTGCCCTCGAAGGGCTGGCGGCCAATCTGGAAAGAGCATATCCAGTCGAGCAGAAAAACCAGACATTCATAACTGCACCGGTGTCGCGTATTTCGGTAAGCAACAATCCGACGGCTGCCAGCGGGGTGAAATCGATCGCACCGTTATTGCTCGGGATGGCCGTGGTCGTTCTCCTCGTCGCCTGCCTCAATCTAGCAAACATGTTGCTCGCGCGTGGCACCGCGCGCCGGAAAGAAATCGCGATCCGCCTCGCGCTTGGTGGCTCTCGTTGGCGGATCGTACGCCAGCTTCTCAGCGAAGGCTTTGTGCTGGCGCTGCTCGGCGGCATGGGTGGACTCATTCTTGGATTGTGGTCGTCGGATCTGCTCATCGCTTCAATGCGCAAGTTCATGCCCTTCGAGATTGTGTGGTCAACCGGCGCGAGCCCCGCAATTTTGGCCGCAACATTTGGATTTTGCATGCTCGGCACACTGATGTTTGCGCTTGGGCCGGCCTTAAAGATCTCGCGCAGCGCGGTGATCGCCGATCTGAAGGAAAATGCCAGGGAAGGTGTGCTGCAACGCCGCTGGAAATTTCTACCGCACAACCCTCTCGTCGTTGTGCAAATCGCGTTCTCGCTCGCCTTGCTGACTGCAGCCGCTTTGTTCGTGCGCGGCGCGGGCAAAGCCGCGTCCGTCGATAGCGGGCTAAAGCCAGGCGCAAGCTACCTCCTCGAAGTTGACGCAAGCCTGGCCGGGTACGAACCGAAACGTGCGCAGGAACTTTATCAGAACTTGAATGCGCGGCTGGCAGCGCTGCCAGGCGTCGAGCACGTAAGCATTTCGGCAAACGTTCCGTTCGGGATGATTTCGTCCGACAAGAATGTTCAACGCGCAGGTATAAATCCGGGTGCGGACGCCAAGCCGTCGACCGCTGCTGAGGGCCTTGCTTTCAAGTCAGCCTGGAACAGCGTGGGTGCGAATTACTTCTCAACCGTTGGATTGCCAGTGCTGCGTGGTCGCGTGTTTACCGAAGTGGAGGCAACGCAACCTGGTCCGAGTGTAGCGATCATTGACGAGCCTTTGGCCAAAAAGCTTTGGCCGGACGGTGACGCACTTGGACAACGCGTTCAGTATGCGGGCGAAAAAGAGCAGCAGAACCAGACGATAGAAATAATCGGGATCGTGCCCGTGACCCGACACGACCTTTTTGCAAGCGAAGAACCAGACGGCTCTATCTACGTGCCGTTTGCGCGCGGATTCCAAAGCAATATTTCCTTTTTTGTTCGGTTTCACTCGCTCGCCCCCGGGAACGAAGCTTCCACCGCCGACGTACTCCGCCGTGTGGTGCGCGAGGTCGATCCCTCGCTTCCAATTATTTCGTTGCAAACATTTGCGCACTATCTCGACTCGAACCTGGACCTTTGGCTTGTGCGCGCAGGCGCGGCAATGTTCTCCGTCTTCGGCGGCCTAGCGCTCGGTTTGGCCGTAGTTGGTCTTTACGGCGTCAAAGCGTATTCAGTCGCGCGGCGCACGCGCGAGATCGGTATTCGCATGGCGCTTGGCGCGCAGCCCCGGATGGTGTTGCGACTGATTATGGGCGAGGGCTCAATCATGCTTTTGTGCGGGCTCGCCATCGGCCTCCTGCTTGCCGCCGCGGTTGGAAAAATCCTAAGCGGAATCTTGTTTGAAGTTGGCGCGTTCGATCCACCGGCCTTCGCCAGCGCCTTCATTATTCTCGCGGCCGCCGCGTTGATCACAACCTGGCTGCCCGCGCGCCGCGCCACTCGGATTAATCCCATGGTCGCGCTCCGCACGGAATAGAAACGCCCCGGGCGTTTCCGTTATCAGTTATCGGTTATCTGTCGTCTTAGTCCTCCAACCTCGGACTTCTGTTCTCCCACTTCCTTGGCGCGCCGTAGCTTTACGCGAAGGCGGCTGATCTCTTAGCTTCCTGCTTCGGCTCGCCACCGGCGACGGAATGGCGCTGGTATTTCGCAATAGCCCGGAAGCGCCGGTGCAATGCGCTTTGGAGTTAAGCCGCGCCGACAACAAGAATCTCAATCTGCAATTGCGCATGGGTATTCACTCCGGCCCGATCAACGAAATCACCGACGTGAATGATCGCACGAATGTTACCGGCGCCGGTATCAACATGGCGCATAGATTGCGGTGACGCCGGTCACATTCTCTTATCGCAGCACGTGGCAGATGATCTCGAACAATATGGCCAATGGCGGCCCTTCCTCTATCCCCTTGGCGAATGCGAGGTGAAACATGGCGTCCGTCTGCACATTGTTAATCTCTACAACGGTGACGTCGACAATCCGGAGCCACCGGCAAAATTCAAAACTGTAGCGGCGGGCGTGTCGGCCGCGAGACCCATCAGCAACCGAAAATATTTTACTGCTGCTGCTCTGATCATTGCCGCGTTAGCAATTGGCAGCTTTCTCTTTTGACCACGACAGAAGCCCAAAGCGTCCGCGATTCCATCAGTTGCTTCCGAAAAAAGCATCGCGGTATTGCCTTTTGAAAATTTGAGTAGCGATAAGGAGAACAGCTATTTCACCGACGGCGTGCAGGACGAGAATCTGACCGACCTGGCAAAGATCGCGGACTTGAAAGTCATCAGCCGCACTTCCGTGATGCAGTATAAGAGCGGACTTGCACGTAATCTCCGCAAGATTGGTGAGGAGTTAGGTGTTGCGCATGTTGTAGAAGGCAGCGTGCAACGTGCCGCGTCCTTCAATATTTCGCCATCACGGCGGCGTGGGCAGGCGACAAGGAGCTTGCCTTGCAGCAACTGGAAACTGGACTGCGTGCTCCCACCGCGTCGCTTCTGCTGAGCTACGGCACCTTGAAACTGTTCCCGGTCTGGGACCCGCTCCGCGGCGATCCTCGCTTCGAAAAAATCGTCGACTCCCTCGCCCTGAAGTAATCGATTATTAGTTGCAGTTCGGTCTCTGCCCGGATTGGGACACGGGTAACATTATATCCGCTGAAGACTACGATAATTTGGCGCGCAGTTTGGCAATTTGTGACTCGGCTGCCTGGCAACGCTTGCGTTCACGAATCGCGTCTGCTTCGGGAAGAAATTGCGCCTCGTACGGGTGCCGCGCTGGTCTGAGGCACGTTTCTACCACCTCGTTCGCAAGACTGGCGCGATTGATCTGCTCTCGTGTCTTTGATGCTTCCGCTTCGGTCAACAGATAATCCCGAATCACGATGAATGTGTTGATCTCCTCTATGATATAGGCGGAACTCGCAGGCTCGTTAACCTTTGATCTGCCGAGATTCGATCGAGAGGTGGCTTTGGTTGCGGCCGCGACATGCATGCTCAGGAAAAAGCAGCTTTTGTGCTAACCCAAGATGCAGCTATTTCGCCAAGCCCTGCTCGGGCAACCGCTTACGCAATGTTAGCTCAACTGCTCACCCGTTTCGAGATCATCCACCTAGCCGGGCCCCGCGGATCATCGCTTATATATATATAGGTACGACCTAACGAAATGGAAGGATGCTAGATGCTTTGCTCCCAGCCACAAAGGCGAATAATCGGCGCGATCCAAGTCGCGAAAAATTCCAAGCTCGCCCTGCGCGATATCAGAATCTGATCACACCGCAGCGCTTTCGGCGCCAGTCCACCCTAACCTCACGCGCCCATGCTAACAGAAATACCTTCCGTCCGACGTTCGTAAAAACCTAGCCAAACGCCTCCGAACTTGGCAATATCGGCGCCTAATGCAATCGGCGGGCGGCGCAAGCGAAAACACGCTGCTGTTCAAAGTAGTTCCCCGGAACAAGAACATGTCGGCACCGGAACCTTCAGTTGGCGTTAGGCCGAACGTCATGCCGGGCTTGGGAAAATCCCCGAAAAATGAGCGGGACGCTCGCCGGATTCATCCCCGGTCACGCTGGCTCGGATTTGCGAGCCTGGCCTGCATCCCGTTGGTTGGCTGGCTCGATCACATTACAGGGCCGACCCTTTCGTTTGCGCTCTTCTATGTTCCGCCGGTGGCGATTGCCGCATGGTATTGCGGTCGCAGACTCGGGTTCATTGCCGCGTTTGCCAGCGCTGCAGCATGGTTCACGGCCGGCATACCTGAAAGTGAGCCGTTGTCGATTGCGCTCGTTCATTGCTGGAATGCGACGACACGACTTCTGATTTACTCGCTGGTGGCTTTCCTCGTCGCTGCCGTTCGGCAACAACGCGACCAGCTCCAAACAATTATCGAGCAGAAGAACGCCCGCTTGGAACTAGAGATGGCAGAACGCGCCTTGGCCGAGCGCGAGATTATCGAGGCTGCCGCGCGCGAGCAACGGCGCATTGCCTACGACCTGCACGACGATCTCGGGCAACACCTCGTCGGCATAGCTTTCAAAGCCAAACTCCTGGATGAGAAGTTGCGATCGACGCATCCGGAGCAAGCGGAAGAAGCCTCAACCATCGCCCGCCTGGCCAACGACGCCGCCCGGCAAACGCGACTCACCGCACATAAACTCGATGGCGCTAATGGCGCGATAGATCTGGTGACGGCGTTGCCTAAGCTCGCAGCTGCGGTCGAGGAAAATTGCCGTGTTCGCGTGAGCGTGAACACCAGTGCCTGCTCTGTCTCGGTGAGCGCACAGGTGGCGCTGCAGCTTTATCGGATCGCACAGGAGGCAGTACGCAACGCCATCGAACATGGTCGCGCTGGCAAGCTCGAGATCTACCTAGTTTCTCACCAGGAACAAATCGTCCTTACCGTGTCCGATAACGGCCGTGGGTTTGACCCCAGGGTCGCGGAGCAGGGTCTCGGGTTTCGCACCATGGGTTCCCGGGCCCACTCTGTTGGCGGATCGTGCGAACTGGAATCACGCGCCGGCGGCACCACGCTCATTTGCCGGGTCCCGATCAGTCGCACGCCGGCTCGGGTTTCATGAAGGAAAAGACGCAGCCAAAAGCGCGAATCGTAGTGATTGATGATCATCCGCTGCTGAGCCAAGGCCTCATGCAATTGCTTTGCAGCCAGCCCGATCTCGAATGCACCGGCATGGCCGACAACACCGCCGACGCTAGGCGACTTGTGACACAATCTGTACCCGATCTCATGATTCTCGATCTGCGACTGAAAGGCGGTGACACGCTCGACCTCATCAAATCGCTGCGGGTAGAACATCCCGATTTAAAGGTGCTGGTACTTTCACAGTACGACGAGATGCTTTTCGCTGAGCGCGTCCTGCGCGCCGGCGCATCCGGCTACGTCATGAAAGAGAATGCCACTGATGAGATTCTCAACGCTGTTCGCCGGGTGCTAGCAGGCGACATCTATTTCAGCCAGCGGATCGGCGCCACCTTCATCCGCCGTTCGCTGGAGGAAAAACCGGCCGTTCCGCGCATCGGCGTCGAGCGACTGTCCGACCGCGAGCTGCAGGTTTTCCAGCTGATCGCCGCCTCCTTCAGTACGCGCGAGATCGCCGAGCAATTCCACCTCAGCGTGAAAACAGTCGAAACCCACCGCGAAAACATCAAATCGAAGCTGGGATTGGAAAACGCGGCCGAGCTCAATGAATTCGCCCGCACCTGGGCCCACGAAAACCTGCTCCCGCAGCTGCAGCCAACGACAAGGGCGACGAAACCGCACCGGAAATAAGCGCCCACACTCTGCCCCTAGTGGTGGCGGCTGATTTGAAGCCCCATAAACACATAGGAAAGTCCACCGGTCATCCCTAGGGGCAAATCGGCCTCTCAATCAGGTTGCTGCCCTGATTCGCAAAAGACATCTGCCTTCCTACAATCGCGGGTTTCTCTAACCCAATCGCAGCAGTATTCGTCGCGCCCACAGTGCTTCGAGCTGCTCCGCCGCTTCCCGGCGCGGTCTTCACCACCGATAGCACCTGTAGCGGCGTCGATTTGAACATCTATGATGACAAACATGACGTCTACCTTGACGGCGGTCCGTCGCATCCCGGCGCAGCGAGTCTGCCTGATGGTGAATATTACGTCCAGGTAACCGATCCCAGCGGAGCCTGCGTTTTGGGAACCAGTATTGGCATGGGAGATGAGAAACCATTCAAGGTGAGCAATAATGGCGCGACGATCGCGTGCATCCAGCTCTGTGCGGTGCTTACACATGTTAGCCTGGACCCTGCGTGCGCCAAGGACGGTGCTGCTGATCTAAATTGCGGGTACAACACCACGCCAAACCCCGGCGGTGAATACAAGGTTTGGGTAAGCAATGAGAACACCTTTACTAATAACAGCACGAAGACAGATAACTTCAAAGTCAGGGTTCCCGGCGGCGGCAATCCTGGCGAGACTGCAACTTTGTGTGTTAACAAATTTTACGACGCCAACGCCAATGGTCTAGACGATGACGGGCAGCCCATCAACGGCTGGAAGTATCAAGTGTTCGCCGATGATAACCTGATCATCGATGCTGAAACCTATCACTGCTCAGTGGTCGATCCCGGGACGTACCACGTCATTGAAGGAACCCCAGTCGAAAACACCTGGGTTCATACCACACCCGGCCATGTTGACCTCACCTTGGCAAACGGCGAAACCAAAACCGCCGACTTTGGCAATCTCTGTCTCGGAGCAGGTGGCGGTCTGACGCTCGGCTTCTGGAGCAATAAGAACGGCCAAGCATTGGAAACCGCTAATGATTTCACGAATCTAACCAATTTGTGTTTGCGCACAGCCACTGGCGCCGATCAGAATTTCACAGGAACCCTTGCGCAGAATAAAACAGCGCTGAATAGCTTCCTGCTCAACGCCAATGCGACAAACATGGCCAATATGTTGTCGGCACAGTTGGCGGCAATGTATCTGAATGTTGCACACAACAAAGTTAGCGGCACGGCACTCGTCCACACCGGCGGATGCGGCAACACCGGCTTCGATGGCAGCTTCATTACCATCACTGATTTGATTGGAGCTGCGAGTACGGAGCTGTGCTTGCACCCTCTAACAAAGTCCGGCAGTCCCTTCCGGGCTTATCAGGAGTGCCTGAAGAACGCGCTCGACAACGCGAACAACAACATCAACTTCGTTCAGCCGACGCCTTGCACGTTCACCTTCCCAACCAACTAAAAACTGACGCCGCAAGCTGTCCTTTCACTAACCCTTAACGAGGAAAGCAGGTAGTAGTAGACCCCAACAACGAGAGGCTCCCCGGGAAACCGGGGAGTCCTTTTGTTACTGGCTGCCGGCGAACCATTCTGGCGCCATCAGTGGTCTACTTGTTTGACCAGAAAAAGCGGACTGTAACGAACTGCTATTTTTTGACATTTACGGCATTGAAACGCCTGTGCCACCGGCGGCTTCCTGGTCAGTAATTGCAGAACATGCGTTCCTTTGTCCGCCCCGACCTCGCTCCTACCGTTGTTGCTAGTGCCAGTCCAGCTCGGACTTTCACCGCGCAATCTGCCATTTTGCGCGCCTGCGATGCTGCTAGACTGTGCGCTCAACAAGAATGCAACAACGTTTCCTCGCTCCCGTTCTGTTGGTCATAACCGCGCTACTCTGGAGTTTGGGAGGAGTCTTAATCAAGTCCATTGATTGGCCGCCAATGGCGATTGCCGCTGGTCGAAGTATTGCTGCGATTCCGGTATTGCTGGTGTGCGCTCGCGGGCAGCGGTTCACATTTTCACCTGCTCAGATTGGCGGCGCAATCGCCTACGCTGCTACGGTCGCGCTGTTCGTTTTTGCCACGCGGATGACAACCGCCGCCAACGCCATTTTCCTGCAATACACCGCGCCAATCTATGTCGCGATCATCGGCCGCTGGTATCTTGGTGAACGGCCGCTGCCGATCGACTGGTGGGTCATCGCGGTCGCGCTGGGCGGAATCGCTCTTTTCTTTCTGGATCGGCTAACGACTTCTGGATTTTGGGGAAACATTGTCGCGCTTGCGAGTGCTCTTGCCTTCGCATCGTTGGTCATCCTTTTACGAAAAGAAAGAAGCGGTTCCCCGATAAATATTGTCATTCTGGGGAACATCATAGTTGGGATTGCAGGGGCGCCGTTTCTGTTGCGGGCGCCATTACTTCAGCCGCGCGCGTTGTGGCTTGTGCTGGTGCTGGGCGTTCTGCAACTCGGCTTGTCTTACGCTCTCTACGCTGAAGCGATAAAACACGTGACCGCGCTGGAGGCGATGTTAATTCCGCTGATCGAGCCAATATTGAATCCGGTTTGGGTAATGCTCGCGCTGGGCGAGCGCCCAGGCCCCTGGGCGATTGCTGGTGGTGCGCTCGTCCTTGGCGCAGTGCTCGTGCGCGGAATGGTAATGATTCGCAGACGGCGGGGTCGGATTGAGTTGAGAGTTGATCCGCCTTCGCACTAGCTACGGCGCGACAGTTGAACGCTCAGAAGCTCGCTTTAGTTGAGAGTTGAATACGTTAAAATTTGAAGCTCGCGCTGAAGGTGAAAAGATCGCCTTCTACGCGGTTGTGGTTCTCAAATTCGTGCACCCAGCGCGCGTTCAAATCGAGCACAAGCATGGGACTTTGGTCCCACGCAAGACAACAGGCGGAAACGGAGAACACGGAGGGCCGATTTTCTCTTAAACTTCTTTGTTCTCTCCCGATGAAAAAGCGAAGAGGTTTCAGCAGCGTAGGCCGCTACAACGATTAGTCCTCGATTGCAGCTGCTGTTTCTTCCGCGTCGTCGACAGCCTTCTTATCCTGTGCACTCAGGTTTGATGGCTTGGTATCGCTGCGAATTTGTTGGAATCCGCCAAGCTACGCTGCGAAAGGCAAAGTGGTTCGGCTATAGGACTTTGGTCTAACCTGCGCATTGTCGCGGCGTTTGGTTCAAGCGCGGGAGCAGGCCGCCGATAACAAGCGCTTGTTGCGGCAAGCCCCGCGATAAAAACTCCTATTGCGTTGCCGGCGGGAAAATTGTTTTCCAGTCGTCCTTCATGCTTACTACTGTCCAGCCTTTGGCTTTCGCTTCGTCCCAGGCTTTATCGAGATGGCCGATCTGCGATTTGCGATCGTACGCCCATTCGCGCTCGGCGTCGTCGTGATGCACGATGAGACAGACGCGCGCACCATTTCCAGCCGCGGTCCATTCGAGCATTTGCTGGTCGCCGTCGGAATTACCAAAGGCGAGGATAGGCCGGCGGCCGATAAATGTGTTAATTCCTTCCGCTTTGCCGGGCCCGTCATCAATGAAGAGAATCTTCGATTCGCGCAGAAGCTCGGGTTTTCCATCAGCGCCGAACCGATATTTGGTCACTGCTGAAGAACCCACTACCTGTTCAGGCGGGATGCCGTAGCTCTTTTCGGCAAAGACTCGCATGAACTCCACACCGCCGCCCGAGACGATAAACGTCTTAAATTCGTTAGCGCGCAGATAGCCGAGTAGCTCGAGCATGGGTTGATAAACGAGATCTGTGTAAAGGCGGTTAAAACGCGGATGCCGCGCAGTTTCGAACCATTGAGCGACGATTTTCGTAAACGCCTCGGTGGTCATCCCGCTGTGGCTCACAGCCATAATTGTCATCAGGCCCTTTTGGCCCGAAGCGATCAGCGCCTTCTTGTCGCCGGAAAGGGCAGCCGCGAAAGGCTGCTCGTTTTTCCACTCCGGGTGCGAGGAGGCGAGCGCCTTTATCCGGTCAATGGCAAAGGCGAATTGAAAATAGATCGGTTGCTCAGCCCACAGCGTGCCATCATTGTCGAAGGTGGCGATGCGCTGCTCAACCGGGACAAAGTCCGCCGAGCCTTCCTTCGTTACCTTCTCAACAAAAGTAACGATCGCTTTTTTTGGAGCGGTGTCGTTCCACGAAGGCAAAGGCTCCTGCGCGCGAATAATCGTGGTCGCCCCCAGGACTGCGACACTTAAAACAAAAATCTTCGCGCTCACAGGCTGATCGATTGACTAACGCGAAATCGCAAAATTGTCGGTTGTTTCAGTTCGTCAGTTGAGAAGTCGTCTGCCCCAGCGGAAATCGAAAACATCAACCGACCATCCACACAACCCCCCACCATTCCTCAGCGCACACTAGCAAGATCGGAGGAATAACCGCAATCAAAATCTCGCCGTGGCAAAATGCTACCATTGCTCGTTCGCTTTTTTTGAATCCGAATGCCAGTTTGGCCGCATCCATTCAATGTAACCCTATGGAAACTTCACCCCCACCATTGCCGGCGGGAATGCCCGTCGGACCCGCGGAATTTCCCAGCATGCGCACTTGGAATATTCTGTGTCACGCCAGCGCGTTGCTGGGCGTTTTCTTCCATTTTCCTGGTCACATTCTCGGACCATTGATCGTCTGGCTGGCCAAGCGCCACGATTCACCCGAGATCGATGCCCACGGCAAAGAATCGCTCAATTTTCAGATCTCAATGCTGATCTACAACGCGATCGCCGTCGTGTTTTGTCTCGTTCTGATCGGATTTTTAGTGCTGCCGATTCTTTGGGTCCTGAATGCTGTGTTCGTGATCGTGGCATCAATCCAGGCGAGCGACGGCAAGCTTTATCGTTATCCGGTGACGATCCGGTTTATTGAGTAGGCCCTGTTCGCCCAATGGTACAGTCACGTTTTCCACGGAAAACGAGCAAGCCGCACTTCTGCGCGCCATCGCTTATAAATAAGACCTGTTCCTTGTTCAACGCGATCACCATGTTACTGAATTTGAGGGAACAAAACGCATGAAACAAAAAGTTCGTTACGCCGTCATCGGCCTCGGTCACATCGCCCAGACGGCGGTGTTGCCCGCGTTTGCGCATGCCGAAAATTCAGAGTTGGTGGCGCTGGTTACGAGAAACCCGGATAAAGACAGGCAATTAAGCCGCCGCTACCGCGTGAACGCTTACTCTTACGATGATTTGGAAACCGCAATCGACCGCGAAAAAGTCGATGCCGTTTATATTGCCACTCCGAATTCGCTTCACCGGGAACATACTGAACGTGCCGCTCGTAGTGGTAGCCATGTTCTTTGCGAAAAACCCATGGCTGCGAGCGAACGTGATTGCGAAGCGATGATCGACGTAACCGAGCAAAACAAAGTAAAGCTCATGATCGCATACCGGCTTCACTTTCACGACGCCAACCTTCATGCCGTTGAAGTGGCGCGATCCGGGAACCTCGGAGATCTCCGCTATTTTACTTCCTTGTTCGGCATCCGAGTGGACGGCGACAACATTCGTCTGAAAAAGGATTTAGGCGGCGGCACGCTCTTCGACATTGGCATTTATTGCATCAATGCAGCGCGTTACCTCTTCCGCGATGAACCGGTCGAAGTGACAAGCTTCACCGCCAGCAATGGTGAAAAACGATTTTCCGAAGTCGAGGAAATGGCCAGCGTCATCTTGCGCTTTCCACAGGAGCGTCTGGCAATTTTCACCTGTAGCTTCGGATCAGCCAAAATCGGATATTATTCCCTCGTCGGCACGAAAGGCCATCTGCGGTTAGAGAACGCCTACGAATATCGTGACGATGCGACGTGCGTGGTAACGATCGGGGGCGAGCGAACCGAAAAGGTGTTCACGCCTGGCGATCAGTTTGCTGCCGAACTCATCTACTTTTCGGACTGCATTCTGAATGATCGCACGCCGGAACCATCGGGTAGCGAAGGATTGGCCGACGTGCGTGTGATCAACGCAATCTATGAGTCGGCCAGCACCGGCCGCAGCATTCAAGTTGAGCCGGTTTGCAAAAACACCCGACCCGAGCCGGAAATGCAGATCAAGCGTCCTCCGGTCGAAAAAGTCGCGAAGGTGTAAGGTCCGGCTTGACGATGGATGTTCAGCGTTGGGCATTTAAGCTTTCCCCGCCTTCCGCCTTCAACAAACGCCAGTCCGGTCACAGACTCGCCGTGGAGAGCTCGGACCAACCTTCAACCGTGCCCCTCCCCTCTCCCCCTTCCTTTGGCATTCTGCATTGGGGGTTGGGTGTTGAGCGTTGGACCTTCGATGTTCGGCGTTGGACGGTTTTTCCGGTCTCGCCCTCAACTCTTTTATCCTGGCCTTCGCAACGTTGCGACCCTCCGACGTCTGACCTATGACTCCCTCTCAACTCTCAACTAACGACTCTCAACCCCTCGGCTGCTGATGAACATTAAGTGTTTAGATCTGATCCTGCTATTTCCGCGGCGCACCTTATTATGCGCTTGAGTCCGCACTCAAAAACGGGCGCGCCACGGAAGGAGATCTTGGCACGCCGTCCGATCCCCAATTTCCGCGCGGTATCGGAACTTTTCGTGTCTCCTCGCCACGCAGCCGGTTTATGGGTTGTTCCAACAATCGCCACGACAATGTCGCGATGAACAGTGTAACGATCCCGAACACGACTAAACGCAAAGACGGTATCGTGATCACGAATCGCAATTGAGACGGCAGCAAACGATCCAAAACCATCGCCACGAGAATGTGGTAAACGTAAAGTCCATAGCTGATTCGTCCGGCAAATACGAGACCGGGGTTGCTCAGAAAACGCCCGATGTTTCCCTCGAAGCCTGTCGAGGTTCGCGCGATCAAAATCACAAACGCAGCGGCCTCGAGCGGTTCTACCAACACTGATGCCAGTTTCGTCGGGTCGCTGTTTCGCAGGGCCGCAGCGATAGTTAACATTGACAAAGAGAGTAGCGCCAGCATCCAGCCGCCACGCGACGCTTTCAGGCGTCCGCCACACCAGCCCAAGGCTGCGCCGGCCGCGAGTGAGTCGAGGCTACCGAACGGCAATACCCATCGGGCAATCAGCGGCGCGGAAAAAATCACGCAGCCGATGCGGAACGCGATGCCGGCAAATGCAACCGCAATAATTGCGGATAGCATCCATCTCCGCGGTAGGAGCAAAATGAGCAGCGGCCACAGCAGGTAGAATTGCTCCTGTACGCAGATCGACCAGAGATGTGAGATAGTTAATGGCCATTGATTCTGCCACGCGATCAGCCAATTCACGGTGCCGGTGAAAACCCACGGCCAATTCTGACGAATTGCACCGATATTGAGCAGCAACGCGATTCCCGCGAAGGCAACATAGGCCGGACCGGTGCGAAGCAGGCGACGCCAATAAAACACCCTAAGCGTGTGACCGGCTAATACCTCTCCTGCGTCCATCCGATCTCGCGCTCGACGCAGTGAGGCGGTAATAAAGTAACCGCTCAATACCAAAAAGAGACGCACACCTGTTGCGCCAAGACGGATTTTGTCCGGCAGCGGGAAGTTTGGAACATCTGCGCTGAAATGATCGACCATGACGGTGAGCACGGAGAGCGCTCGTAGTCCGTCAAACTGCGGCTGATAACGCTCGCGCGCTCGAGCGGGTGTCAGGCTTTGCCCCGACGTGAACACGCCTGCCCGACCCGATTCGACACCAGTCCCTGCCAAATAACTAGCCCAGCCCACTTAGTAGTGACACCGTCGCGGCCGATTTGTTACTAATTTTTCAGTAATCCCTTTGTCGAATCGGCTCTTCGGCGACGAAAGCCGCCCGAATTTCGGCGAAATGTCTGAGGAATGCGGCAGCCCGAGCAGAATCGTGGCTCGGTCCGAGCGGAACTGCCAATTTGGATCGAACGT
>QHPU01000138.1 GCA_003219175.1 Verrucomicrobiota bacterium | reverse complement strand
CAGCATCACGATTAAGCCAATTCACTTACACCTAGACAGTCTTGGTGAAGAATCGTTCGAAGTTTTTCCAACCGCCCAAAACCCAAGTCCGGCTCGGACAACTCTCAACTTGCCTCCCCTGAAACGCCGTAATTTTGATGAAGACGGCGGCGTTTTCTTCCTCTCAACCCTGAACTATGAACTATTAACTCCTCATTCCGTCATTGCCGATGAAGCGCCCAGAAGAGGTCGCCGGTCATGACGTAGGTGGCGATGGCGAGCAGCATCAGAAAAACCGCGACCCAGAAAATCCAACTGTGGTGCACTCGTCGCCAGCGCGGAGTGCGAGAATGACCGTGGGGATGCTCGTGACTATGGTTTCGATCGTTCACAGAAAGCAGACCAGCATATTATCGACACTAGCATCCTTGGAAAAGAAAAAGGTCCGAGCCGGACTGGCGGTTCCATCCAGCACAACAAATTAGCGTTTCCTTATCCTGTTAACGCTGTAGAACCAGCACAGAAGGAACGCTTCGATGTTTGATTCTTTGTTCGATCTACCTCTGGTCGTCGTGGGTGCGGCCATTTTAATCCTGCTCTGCGCCTTTGCTCTCAGTGGGCTCGCTATCTTCAGTCGCTATGTCCTGCCGCGGTTGAAACTCGGGTCGGAAGAGTCCGTTTTCACCAGCGCCATGATGCAGGCCATCATGGTTTTTTACGGATTGGCGGTGGCCTTAATTGCGGTGAGCGTTTGGCAGACCTACACGGATGCCGCGGCAACCACTTCCAGAGAAGCGACCGCCATCGGTGTCCTGTATCGGCAGATGGGCGGCTATCCCGAACCGGTCCGCTCAGAATTACGGAAAGAACTGCGTGAATACATCGAATACGTAATCAAGGAAGCGTGGCCGCTGCAGCGGCGCGGGCAGGTGCCGCGCGGAGGCGTGAAAGAGGTGAACGATGTTGAGGCGAAGTTGGTAACCTTTGAACCCGCAACCGAAGGCCAGAAACTTTTGCACGCCGAAACCCTCCGAGCCTACAGCCAGATGATCGAAGCTCGGCGACTGCGTCTGGACGCCGTCCTTACCGGGTTACCCGGCGCGCTGTGGTTTGTCATTGTGATCGGCGCACTCGTGAGCCTTAGTTCAACGTTTTTCTTCCACGTTGAGGATGCCTTTCTGCAAAGAATCCAGGTGGTGCTCCTGGCGATCTTCATCGGGATGATCATTTTCATCATCTTCGCCCTGGACCGTCCATTTCGCGGCGATCTTGGTCTTCAGCCTGGTCCGTATGAGCTCATCTACGATCAGTTGATGAAACAGTGATCTGCATCGGGAACTGAGTCTCGAATGAAAGATATCTTGGCGTTGCTCGTCGCGGGCTTCTTCTTCGCTATTTCTTGCCCGACCGTGCACCGCTAACCAGGGCGTCGATCATCGGCGACGAGGGCGCGGAATGCTGGTCCGTAATCCGGAAACCGGCATCCTGGATCGCGGCAACGATCGCTTTCTCCGTGAGGCGGACTGGCTCGTACTGAACCGACACTTTTTCGTTTTTGATGGTCACGTTATGAACGCCCTTAAGCTTCTCCAGAGTGTCGCACAAAGTCTTCTCCTGCGTCGGCGTTTTTAGACCTTCGATCACGATCTCGGCATCGATATACTCCTGCAATCCCGATTCCTTAGCTGGCTCAGCCATACTAAATAAAAGATCGCCTGCCAGCATATCAGAGGACGGGTGCATTTGCGCATCGCCGAATCGCTGTCTCAGGTTTTCAGACTTCAACGCTCCGCTTATGGCCCTGTTGTCTCGTAGTCCCTGGTCCCGGGGTCTGCCGCTCGTACGGCCTTAACAAATTATCTCTACCGCCGTAGTCTAAAATACTACAACTTTGTCCAGTTTACGGTGTGTAACTTTGTGAATCCTCTGCAAGACCTATGAATACGAAATCATTTCTCGTCTGCTTTACTGTCCTGCTGGCGGCAACGTCGATCGCCGTGGCTGGGACGCATCACGGAAATTTCGCTGGCGGTTTCGCTCGCACCGGAAGCAACTCATTCCGAGGCAGCCATTGGAACCATCATCATTGCGGTAGCTCTAGTTTCGTTTTCATAGGCAGCTTTGGCTACCCGTTCTTCGGCTATCCATACGGCTACGGATATTACCCCTACGGCTATGGCTATTACCCCTCCGGTTACGGGTATGGCGGCGGCTATTACGGGTATGGATCGGGTTACAACGGTTATGGCACGGGCTACTACGGCAACGGCTACTACGGGAACCGCTACTACGGCAGCAGTAATTACCTGGGCTACAACGGAAATCAATCAAGTGTTGTCCGCCTCCAGCGAATGCTTGCCCGCGCTGGTTACTATCGCGGTCCCATCGACGGAATAATGGGATCTCGAACGCGCTATGCGTTGCGCGCCTACCAGCACGATCACGGAACGGCTAGCTTATAACATTCAGGTAAATCGAACCGCTCCGCAGGCAATTTGCTGGGCGGTCCCAGAAAAGCCGGTAAAGCCAGTCCCGTTACCGACTCGCCGTCACGAGCTCGCGTCGAGGTTTCGACGCATATCGCGGAAAAGTGACCCGCAGCAAAGGGATGCGCTCAATAAGTTCCTTCCGTCTCCGAGCCCTCTCGCGTTGTTTGAGGACACGTATTTGGTCACGAACGTGAATTGCTCCGGCGACGAAGGGCGCCTGGCCAATAGTGAAAACCGGTTCGCGTTGGTAAATTATCATGGCCATATTTTATAATATTTATAATAAAATGGCAACGTTTGGGTTTCCCGGATGTATCAGATCCATAGGAGAGTAAGAGCTTTCCTCAACAGCACCAATGGGTTATGCACAACGGCTTTTGCCCCGGGGTACAGATAAGGCCGTACCTATATATATATATATGCGCTTGAAGCGGGTGTTCGTGTGATCAATTTCGATACACCTGCCCGCTCGGCCTGGAATTCTCTGATCTCGGACCTGTATCTTCTGATCTCTCATTCCTGAGCCCACTGCCCGACTCCTTGGTCCTCGGATTTCTTCTTTTGTTCGATGCGCGGCATGCCCCTTGGCGGCAAGTTTCTGCAATCGGAAAGAAATCGGGCTTCCGTCACGCACCGCATCGCGGCATCCTGAGAAACCATGACCGTCCAGAGTCTCTCCGCCCAGTCGCCTTTTATCACGAAGGACGGCTCGACTATCCGTTCGATCCTCGATCGCACGAATGCGCCCGTCCAAAACCAAAGCCTTGCGGAAGCGCGCGTCCCCGCAGGCGCCAGGACAGAGCGGCATTATCACAAGAACGCGGAGGAGCTTTATTTCATTCTCGACGGCACGGGCGAGATAGAGCTCGATAGCGAACATCGCACAGTCCGTCCGGGCGATGCGATCCTCATCCCCGCGGGCGTGTGGCACACGATCGTGGCTACAGAAGCGTTGCGCTTTCTCTGCTGCTGCGCGCCGCCTTATTCGCACGAGGATACGTACGTCGAGTAACCGGTAGGCTACGGGTTCGGCCGATATCTCGAGGAAAGACGTCGCCAAAGATGCAACCGTAACGACGCATCCTTTTCCCATGCCAAGCTGTCGTGGCGACCGGCAGACAGAGACGCGGCGGTATTCTTTCTGAACAGGAGAGCAGGTTCTGCTAGCTTGCAATGGTTATGGAACAAAGCATCCGAAACCAACTCCCGGGAACGGTGAAAAGCATCGTGTCCGACAAAGTCCTCAGTGAAGTAATTGTCGACACCAGTATCGGAGAAATCGCATCGATCATTACAACCCGTTCGGTCCAGGAAATGAAACTGAAGCCCGGCGACAGAGTCTTCGCGCTAGTGAAGGCAACTAACGTTTCCCTCCGTCGCGCGTAGATAATCACGCGCGAAGGCGGATCGCTGCTCCGTACCCTGTTAACCGATAACACTTAACTGATAACTCAGCGCGCTCAACGTGACCTCGCGCATAAGCTTGTCGCCCATGATTTCCCGAACCTCCATTCGTTTGATTGTGCCCTGCCGCTGCATCTCTTCGCTCCCGAGGATTTTGTCACCTATCGGATCGGCTTTTTCCCGGAAACCATCAAATGCGGGAATATTTTTGTATTCGACCATGAGCAGGACATCGAAGTCGTGCGGATTGGAGGAATCGCTGAGTAGAGACTTATAATCCATGATGAGACCCCGCTTTTTCATCTCGTCATTGGTAGCCTTGAATAACTTGGCCAGAACTTTCAGGTAATCATCGCTTCGTTCCGGGCTTTGTCCTGACCATCGTGATCCCCAGATTGGACCTTCCGTATACGGTGCTTTGAGCCCGGACCAGGCCTGCGCCGATTACTCCCAGCGTTGCGTACGCTGCAAGCGTTACGAGTTTTTTTATTGGTAATTCTTTGCTTTCTAAGTTTAACCGGCCCTTGATTAAGCCGATGTGAGCGAAAACGATGCGGCGCAATGGATAACACCGTCGATACAAATCCGGCTGTATAGCCGTCTAGTCGTACTGCCTTTCCCTTCTCAATTGGACGGTGGAGGCCAGCCATCGGACGGCCTGCCGTACGGGGGCGCTGACTCGATACTGCAGAAGGTGACAGAGGCGTTACTTTTGCGGGACAGCGTGCAGCGCCAAACGATTGTCTATTTCAGCGACATCTGAAAGGAACCTATGAAAAGCACAACACCCGTGCGGATACGCGTGCGCCGTTTCATCACCGATCGATACGCCTACAGGACAGATCCCAGCTATGCATTTGAACTTGTCGCTTTCGGACTAGTCGTTGCCACCGCCTTTTGGCCGATTGTTGTGGTGGCCGGCACAATGGCCGAAACACTGCGATGAACTTAAGTAATCGGACGGAAAGAATTTTATGAGCTTATTAGTTCTCGTTCGTTACTTCGTCCTGCGAGCGCTGGATCATCTGTCAGATCGGTAGTCCCTGGCTCGCTTTCTTCTAACGTCGTAGCCTCATGCGGAGATGGAAGCCTCAGCGAAGACGGGTCATTTCACTCTATGCCGCTTTTTGAATCCCTCGGTGTAACCGTTTTCAAAAGCAAGGTCCCAGTTCTGTTGATTTCCTGAGCCCTGGCTTTTGAAATACTTCTGAGCCATCATGTTTAACTCAGCGTCGCTCGCCAAGGTTGCATCTGCCGGCGCGTCCTCTCCAGCTTTATAGCCGATCGCGTAAGCGGCGCGTTCCTCTGAGGTTCTACCATGGGCCGCGCGCTGAGTGTAGAACGCGGTAACACCGCACACAACGAATGCCGCTAATCCCATCAATACGAAAAACCGAACCGGCTTAAATTCTCTGGCCATGGGCTGGCGTTAGTCAATCACATGCGATTTCGACCTGCAATGTTTTACGCTACGATCGCGACGGCCGCCGGCTCGTCGATCTACCCCGGACAGGCGGGCGTGTCACCTCGCTTAAACTCTTCAACGCTTCATCGCTTCAACTCTTCGTCGCTTTTGCTTCCGCTCGCGCATTAGAACAGCAAGCGCCTCTTCCAGATCTTTTCCGAGAGCTACGATGCCTCCTTCGTGTCCGGCCATGACGAAAATCTTTCTGCTTTGCACGTCGGTAACCTTGAAGAGCCGCGTCACTTCGCAGGCCATCTCGGACGTGCCATATTCAACGGCCTCCGAGCTTGACGGAGCCTGATGCAAGAGGGCTGCCCATAACTTTGAGTCGTGGCCATGAATAACCGCTCCAGCCTTCGCATCCGACTGGTAAACTGCCGCGTGCGTCAGCGACTCCGATGACGGAATCGCGGCTCCCTCATATCGGATCCAGTTCTTTTTGAGATCGTACTCCGTCACTCTCGCGCAATCCGCCAGCGCCAGTTCGGGTATTCCGCCGGTCGCCGAACCTGTGATGTAAAAATTCGTGCCGTCCCTTATGCTCAGGTTGCCGAACCCAATGCCATTCGCATCCATACCAATCAGTCCAAGCCGGAGAAGTTTCCGCCGGCACGCATTCAATTCGGCAAGCCCGTCGAACGAAACGATCTCCGCAGCCGCGCATTCGCGCGTAAACTTTATGTATTCGCTCACGACGCGTGCTCGGGAAAAAGCGCACGGATACTTTTCTCGTTCGCTTCACACACGCCTCGCTCGGTAATCAGTCCAGTCACCAGGTGTCTGGGGGTAACGTCGAACCCGTAATTTGCGGCCGGACTCCCGTCCGGGGTAAGGCACACCTCCACCTGTCGTCCCTCAAGCCACCCGTCAGCATGCTTTACTTCTTCGGTGCCGCGCTCTTCAATCGGGATCTCTTTTAACCCGTCCCGTATTTTCCAGTCAAACGACGACGAAGGCAGCGCCACATAGAACGGAACATGATTATCCTTCGCCGCCAGTGCCTTCAGATACGTCCCGATCTTATTCGCAACGTCCCCCGTGTAAGTCGTGCGATCCGTTCCGACAATCACCAGATCTACTTCGCCGTGCTGCATCAAATGCCCTCCGGCGCTATCCGCGATCACCGTATGCGGCACGCCGTGTTCGCCCAGTTCCCAGGCCGTGAGTTTCGAACCCTGATTCCTGGGTCGCGTCTCAGCGACCCACACGTGCACCGGCAACCCGCTATCGTGCGCGGCATAGATCGGCGCCGTAGCGGAACCGTAATCCACAAACGCGAGCCATCCCGCGTTGCAATGCGTTAGCACATTGACCGGCCTCCCCGCTTTCTTCTGCGCCATTTGCTGAATGAGCTTTAACCCGTGCTGCCCGATCATCCGGCAATGCTCCGCATCTTCGTCGGCAATTTGTTTCGCAATGCGAAGCGCGAGCTTAACTTTATCCTGCACAGCCAAAGTCTGTTTTACCGCCAGTCCGGCTCTGACCCGCTCGACCGCCCAGGAGAGATTCACCGCCGTCGGCCTGGCTGCCTTAAGTTGTGCCGCGGCGTTGGCCAGGTCCGGATCGAATCCCGTGCCTGCCGAACGCGCCTTAATTGCCGCAAGATACATCCCGTAGCCCGCACTCGCGCCGATCAACCCCGCTCCGCGAATATGCATTTCGCGAATTGCCGTTACCATTTGCTCGACCGTGCTGACATCTTCAATCACGAAACGATGGGGCAAAAATCGCTGATCAATCAGCTGCACGACGCATTCATCCCCAGCCTTAAGCCAAATCGTTCGAAAATGTTGGTCGCCCACCTTCATGCTCTCTCACTTGACTCTAATGCACGAATCGCTCAGGCGCTTTGCCGGGGCAACCAAAGTGTCTTGAAGGTTTTCGACGATTCGATATCGAAAGTGGGAAGTTAGGACTGAACCCTATTGCCTGCCCCACTTGCAATCATCCCCTGGCTCCGCTGGTGAAAAATATCATCAGCGTTTGCTGGACTGTTTTTCTCATTGTCTGGTTGCTGGCTGCCATATTCACCAAGCGCACGGTGTACCGTGAGAGCCGCGCCCAACGGTTGCGCTACACCATCCCGATCCTGATCGGCTGCTATCTCTTATTCCGCGGATACCGTCTTCCGTACCCATTCAATGTCCACGTCATTCCCCAGAGCAATGCCATGCTTGTTGCCGCAGCGATCTTATGCATCTGCGGACTTAGCTTTTGTTTCTGGGCCCGGGCCATTCTCGGAAGCAACTGGAGTGGCACGGTTACATTGAAAGAAAATCATGAATTGATTGTGCGCGGTCCGTACCGACTCGTCCGCCATCCGATTTACACCGGCTTACTTGCCATGGTCATCGCAACAGAAATGCAACAGGGGCACATCGCGGGAATGATCGGACTTATCCTCGTGTTCGTAAGCTTCTGGATCAAATTGAGCGAGGAGGAAGAATTGATGCGCAGACAATTCCCCGCTCAATACGCCGCCTATGGGGAACGAGTTAAACGAATCATACCCTTCATCTTTTAGCTCCGACAATGGAGGGACCTGGTCGAGCGACATAGAAGGGTCCGAGCCGGACTGGCGTTAGCTGCGAGGGAAGCAGTGAGGGAACGCGGGCGGGCGAACGATTTCAACTCGGAACAGTTCGGCACTACTTCTTCAAATCCGACGCGCTTTCGGCGAACTCGGCAAAAGCAGCTTGTAAGTCTTTGTCGATTTCGGCTGTGATGATGCATGAGCGGGTCGGAGGCGATTCAGCAAAAAAGCGCAAAAAGTTAGGCCTGACCCTCTATTGTTCTTTTCTTCTGCAGCGGGTTTCTAATGAACAGATCCGCCAGGTCGTTTGTCCAACACGTTGTGTTTGCCGCGCGGAAAGTTGTGTCTAAACCAGTGTTCGGCGGCCGCCCAATCCACACCGTGGCCGAGCTTCGGCAACAAATTCACGATGACCTGCGAAGGCAACATCCCGAATGGATTGAGCCGAGCGGCGAGTCTCCAATGTGCGATTTTTACGAGGCGCGCCTGAGCCAACTCCTCGAAACTGGTGCGCGGTCCATCCCGGCCGAAGCCGCTTAATCTTACTTCCGTTTTCAGTTTTTAAAACTCTCGCTGCTCCCGCCGCCTCGCCTCTACCCTCGTCACTAATGCCAGGGCGCCTCGCACCCTTAATGCTCGTTTGGTTTTTCCGAGGCAACGAGTTTTTGAAAAGGCGGGTCATTTCGCAGCGGATCGAACATTGGATCCAGTCGAAGCAGCGCGGGAGTAAGCGGTATACCTTGAGCACCTGAGCCCGGGATCACTAGTAGTTTCTGCAGAGCGGCAATAGCGCGGCCGGGTTCGCCCATTTGCGCCGCTACTCGAGCCAGGATTTCTATCGGAATGGTACCATCTACTGCATCTTTCTCGATGGGGAGGAGGGCAATTCCCTTGTCAACGAAAGCGAATGCAGCAGCTTTGTCACCAAGGCCCATATTGGTTAGCGCAAGATCCGCAATCAGGTTATGATTTTCTGGCTGTTCTGTTAGCAAACCTTCCAGTTCGCTCCGTGCCTGTCGCCAACTCTCCTGCGCGGCGGCATGATCACCGCCGACTTCCTGCGCCCAGCCCAAGTAGAAGCGCAATTCGCCATTGAAATAACCCAACGCTGGATCAGGCTTGGCTAATAGTTCCTTTAACCGAGTGATCATTTGCGCTGGTTGGCGTTGGAGGATTGCTTGATAAGCTTGTTGTTCCAAGGCCGCCGGGTCGGCGGAACGTCGCAGCGGAGAAAGAAGCGCAGCAGCAGCCGGCAGATTGCCCTCGGCTTGTGCGATAGCGGCCTTTATGGTGAGTGCGTCCGCATCGCCAGGTGTGATCTCAAGGACCTGATCAAGTTTTTGTTTCGCTTCCGGGAAACGACGCAAAAAACTATATGACAGCGCATGCTGCGCGAGCAGGATGACATTGCGCGGATCGAGCCGCTCGGCTTCGTTCAAATACGACTCGTGTCGGTCCCACTGGCCTTGCCTGCGGGTGACCGAAGCCATTGATTGAGGAATGCGGCTGTTATTAGGCAGAAGTGGACGTGCTTGCTCAAAGTAACGCACCGCGGCGTCGTAATCCTTTAGACAGCCGTAATAGTACTGGCCCTTAGCCAACATGGCCTCGCCCAGATTGGGCAGCAGAGTAAGCGCGGTTTCGGCTGCTTGACGCGCCTCTTCACGAAGAGCAACCGTCGGCTGCAGAGTCAACCCGATGTACCCAAGCGCATCTGTGTATGAGAGCAGAGCCCAGGCATGGGCGAACTTCGGGTCCAACCGCACAGCTTCCTTAAGATGTTTCTGTGCCCCAAGAGCGTTGGCAGTTGTAAGAGGTTTCAGCGTATAAGCTAACCCTCGCAGGTAGGCATCGTAAGCGTCGGTGTTATCAGTTGATTTGGCAGCAATCACTTGCTCTTCGCGACCAGTAAGTTTCGCCTGCAGTTGGTCGGCGATGGCTTTGGCCACCTCGCTTTCAACAGAAAAGATGTCGATCAGTTTGCGATCAAAAGTATCAGCCCAAAGATGGGAATCAGTAGCTGCCTTGATTAATTGCACGTTCACGCGCACGGCATCGCCACTTTTTTGCACACTTCCTTCCACCATGTGGGCCACGCCAAGTTGCCTAGCGATCTCAGGCAGATTCGTGGGCGCGAACTTGTAATGCTGGGTGGACGTGCGCGAGATCACCTTCAGGTCAGCGATCTTGGATAACCGCGTCAGGATCTCGTCTTGAATGCCATCGGCAAAGTAAGCGTTATTGGGATCGCTGCTTCGGTTTTCAAATGGAAGCACTGCGATGCTTTTTTCCGGCGCCGGAGCAAAGTTGGCAGCGCTACGAGTACCCGATTCTGATGCGCTCAGTGCGACCAGTACCTTCACTTCTTTAACAAGCTCTTCAAATCGCGGATCGCCCCGCAGTGGGTCCCAAAACGGCATCAGTTTCAACTGGCCATAGCTGAGGTCGCTTGGGTTCCGAACTACGATGGCAAGCTGTTCGAAGGCGAGATCCTTGTCGCCAACCCAGGCAGCAATCATCGCCAAATACTTGACCATTGCGATGCCGCGGAGCGCATCTTTCGCGACAGGAAGAAGCTCCACCGCGCGGCGACCTTCGCGCAATGCTTCTTGCTTCCGACCCAGCGCGGCGTCGATCAAACCAAGCACGCACACTGCTGGAGCGTAATTTGGTTGAGCGTGGATAACTTTCTCTTGCTCAGCGCGTGCAGCACTGAAGGCCGTCTGCGCCCTGGCGTCGTCCTTTGCTAAACGGGCGATGAGCCCTTCCATAAAGGAACGATTGAATCTCACGTCGGCGATCGGAGCCAAAGAGGCTGGATTCTCGCCTAAGGCAATTAAGGCCTTTGTCGCCGCAGCGGAGTCGCGTTCAGCGAGCGCACAAAGAAGCCAATTGTCAGCGATACTGGGGAGCGCAGCGGGATTTTTGTCACGAATTGAATCGGTTACGTCATGCAATGGTCGTGCATCAGCTTTTGAATCGAGTTCGACGAACGCGTGCTGCGATTTCGTGATCGGATCGTCTGGTTCGAAAGCCAATATACGCTCGTAGGTCGATTTCTCGTCAGCATAGCGCCGAAGTTGCTGGTAGGTGAGTGCCAACTGCTGAAGCGTTAGAACATTGCGTGGATCGAGTTCGGTAGCGCGCTCGAGATCGCGTATGCACTCTTCCCAGCGCCCGCGCCGCCGCTCGATGTAGCCCTTCAACGAGAATACCCAATCTTCCCCGGGCAAGCTCCGGCGGGCAATCTCCAACTCGCGTAAAGCCCCATCATAATCCAGATGACCCCAATAAAGATTGCGGGCGCGCGCCAGATGGGTTTCACCGGCATCCGGACGGAGGCGAACCGCCGACTGCAAGGCTGCTTCGGCTTCCGCCAAGTACGCCGGGTTGGGGTCAAGAACACCGTAAATGTTGATCTCAGTGAAGGCGAGTTGGCAATAGGCTTGGAAGAATGATGAATCACGCGCCACAGCCTGCTTCAACAGATCGGCTGCTTGCAGTAAATCGGCTCGCGCATTAGCACCGGCAAACGCCTTCAGAAAAATATTCTTGGCGCGAGAATAGAGATCAAACGCAGTAATGTCCGTTGTCGGCGGCTCTTCGATGGCGCTTCTCTCATTTGGCGAAAGCTTGGCCTGGAGCTGATTAGCGATGCTTTGTGCGATCTCGCTCTGAATCGCGAAAACGTCGGCCAGATCGCGATCATAAGTCTGCGCCCAGAGATGCGCATCCGTGCGCGCGTCGATCAGCTGCGCGTTTACTCGCACGCGATTGCCAGCACGCTGAACACTTCCTTCCACCACATGCGCGACGTCAAGTTCATTTCTGATCTGGCGCAGGTTACGTTTAGCGTCGGTCCGATACTGCATGACCGAAGTGCGACTGATGACTTTCAAGTCCGCGATCCTGGCCAGGTCGGTCAGGATTTCATCCTGCACGCCGTCGGTAAAAAATGCGTTATCGGGATCGCGACTTCGGTTTTCAAACGGTAACACGGCGATCGATTTCTCGGGCGCGCTCGTCTTTTCTGGATTGAACGCGATCGGCTGCTTGATCTGGTCGAGGAGCTCTTGGAAGCGCGAATCGCCGCGCAGCGGATCCCAAAACGGGAACAGCTTTAGTTGCCCATAGCTGAGCGGACCCGGGAGGCGAATTGCGGTGGCAAGTTGTTCGCAGGCGAGATCGTTATCGCCAATCCACGCAGCAATGACCGAAAAATACTCCATCATGACGTGGCCGTTAATGGCATCTTTCCCAACTGGAAGAAGCTCCATCGCGTGCCGGCCCTCGCGCAGCGCTTCCTCCTTTCGGCCAAGACCGGCATCGATTAACCCGAGGACGCACCACGCGGGACCATAATTCGGTTGAGCTTGAACCGTCTTCTCCTGCTCCGCGCGGGCAGCGGTGAAGGCTGAACGTGCCTTTTCTTCGTCCTTTGTCATCCAAGCGATAACGCCCTCTACGAACAGGCGGGGCAAAAGAACATTGTTGATGCCTAACGTCGGTTTGTTCTCGCCGAATGCTTTGAGAGCTTCTTCTGCCGCTTTAGCGTTGCGCTCTGCGAGTGCGCAAATGAGTCGCGGGTTAGCAATCTTCGGCAATGCCTCCGGATTTGTAGCCTCAACTGAACTGACGATCTGACGCAGGGCGCGGGTATCACCATGCCAGAAGAACTCCCCCAGGGCGCGCTCGGCCCGAGCGTTAAGCTCGTTCGGCGCGATAGCTAACAGGCGAGCCAATGCGGCGTCCAACTCGGGATAACGCCGGAGAAAAAGATAGTTAAGTGCAGCCTGATCCAGCACGAAAGTGTTCCGCGGGTCGAGTTCAACCGCGCGGTCGAAGCTTCGTGTAGACTCTTCCCAGCGTGCTTGACGACGCTCAATCGCAGCTTTTAGCAGCAAGACCTGCGGGTCGTTCGGCAACGTCTCCCGGGCAACTTCCAGTTGAGCCAAAGCGCCGCCGTAATCGAGGTATCCGAAGTAAAGATTGCGAGCTCGCGCAAGGTGTGATTCGCCAGCATCCGGCCGAAGGCGAAACGCGTTTTCAATGGCGGCTTCGGCCAGGGACAGTCTTGCCGGAGTATGGTCGTAGCCAGCGAAGTACATCCTGTCATGCGCGTAAGCGAGCCGACAGTAGGCATCGAAGAACGACGGATCACGCGTGACAGCCTGATTCAGCAACTCGGCGGCTCGGAGCAAATTGGTTTTCTCGTCGCTAATATTGAGCGGGTCGACAAGCGGTCTTGCACGGCTGTAAAATTCGAATGCGCTGACATCGGCCGTGGGTGCCTGCTCAATGTCCCTCTTTTCATTCAGCGAGAGCTTCGCCTGCAATTGGTCAGCGATGGCCTTTGCGATTTCGGTTTGGATGGCGAACACGTCGGCGAGATCGCGATCGTAGCTCTGCGCCCAGAGATGCGCGTCATTGCGGGCGTCGATTAACTGCGCATTGACTCGCACGCGATTGCCAGCGCGCTGAACACTGCCTTCCAATACATGCGCGACGCCGAGTTCGTTCGCAATGGCGCGCAGGTTACGTTTCGCTCCTGTCTTATACTGCATAACCGAAGTGCGACTGATGACTTTCAAGTCCGCGATCCTGGCCAGGTCGGTCAATATTTCATCCTGCACGCCGTCGGTAAAAAATGCGTTCTCCGGATCGCTGCTTCGGTTTTCAAACGGTAGGACGGCGATACTTTTCTCCAGGATTTGTGCCGGCGGAGATAAACCTGTCCCAGTTGGGGCAACGAGTTCCTGAAAACGCGGATCATTTCGGAGCGGATCGAACATCGGATCGAGCCGAAGTAGAGTGGGAGTAAATGGAGCGGATGTATCCGTAATTGCAGGTATCGAGAGCAGCTTCCGTAAGGCACCGATGGCGCGATCGGGCTCGCCCACTTGCGCCGCCACGCGGGCGAGGATCTCGATCGGGCCGGGTCCGCTCACCGCGTCTTTCTCGATAGGGAGCGCAGCCATGGTGCGCTCCGCGAGAGCCAACGAAGCGGCCTTATTGCCAAGGCCCATATTGGTCAATGCCAGATCGCTAATCACCTGAACGTTTTCTGGTTGTTCTTTGAGAAAAGCTTCCAATTCGCTGCGGGCTTGCCGCCAACTCTCCTGAGCGGCGGCACGATCACCACCGACTTCCTGAGCCCAGCCTTGCCAAAAGCGCAGCTCGGCATTGATATAACCCAATGCCGGATCGGGCTTGCTCAATATTTCTTTTAGCCGGGGAATGATGGGCGCAGGACGCCGTTCCAAGATTGCTTGATAAACTTGCGTTTCCAACACGGTGGCGTCATCCGCACCAGGGTGAAGCGGAGCCAGAAGCGCAGCTGACCGCGACAGGTCACCCTCGCCTTGCGCGATAGCGGCTTGTAGCGCAACCGTATCCATGTCATCCGGTGTGATATTGAGCACCTGATCCAACTTTTGCATCGCTTCTGGGCAACGCCGGACAAGCATGTAGAAAAGCGCATGTTGGGTGAGAAGATTAACGTTGCGCGGGTCGAGCCGCTCCGCTTCGTTGAAATAAGCCTCGCTCCGGTCCCACTGGCCTCGCCTCCGCTCGAGATAGGCCAGAGACTCAGAAATGCGACTGTTATTGGGAAGAAGCGGTCGCGCCTCTTCAAAATAGCGTTCGGCCGTGTCGTAATCGTTTAGGCAGGAGTAGTGATAATAGCCCTTGGCAAGCACGGCCTCGCCCAGATTCGGCTGAAGGGTGAGCGCAGTTTCGGCCGCTTGCCGAGCCTCTTCACGCAGAGCGACTGTTGGCTGAAGAGTCAGTGTGCGGTACCCAACCGCGTCCGTGTATGATAGCAAGGCCCGGGCAAGGGCGAACTTCGGGTCCAAGCGCACCGCTTCTCTCAAGTATTTCTGTGCGCCAAGAGCGTTGGCGGGATTGTTGCCCGTCCTCAGAGTGTAAGCCAGGCCGCGCAGGTAGTTGTCGTAAGCCTCAGGATTGTTAGTTGGTTTAGCAGCCATGGCTCGCTCTTCCTGGCCGGTAAGTTTCGCGCCCAATTGATCGGCGATGGCTTTCGCCATCTCACTCTCGACCGACAAGATGTCGGTCAGTTTGCGATCAAAGGTATCGGCCCAAACATGGGAATCATTAGCTGCTTTGATTAACTGCACGTTCACCCGCACGGCGTTGCCGCTCTTTTGCACACTTCCTTCCAGAATGTGGGCCACGCCAAG
>QHPU01000094.1 GCA_003219175.1 Verrucomicrobiota bacterium | reverse complement strand
ACCTCGAAAGAGATCATCGATATTGACGCCGAACTGACGTCGCAAAATTTTGATATTCGAGAGCACTTCCTCAGGGCTGTGCCTCTGGTCCTCTATATTAAATGGGCGTTTGCCGAAACCTGTTGGAGTGCGCCGCAAACCAATGCCTGTTTGGTAATTGATGATCCTGTATTGAAGCACAGGCACGGCTTTGTCGACTTTCAAGAGCTCCTCTCCTTGATGAAGCAACACAGATTCTCAACCAATATCGCCTTCATCCCATGGAACTGGCGGAGAAGCGCTCCAGAAATCGTTCAGTTATTCAGACAAAATCCCGAAAAATATTCGCTGTCAGTTCATGGCTGCGATCACACCCGCGCCGAGTTTGGCACCTCTGATCGCCAACGCCTTTACTGGAAGGCCTGCCAAGCGCTCGAGCGGATGAATGCTCATCAATCTGTGACAGGAATTCGTCATGATCGGGTGATGGTGTTTCCTCAAGGTATTTTTTCGGAGGCCGCCATGAATGTGCTTAAGCGCACCGATCTTATTGCTGCGGTGAATAATGACGTGATTTCAGCAGGTCCATCCCGGCGTGCGGTCAGCCTTGGCGAGCTGTGGGATATTGCGATTATGGGCTACGGCTTTCCCCTTTTAACCCGAAGATACCCCTGGGAAGGCATCGAAAATTTTGCCTTCGACGCGTTGTTGGGTAAACCCGCGATTATCATTATCCATCACGACTATTGCAGCGATGGTTGCGCGCGCCTGATGCAATTCATCGACCGGCTTAATTCACTGAAATATCCGCCGACGTGGCGAAGCCTTGGAGAAGTTGTGAGACGCAGTTACCGTAAAAGGGAGCGGTCGGCGAGCCAGGTTGAAATTGAGATGTACGCCGCGGAGTTGCGACTCGACAATCGCTCCGGGCAACCAAGAAGTTTCTCGATTAGAAGGCGTGAGGACGAACCTGCCGTTATTCGCGAAATTTCTGACGGATCGAAACCGCTGGAGTGGAATTTTGCGAATGGCTACATCAGTTTCGAAGTCGGGTTAAGCGCGGGCGAGAGCAAGGTTGTCCAAGTAAGATACCATTTTCTCGGGCGAGATGGACGTGACGGAGACGCTTTAGGGTACAAGTTCCGGGCGATGTTGCGGCGTTATCTTTGCGAAATTCGCGATAATTATGTTACAACGGCCAAGCTGCGGGTCGCTAATCGATTAGGCCACAGAGATCAGCAATCGGAAGCCCTAACTCGGTAGCTCTTAGTTTTCATGTCATGACATCATACCTCCGAGACCCGCGGTCGTCTTCAGTCGATCATTTGCCTGATGCCGAAGGAGTATTTCGGGTGTTGGTCGAATTTGCCGATTGGTTGGATAGATACGGTGAGAGCTCCTGGGATTTTCAAAGTTTCTATGCAGGTCCAATCGGCGGCGGTGCCAAAGCATTTTATTATCGTCATCGCGGCCTTCTTGGCATTGTCGCCGTTGCGCCAATGGTGTTTTGTCAGGCGTTCCTCCCATCCGCGCGTCGCCTGTTTCATCAGCGCATGCGATTCCCAATCGCTGATGCCCATTACGCGATGGGGTTTGCTTTCCTTTACCAAATCAGTGGCGATCCGCTTTATCTGCAAAAAGCAATGCACTTTCTCGAAGTGCTGAGAAAGACGCGGTGCGGTGATTTCAAAGAGTATTGCTGGGGTTATCCTTTTAACTGGGTTTGGCATGGCGGCGTAATCGAAACCCAGACGCCACTGATTACCACAACGCCTTATGTTTATGAGGCTTTCCTTCAAATTTACGAAATGAAGCGGGCGGCAGCTTCCGTTTCGCAAGAACTAGATCAGCTGAGACTAGTCCTCGAATCAATCGCCAGGCACGCCTTAATGGACATCAAGGACTTCCGCACATCAGAACGGGCCAGCTCGTGCTCATACACACCATTCGCCGGAGATGGAAGAGTTATTAACGCTGCTGCATACCGTGCATTTTTGCTCACCAGTGCTGCTCATCTATTTTACAATAGCGACTATCGTGAGACGGCGCAGAGAAATCTGAATTTCGTTTTGGAGAATCAGAACCCGGACGGTTCATGGCCGTACGCAGTGGACGGAGTGCGTGACTTTGTTGATCACTTCCACACCTGCTTCATCATGAAGGCCTTGGCTAAGATTCACGCTCTAACTGGCCACAAAGCGTGTTTGGAAACGCTGTCTAGAGGCGTGGAATATTACCTTAAGAATCTTTTTGATGAGGATGGACTCCCGAAACCGTTTTCCAAGGCACCACGCCTGACCGTTTACAAGCGTGAGCTTTATGATTGCGCTGAGTGCATCAATCTGTGCCTTCTGCTGCGCGACCGCTTCCCTCAATTGGAAACAACGCTGGAAACGGTCGTTAAAGGGATTCGAAAGGATTGGATCAAGCCGGATGGTTCTTTCCGCTCCCGTCGTCTGTATTGGGGTTGGGACAACGTTCCCATGCATCGCTGGGGTCAGTCGCAAATGTTTCGGAGTCTCGCGTTTTACTTACGCGAGGTCAGAGGACCGGGGACGGATGACGGAAGACAGAGGTTGAGTGCAGAAGACCGGAGACCGAAGGCGGACGAGAGGAACCAGACGACAGGTCGCGGAGCAGTTGAAATTGCGGAAGCGAGACGGAAATGAGTGTGAGGATATCGAGTTTTAAGGATTTGGGGGTCAATCAACTGGCATTTGAACTCCAACAAGAAATCTTCGAAACCTCCAAACGTTTTCCAGTAGAAGAGCGCTATGCTCTAACCGATCAAATCCGACGAGCAGCAAGATCAATCGCAGCCAACCTTGTCGAAGCTTGGCAAAAGCGACGCTATGTCGCCCATTTCGTAAGCAGATTGACCGACGCAGACGGAGAACAAACCGAAACCCAACATTGGCTAGACACAGCCACGGCTTGCAATTACTTCTCCGAAAAGAACAAGACGCCTTGCTCGCGAAATGCTCAAGGATTGGTCAAATGTGCGGAACTATGATGGCAAAGCCTGAGAAATTCTCCCACGAAGGACGGTAGTCGTCAGTTATTGGCCAGTCCTCGAACCAACTTTCAGGGATGATCGATTATCGGCTATCGGCCATCAGTCATCTGCCCCTTGACCCATGACCCATGTGCGGCATTTGCGGCCAGTTTAACTTTGCTCGAACCGAGCCGGTGGAACCGGAGACGATCCGGCGAATGACCGGAACGATCGTCCATCGCGGTCCTGACGACGAGGGTTACTTCATCTCTGGTCCGATCGGGCTCGGCTTCCGACGACTTTCCATCATTGATTTGGCCGGAGGTCATCAGCCGATGTCTGATGCCGAGGAAACAGTTTGGGTCATTTTTAACGGCGAGATTTACAATTACAGGGAACTGCGACCAGAGCTACGAAGCAAAGGCCATCAGTTTAGAACGAATTCCGACACCGAAGTGATTATTCACGGTTACAAGGAATGGGGCGCTGAAGTTTTGAATCATCTCAACGGAATGTTTGGTCTGGCCATCTGGGATGTTAAGAAGCAGCGGCTTGTGGTGGCACGCGATGCCATGGGCATCAAATTGATTTATTACCGGATCACAAGCGGACAAGTTACGTTCGGGTCGGAAATCCGCCCGATTCTCGCAGCACAAGACTCCAAGCCGGAGGTTGATCCAGTCGCGCTCAACCTCTTTCTTCGGTTTCGCTATACCCCCTCTCCCTTAACCGTATTCCAGGGAATCCGGAAACTCCCGCCGGGGACGATGCTAGTTTTTGAGCGAGGAAGATGCCGCGAAGAACGTTGGTATAACTACACGCCAGTTCCCTTTTCAAATCCAAAAGAAGACAAAGGGGCCACGGAAGAACTTTTAGAATTGTACCGAGGTGCGGTTCGACGACATCTGCTGAGCGATGTTCCCGTGGGAATACTTCTTAGTGGCGGCCTCGACTCAGGCTTGCTCCTAGGTCTGATGAACGAACAAGGCGGGCCATGGCCAGCATTTACTGTAGGTTACGGAGAGATTTTCGAAGATGACGAGCTGGCCGATGCAAAGGAGACAGCCGCTGTTTTGGGCGCTGTTCACGTGCCGGTAAAGCTTGATCAGGCCGAGTTCGAACGATCACTTCCAAAGATCGTGGAATGTCTGGAAGAGCCAATCGCGTCTTCTTCCATAGTCCCAATGTATTTCGTCTCGCAACGGGCGCGAGAGGACGTCAAGGTCGCTCTGATCGGCCAGGGGCCGGACGAATTGTTCGGCGGCTACAAACGGCATTTGGGCGTTCATTATGGTGATTGGTGGCGTTGGCTGCCAAGCGCTATTCGTTCCTCGGTTAGCTTCGCTGTCGATCGATTGCCTCGTAACGAAACATTGAAGCGCGGTGTCTCATCGCTGGGAACGCTGGATAGAATGAAGCGCTATCAGGACGTTTTTTCTCTAGCGCCAGCACGCATTATAGACGGACTCTTTCGGGATGATACGCTTCCGAGGCGAAATGGCGATGAGCTCGTTGACTACTGGCGCGGTCTGATTCCACAAATGGTGCACACAGATGAACTGGGTGGTTTTCAGCTTCTTGAAATTCGCTCCTCGCTGCCTGACGAGCTTCTCATGTACGCGGACAAGCTCTCCATGGCACACAGTCTCGAAGTCCGCGTTCCATACTTGGATCGGACGGTGGTAGAGCACGTCCAGCGGCTTGGCGCAGGATTCAAGGTTCGTAATGGCAGTCGAAAATGGCTGCACCGCCGAGTTTGCGAACGTTACTTGCCATCTCGTATCTTGAAGCGAAAGAAACGCGGTTTTGCCGTAAACGTCGTGGATGACTGGTTCCACTCATCACTTACCGGCAAGCTTCAAGAAGTGCTCTTGGATGAAAACTCTCTCATGTTTGGATTACTTAACCCTAGACCCGTACGAAGACTCCTCGAAGTTCACCAATCCGGCCGCCAGGATAACCATAAGCTCCTGTTCAGTCTCGTCATGATTGAGCAATGGTTGCGACGCGTATGTTTGGCGACCAAAATCCAAGATCCGCAGTCCGCGGGCGTTACTCCATGCTCCAAAGCCCTCCGATAGTAACCAAGCTTTCAATTTTCGCGCCCATGTAAGAGT
>QHPU01000137.1 GCA_003219175.1 Verrucomicrobiota bacterium | reverse complement strand
GTAGCGCCACTGAGACGCCTCTCACCATGTATGCCTGATCTCGACGAAAAGATCGAAAAGTTGTCGGCGGCAATTGCGAGCTTGGAATCGCAACGGCAAATTCTGGGCGATGCGGTCGTCGATGCCGCTATCAAAGCTTTGCGGGAACAGCTGACTCAACTCAAGACGACGAGCAGCAGCACTGAGGAACGTAAGCTGGTAACAATCGTCTTCACCGACGTCTCGGGATTCACGGCGCTTTCCGAAAAACTTGATCCCGAAAAAGTTCGTGAATTGATCAACGCCTGCTTCGACTGGCTCGTCCCAGTGGTTCAGAAATACGAGGGGACTATCGACAAATTCATCGGTGACGAAATCATGGCGCTATTCGGTGCGCCAATCGCGCACGAAGACGACGCGGAGCGCGCCCTGCGAGCTGCCCTTGAGATGATGGATGCAATTACTGCCTTCAATCACGCCAACGGAACCGAGTTTGGTCTGCATGCCGGAATCAATACCGGACTAGTCGTCGCAGGACAGATTGGCGGACATGATCGCCGCGATTATTCGGTCATGGGTGATGCGGTAAACTTGGCCGCGCGATTGGAACAAGCGTCATCGGATGGTGAAATTTTTGTCGGGCCCGCGACTTACCGATTGACGAAACAGCTCTTTGATTTCGAACCAATCGCTTCGCTGACGTTAAAAGGAAAAGAGGCGCCAGTAGAAGTTCATCGGTTACTGGGCGCGAAGACGGCGCCCAAGTCCATCCGCGGCATTGAAGGGTTGCGCGCGCCGCTGGTCGGCCGGGACGAAGAGCTGGAAGAAATCCGCTGCGCACTTGCCGATCTCGATCGTGGTCAGGGAAGCATGCTCGCAATTCTGGGTGAAGCCGGCCTGGGCAAAAGCCGCTTGATCGCGGAAACGCGGGCGCTGTTGCCCGCTAAGGTCACCTGGGCGGAAGGCCGCGCGCTTTCTTACACGGTCGGCATGAGTTACTGGCTCGCACGCGAGATTTTGTTAAGCCTGCTCGGTGCCAAAGCGGAAGCTGAGATCGCGTCGGCATTGCGAAATAGCCTGAACGAGCAAGCGGATCTTTACCCATTCCTGGCTCGGTTGCTGGAGTTGCCGATTGAGGCGGCGGCCGAAGAGCAGATAAAGTTCCTGTCCAGCGAAGCACTTCGATCGCGCATGCTGGAGGCTCTGCGCAATTATGTCCGTGCGCGAGCCGAACGGGAGCCATTGATTCTGGTTTGGGAAGATCTGCATTGGTGTGATCCCTCTTCCTGGGAAGTCTTGGAAACGCTGTTTCCGCTTTGTAACAACGTTCCACTTTTGATGCTCTGCGTAAGCCGGCTGGAGGACAATCGCGCCGCGGAAATGCTGCAGGGGCACGACGGCAAATGCATTCGTCGCATGATTCGTTTGTCGCCCCTGAGCCGCGACGAAAGTTACGTCCTGGTTCAACAATTGCTAAAGATCGAGAACCTTCCTGAACGGTTGCGCGAATTGATTCTCAATCGCGCAGAGGGAAATCCATTCTTCGTCGAAGAGCTTCTTCGCTCCCTGATCGACACGGGCGTAATCGTATTGCGGGAAGGCCGGGCTACCGCCCTGCGTGAAATTCAGGCGCTGGAAATTCCGCAAACGCTTCAGGGCGTTCTGGCGGCGCGTATTGATCGCCTGCCGGGCGAGAACAAACAAGCCCTGCAACGTGCTTCGGTTATTGGCCGAATTTTTCAGCAACGGGTGCTCGCCTACATTTATGAGCAAGACGCCAGACCCAGACTACAGGCCTACCTCAAAGAATTGCAACGCCGCGAATTTATTCAATCGCGCGAACAGCGGACATCGGAAACGGCCGGCCTCGAACGAGACGAATATATTTTTACGCACGCCATCACGCATGATGTTGCTTATGCCTCGATGCTGCTTGCCCGGCGCAAAGCACTGCATCAGCAAATCGCCGAAGCGATTGAAACGCTCTTTCCCGGCCGGATCGATGAACTCTCGGCGACCTTGGGTTACCATTTCGAGCGAGCTGAAGCCACCGAGCGGGCCATCCTTTATTTAGGACGCGCCGCCGAGCGAGCGAAGGCGACCTTCGCCAATGCCGAAGCCATCGGATTCTACGAGTCAGCGATCCGACTGATAGCACGCGCAGGCGAGAAACGGTTTCGTCAGGACGGTGCACGGTTGAATGAAGGTTTGGGCGATGTTCTGACTCTCGCCGGCCGCCATGACGATGCACGCACTGCATTCGCTCGCGCCCTGAATCTTGTCGAAAACGCGGAGCTCATTTCGCGGGCGCGGCTTCATCGCAAGCTTGGTTTTAGTCATAGCTTGCAACGGCATTTTGCCGAAACCACACACGAATTCGATCTGGCCGATAAAGGACTGGGCGAGCCGGCGGACAAACATGTCGCTGATTGGTGGGAAGAAAAAGTGTGGATCCAACTTGAACGAATGCACCTTTTTTACTGGCAGGGAATGGTGAAAGAAATGTGGGAGGTGGCTGACCAATTCCGAACCCTAATACTGGAACGCGGGGCTGCTTGGCAGCGATCAAAATTCTTGAAGACGCTCGCCCTCTGGATGTTGATGGATTCGCGCTTCCAGCCATCGCTGGAATGCGTGCAACTAGCGAGACGCGCGGTCGCGGCAAGCGAAGAAGCAAACAACCCTGCGGAAACCCCGCATGTTAATTTTGTTTTGGGGTTGATCGAGTTATTCCACGGTGATCTTGAGGATGCCGCGGCACAGTGCGGCGAGGCGTTTAGAATGGCCGAACGCACCGGCGATCTGGTTTTGCAAGCACGTTGCCTGACGTATCGCGCGGTGGCATATCGCCGCCTCGGTGATGTTCCGCGATGTAGAACTGAAGCCGAAAGGACGCTCGTGCTCGCGGAGGAACTGAAAATGGTGGAATACATGGCGATGGCAAAAGCGAGTCTTGCCTGGGTCGAATGGCGCGGAAAAAATGAAGTGGAGGGGGAGAAACTCGCAAATGAAGCGCTCGAGTTATGGCACGGAATGGAGAATCCATACAGCATGGATTGGATGGCTCTGTGGCCGCTGATCGCGATCGCTTTCGCTCGAAGAGATATTGCCCGTGCAATCGAGCTCGCGACCGGCTTGCTGGAAGAGAATCAACATCCACCGCCAGAGAAATTGTCAGCGGTTGTTCGCAAAGCCTGTGAAGAATGGCAAAACGGCGTTCAGGAAGGAGCGGCTTCGGGTTTAGCCGAGGCGATCAAAATCGCTCAGGAATTGCGTTATATATAGGAAAGCACGCTTAGGTGGAGCGATTGACCGAACCGACGAATTGGAGTTCGCGGGCGATTGAGTTCAATCGCCCCTGCCTACTGCAAAAATCGGGATCAAAATGTCACGCTTCATGCCACCGCCATCCAAAGGAGACAGCACGATGCCACTTCGGCGGCAGGCCCCGGCTACAGACCGTTAGTCTATTTGTAGCCCGGAAAGACGCAAGGCCTCCAGAGGCCCGCGGCTTTTCGTCACTCCTGCAAAGGACCAGTCGGCGCCCGTTCGTCGGCGATTGCTACGGATAGTGCTGGGGGAGGATTCAGAGAAAGCACCGAAATATGAATCGCCCGTTGGAAAAGCCGGTTGCAATGCAACTGCCATGCTAACCCGTGGCGCTGCGGCGACCGGCGGCGGCGGCGAATTGTTAGCCACCGATTTCATCTTTCCCGGCGTAACAATTTGTACCTTCATGAAATGCGGGTGCGACTTTTCCCATGCCAGGGCCTGTGATCTTGTTTCAAAGTACCGGTCGACGACCATGGCCTCTCTTTCCGCTCGATTACGACCTGACCCACGCGCTGCTTTTCGGCTTACCACGGCCGGCCCGGTATCAACGGCGATTAGTTCCTCACTGCCCAAAATAATCTTGCTGCCGTAAGGGATCTTTTTTGGATCGACTGCGCAATGGCCGTTGCGGAGACGCGCGCCATTGGAGGCGGCGTGCGGTTGACCTTCTTCGCGGCAGTAGGTCGTGACCCGGACGAGCGTGGACGGTTCGGCGGCCTGGGCGAGCGGGGCTACAAGGAGGAGGCCGAAAAGCAGGGCAAAAAGGAGGCCGAAAAGCAGGGCAAAATGCGTGGCCATTGTCGTCAAAAAGGGTTGTCGGGACGCAAACAACCCCGGCGGGCATCCCGATAAAAGGGCTACCCAATTAATGATCGGAAGCACGTGGGATTGTGGATGCCAGTGGTGCTCCCCACATCATATGGTAATTATGGAATTTTTGCTGAAAAATCGCTTGTCAGGCCCGCAAAATGCACTATAGAGGGCGGCTCCAATGCAGAAAATTCTCCCCCTAGCGCTCCTCTCAGTCGCCTGCCCCGTTCTCTTTCCGGCAACCGCCCCGGCGACTACACCGCCCAACCCACAACAGCCGTCTAAGTTTGTTTTTAAAGACGCTTCCGGTAAAGCCACCTCCGTCGATGTTGTCGAAAAGTATCAGCCCAACAAAATCGTGCAGCCCTTTGCCAAAATCGATCGCAAACTCGATCCCAAATTAATGCGTGCGGCTACGATTGCTGAGGAACGCGCTCACGCCCATTCGCGTCAGCAATGCTGGCATTACGTGAAAGAGGCGCTTCTGGCGGCGGGGGTGATTCGGTCCCGTCCGACGACCGCCTACGCCAAAGAAGCCGGTCAGGAATTGGTCAATAATTTCGGTTTCAAACAATTGCCGGTGAACGATCCGTATCAGGCGCCGGTTGGCTCCGTTCTCGTTTACAATGCCAACCGCGCCGCCGGTCACGTCGAGATTCGGACCAAAGATGGTTTCGTGAGCGATTTCCGTTCGAAAACGCCGTCGCGCCGTCCGTTGCTGGGCGTTTACATTAAGTCGTAACCGCGACTTCCGGGATTTCCTGACGCTGAGCCACAGCGAGCGCGTGTTGCTTACGCGCAAGCCAGAGACTGAGCAGGCACCAGCCGGCAGTGATCGGCACAGCAAACCAACTGATGATATTGAGGCTGAGTCCAAGTCCATTCGGTCCAAGCCCACCGTACGACCAGGCACCTAACTGGTCGCCGACACGATAACCAAGCGTATCGGTGACGCTTTTAACCTTGTATTTGTCTTCGCGTCTTAAAACGGTGAAAAGAATCTCGCGCGAGGGGCGCATCAAAGCATAGGCCGCAGCACGACGCGTTACTTGGAAAAACGCCAACATCGATAGACTCGGCGCAATCGCCATTGCCGCAAAGCCGAGCATGCTGAGGAATGGCAGCGATATGAGCGTGAACGCCACCCCGAACCACTTTAGAAGACGGCCGGTGAGAAAAATCTGAATGAGAAGGGTGATCGTGTTCACCCAGATTTCCAAGTTCGACAGGAAAACTGTCCGATCCGTGCTTGTCTTTAACGCTTGGCCGGCGAGAGTGGTCTGCTGAAAATATGCCCACGTTGAGGTGGTGGTGTAAAGCAAGATGCTGGCGGCCAGGCCGAATAGATAAGGCGAGCGAGCGATGTGTGTGATACCGGACCAGGCGGTTCCCCCGATTGGTTGTTCTCGAGTGCCCACAAGTCTGTTTCGTTCGGTGAAATTGTTTGGAAAAAACCGCACCAAGAAGCAGACAATCGCAAACAGGGTTGCTGAAATCGCGATGAGGTTTGCCGGTCCCATGCCTCGAATGAGATTCTTCGTGATGTAAGCGCCGGCAATCGCCCCGAGCGTTCCGCCGACCGCAATGAAAGCGTAGAGCCGTTTGCCTTGCTCCACGGTAAAAAGATCGGTCATGAACGCCCAGAAAATTGCAGTATTAAACAAATTGAAAACGCTGACCCACACGTAGAATGCGCGTCCCGTCCACACCTGCTGTGCCGACGAACCGGTTCTCATCAGCATGAAAAAAAGCGCCAGGACTAAAATAAAGAAAGCGTAGGCGAACGGGATAAATTTTCGCCGCTCCATCCGCGCGACAGTGGCGGCGAAAATCGTGTTGGCGATCAGCATGACAATCAACGTCGCGGTAAACATCCATGGTAACGTTTCTAATCGATTGCCGGCTGCGATGCTGTCCCGAATCGGCTTGACGATGTAATAGGCGGTGAGAATGAGAAAGTGAAAAGCGAAGCCTAGCCATAGCGCGCGAACTTCGGCCGCGCGAACATCGACGATCTTTTGCAATAGGTTCATGGGTAGCGTACGCGTCACCCAGCTTTCTGGTGCCACGTCGCGAGTACTTCTTTCTCGCGTTCCGACGTCAGACCGGCTCGCAATTTCGCCTGTCGTTCCGGCTTTTGCGCTTTGAACCAGGTCAGCGCGTCGCGCGCGGTGTCAGCAAGCGGTCGGAAAGTCAAGCCTTTCGCCAACGCGCGACTGATATTCGTGCGCGACAATCCTAATTCGTCGCCGGCCCACACTGGCATGTCCGACCACGCCTCGACTTTTTGTTGTTTGAGAAATGCCGCGTCGGCCCATGTGAACGTCGCGTTCGAATTCAGAGCGCTTTTGATTCCATCGAGCATGCCGCCGACACCGAGTTCCTTCGCCGGGCCGGTGGCGTTGTAGATTCCGATCTCGCCATTTTCCGCCATGCGAATGGTCCATTCCGCCAGATCACGTCCGTCGATGAATTGCACGGGATCTTTCGCATCGCCCGGTGCCAGAACTTCACCGCCACGATCGATTCGCACCGGCCAGTAGGTGAAGCGATCGGTTTCATCACGCGGACCGACAATCAGCCCCGGCCGGATAATGAGTGATTCTCCGGGAAACCATTTTTGCGTCTCTTGTTCGCTGAGAGCTTTGAGCGGTCCATAGGTCTTGAATCCGGAGGCCCTCATCGCTTCCAGCGTTTCCTTGTAGGGGTCGGCCCCCTCGTATTTCGCCAGCGTGGCGTTTTCGTCCGGACCGGTGTTGGTATCGGCATAAACCGAAATAGTCGAAATAAAAACGTAACGGTCGACGTTCCCCTTCAGGACCTGCGCGGCGTCGCGTACCCAGGCGGGCAGCGTCGTCGGGTTATCAATACAAACGTCCCATTGTTTTCCCTTCAAGGCATCGAGCTGACCATTCCTGTCGCCAACCAATTGCTCGACTCCCTTTGGTAGTTCGTCGGGATGCGTTTTGCCACGATTGAAAACGGTAACCTTATGTCCGCGGCTCAAGGCATATTTTACCTGGAACGGTCCGGTGAAGCCGGTGCCGCCGAGGATGAGGATGCGCAGAGGTTTCACCGTGTTTGCGAGCAACAGCCTTGGCGTTCCTGTGCTTAAAGCAAATGCGCTGGCGGCAGAAACTTTGATGAAATGACGTCGGCTAGTCTTCATTGTATTGATGGTCAAGGGTGAGCCTAGCTGGGACATCTCTGATTGCTAATGTGTTCTGTTCGAGTTGAAAAGAGCACTGCTGCGGCTGCGGATCACACTACAACCCGGTCTAAGCCCCAAGGTTTGACCTGTGGCGTCTAAGATTTCGCAGCCGCTTTGTTTTGCCTCAAAGACGCTGCCTCGCCCAGATACAAGGGCGGGCGTCTGTGCGTGGCTCGACAGAGTCTCGCCCTACCACTTTCACGTTTAACTGCGCTAGTGGCTCGAGAGAATCTCGCCCTACCAAAATTTTGCGCCCCCGCTTCTGTTGGTAGGGCGACGCTCCGCGGAGCCACGCTGGATCACCAATCTAATTCGTTAAGAGCGCCTTGATAAGGCCATTCATCTGGATCAGTGACCAATCCTGCGCGCACCGGATTCATCCGCACGTAATTCCATTTTTCGGAATAGCTTTCGTTTTGTCGAAGCCGATGATGGAAACTGTGCGCCTGAAAAAGTTGCTCGGCCGTCTTCAAGCGCCGCCGCAAGCAGCGCTTCCAGAACGTTACCCATGTCTCGATCTCATGACTTTCGTCGGAGGGTGCACAAAACAAATGGACGTGGTCCGGCATGATCAAATAAAAGCCGACCAGCCAACTTGAGGCTTCACGCCACGAATCGATTAATGCGGCGTGAAAAATAGGATTATCCAATACGGGTTTCCGTTTTCGGCTACAAGCGGTGACGAAAACAATCGTTGATTGACCTCGACAAACAAAGACGCCTTCAGCGGGACGCCGACGATTGAATCGTTGATACATGTTAGGTTATCGGCTCGACAGAGTCTCGCCCTACCAGAATTTTGCGTGCCGCGCTTTTGTTGGTAGGGCGACGCTCTGCGGAGCCAAACGCGCGTTGATTTTGGTCACTCACAACCAGACGCGGAGCTTTGGCCAAAGCTCGCGTAATGACGTTTTCAGCCCGCGACAGATGAGAATATGAAGACGTTGCTCGTTTGGCATCGCCCAAGGACTCGTTTCGACTGGTCCGCGGTCTTGGACCGACTGAAACTGTTCGCGCTCGTCCGTCGCGTCGTCATCAAGCACGAGCATGATTTCGCCGGTGTACTCGTCCGGTCCCCAGTAAAAGTAATTTTGGTGTCCGCTGAGGGCCGGCGGTAATCCATATTTCGGGCCGAAGAAATCGATCGCGCCGGCCTCGCCGTAGTTCTGACAGAAAATTCCAGCGCGTTTTCGCTCGTCCGGCGGCAGGCTGGTATAAACCCGTGCTACCGATTGCACCATTTCCTCCCAGCCGAACTGATCGGCAAAAAGTTGGGGCAAAGCGGCGGTGTGCGACGTTTCGGTGCGCGGGACCTCAAAATGAATCGTGCGCATGTAAGCGAGCAGCTTGTCCGGCGGCAAAATTGGAAGCACCACCGGAGCGAGAGTGCCCGCGGATCCGAGAATGAGAACGGCGGTTGCCGGTCTGAGCCATCGAAGCCGCACTGCGAATATCCGTTCGAAAGCGACGCCACCCGCAGCGAACAGCATCGGGTACGCTCCGGCGAGATAATAATTTTTGCCGTGCATTAGGATAAATTCGACCAGCGCGATTAGGTATGCGAAGGCGATGACGCGATAGCGGCGACCTTCCCGGGAAACGAGCAGCCAGATTAATCCGCCAAACCAAATCGGAAACGTTGCTGGATTCATCAACGTGATTTGCTGCAGGAAAAACTGCGACGGCGTGAGAACGACGTTTTTGTTGCTCTGCGCAATTCCGTGCAGCAACACCCAAGTCGGCCACCCGCGCTGAACCTGCCAAATGACATTTGGCAGCGCGATGCCAACAGCGATCGCCGCCGCGAGCCAGATCCATTTTCTTGCGAGATGTTTACGTTCTGAGCTAAACAAGATCGCAATTGCGATCGCTATGCCGAAGAAAGCCATCGAATGCTTGTTTTGCAGTCCGAGACCGATGACCAACCCGAACCAAAGCCACGTTCGCAGCGGCGCGCCGTTAATGATACGGACCAGAAAGTAAATCGCGCCGGTCCAGAACAACGGTTCATAAACGTTGGGCGAATAGAAATTGCCGATCGCCAGGAAAAACAAACTCCCAAGCATTCCCGTGCAAGCCAGCGTGATCGCCCAAAATCTGCCGCCCATTTCTCGCGCAAGTATTCCAGCAAGGCCGATGGCAAGCGTGCTCGCAATTGCCGGCAAAATGCGCACGGCAAAGAGTGACCTGCCGAACAGAATCAGTTCGCCTCGGAGGAGCCACGCACTCAGCGGTGAGAAATCGACGTAACCCCAGTCCAAGTGGCGAGCGCAGGCGATGAAATAAAGTTCGTCGCGAAAGTAACCGTAGCCGCGGTTGGTAAGCAGATGAACAGCTAAGCCCAGCAAGGAAAAGCCGGCGATGATTTTGACGTCCCTCGCCTGTGCCTGCGATTCCAGCGCTCCGTTCATGGCTCCGATGTAGCGCGTATCGTCTTTGAGCAGAAGAGTTTTTCTTCCGCAAGTTGTTTTAAAATTCGAAAAAAATTTCTTGCCGAGGGCTGTATTTCGGGGCATACGCAAATCCGTGCCAAGGAGCGTCCGTTCAAGCGCGGCCACCGCTGCGCTCTTGATGATTTTTACAACCATCGCCTACGCCCAGACGCTCGCACCTCCCAAGCTTGCGGTAAGCGCCAGCCAACCGCCACCGGCAAAGAAAGATTCCGTTCAGGTCATAACCAAGGAAACACCCGAAGTGATTTTGAGTGAGACGCCTCACGTGCCGCAGACGAGCGAACCGCAGATGGTCACGAAAGAACCGCAGGTGGTTACAAAGGAGAAGCAGACAATCGCGAAGGAGAAACCGACCGTCACCACGAAGGAAATGCCGTCAGTAGCGACGAAGCGGATGCCGGAACTTGTTAGCAAGCCGGTGCCGCAGGTTGTTAAGAAGGAGACGGCACAGAAAATAATGACGCCGATAAGCGAGCCGATACGACCGATCGCGCCCAAAGCCACAACGACGCCAATAAGCGAACCGATACGGCCGATGGCGCATTACAGTTTCAAAACCCCTGAAGGGAAACGCGAATCGGTTCAGGTCATTACCCATTATTATCCGAATCAAATCGTCCATCCGCTGGCCACGGCGGACAAACATTTTGATCCAAAGCTATTGCGCGCGGCGAGCATCGCGGAGGAGCGCGCGCATGCGCACTCGCGCTCACTGTGCTGGCATTATGTTAAGGAAGCATTGCTCGCGTCCGGTGTGATCGACTCGCGGCCGAAAAGCGAATTGGCTCGAGACGCGGCGTACGATCTTGTTAGCAACTACGGCTTCAAGAAATTATCAGTGCGCGATCCATTTGCCGCGCCCATCGGTTCGGTGCTGGTTTATGGAACGAGCCGGAGTGTCGGGCATGTGGAATTCCGAACGAAGGATGGTTTTGTGAGCGATTTCCGCTCACCCACTCCATCCAAGCGCCCGTTGATCGGCGTTTACGCCAAGCTGTAGTTGTAGCGGCCGCTACAGCTGTCATCCCGAATGTAGGCCGAGGGAGCCCGCTGCGGAACGTGAAAATCCGCTTTCGAGTTATCCCGATGTAGCTGGCGCTGTCCCAGCGGCAGAAATTCTGGCAGTCCGCCGCTGGTAACAGCGGCAGCTACAATGAAGCCGCACCCTGGTAGCGATGCGCGACCAAACTTGTCGCGCTATCATCCTGAACGAAGCGAAGGATCTCGCCTAAGCTCAACAAGTCGCCAAGTCGTCTACGACCCGCCTAGCCAGATCGATATCGCCCATTGCTTCGATAACAATCGGCCGCGGTTCGGAATGACACGCTCGCTCAGCTTTTCAACCTCGCATTCAGCTTGATTTCCGTCCCGCTCAACGCGACGGAAACCGGGCACGCCTTCTTTGTTTGCTCCGCAATCTCCTTGAACTTCGCCTCATCAATTCCTGGGACTTCGCCTTCGCAATCCAAATCGATGGAGGTGATCTTTGGTCCGCCACCAACCATTTCGAGATTCACTTTCGCGGTCGTGCTGATTCGCTTCGGGGTATGACCGGCTTTGGTAAGACCGTTCGATAACGCCATCGAAAAACAGCCTGCCTCGGCCGCGCCGATTAATTCTTCCGGATTCGTTCCGGTCCCATTCTCGAAGCGCGAAGCAAACGAAAATGGGCCTTCATAGGCATTGCGTCCCACTTTCATTGTTCCCTTCCCTTCCTTGAGATTTCCTTCCCAAACCGCTGAGCTCGTTCGTGTCGCCATAAATAATTCCTCCTCCAGGTTTCAAATTTGAATCCTGACCCTTCGCGTCGGCAACGGGAACTGTCCAGTGAGTTTGGTTTGCCAGAGCTGGACGATCATCTCAAATAGGACCTCACAAGGATGTCGACCCTGAATTTCATTGCAACTGAGCCGAATCGACTCGCGATGGTGCCATTTGCGGTTCTGTTGCTGGCGATCACACTTGGCCCGTGGATTGCGCAGCATCATTGGGAGCGGCACTATCACAAGCTCTGTCTCGCGCTCGCCGGCAGTGTTTGCTTGTACTACTTTTTGGTGCTGAAGCAGCCGGCACGAATTATTCACGCCGGGATGGAATATGTCACCTTCATGGTTGTCGTTGGTTCGTTCTTCGTTGTCGCCGGAGGCATTCATCTGCGGGCGAAAGCGCCGAGTAGTCCCCTCCGAAATACACTTTTTCTTCTTGCTGGCGCCGTCCTCGGCAATCTGATCGGGACAATAGCAGCGTCGCTTTTACTTATCCGCCCGTGGATCGCAATGAATCGTGGCCGAATCGCGCCCATGCACATCGCATTCTTCATATTTGTCGTTAGCAATGTCGGTGGCGCGCTTTTGCCGGTCGGTCCGCCCTTGCTCCTCGGGTACCTCAACGGGGTGCCGTTTTTCTGGACGTTGCAACACTGCTGGCGACCATGGTCGACGACGGTTTTCTTAATTCTTCTCGTCTTTTTTGTGGTTGATCTCATGAACTTCCGCGCGAGCCGGAAAACTGCGGATTTGAGTTCATGGCGATGCGACGGAGCGCACAATTTCATTTTCCTCTTTGTCATTTTGGCGGCGATCATTGCGGTTCCGGCCGGCTGGCGCGAACCGCTAGTCGTCCTGACTGCGCTTGGATCTTATCTGGGGACGCCGAAACGAATTCGGGAGTCGAATAATTTCAGTTTCCTTCCACTCAAGGAGGTTGCCTGGCTATTCCTCGGCATTTTCGGCACGGTGATTCCGGTCTTGGCTTTCATGGAGCAATCGGCAGGCGAACTTGGGTTGCGCAGCGAGTTCGATTTTTATTGGGCGACCGGTCTGCTCTCGGCGTTGCTCGATAACGCGCCGACGTACCTGGCATTCTTTGCTGCAGTCCTTGGGCTGCACGGGTTAGACTTGAAGGATATCGCCCGGATCGCCGCGTTCGTTACCAGCGATGGGCGCGAGCTGGCCGCGGTATCTTTAGGCGCAGCATTTTTCGGCGCCCTCACTTACATCGGCAACGCGCCGAATCTGCTGGTCAAAAGCATCGCCGAACATGGACGCATTCCCACGCCGAGCTTCATTGGCTACATCTGCAAGTTCGCGTTACCAATTCTCATTCCCATCTTTGGCCTGGTCTCAGTCTTGTTCTTCTCCCGATAGCGCAATGGCGCCTTCGCTGCGCTGTGGCGCGCCTTGGAATTCAATGTCGATCTCGACGATTTCCTCGATCAGCGTAATACTCGCGAGCTTAGTTCGATGCGGAGCGTAGTATGCCCGTCAGGCAGATTTTCCGACAACCCGCTGAATAGCGGCATCCAAGGCCGTTGCATCAATTGGCTTAATCAAGTGTTCGAGAAAGCCGGCTGTCCGGCTCTGGGCCACGTCAGCATCCGAGCCGAAGCCGCTCATCGCGATACCGCACAGCCTATGCTTAGAGCCCAACTCTCTCAGCAACTCGCATCCCGTGGCGTCCGGCAGAGCGATGTCACTGATAAGTAGGTCGAAGGTTTTTTCATTGGAAAGGGAGCGCGCTTCCTGCGCGTTTCGGGCCGCCTCGACGCAGTATCCTCGCCGACTCAACAACCGCGCGAGAACTTCCCGGGTGTCGTCGTGGTCCTCCACAAAGAGCAACCGCAGGCCTTCGCGCCGCGCCGGCGCGGGGGTGCTGGTGGAAAGTCGGCGCAGTTGCGTATGAGGCTCGGCGACGGTCGCCAATTCAAGACAAAATGTCGTGCCCTTGCCCAACCCGGCACTGATAGCGGTGAGCGAGCCTCCGTGCCCTTCGGTGATCGCTCTACAGATCGCCAGCCCGAGTCCGAGGCCTCCGCCACCGGTGCGCTGTTTAAGCGAGCGCTCGATCTGGAAGAATGGCTCGAAAAGATGCGACAGCGCCCAAGAGTCAATCCCGATGCCTGTATCGCGAAACTCGACGCTCAGTCGTGAAGGCTCGTCGGAGCGTGTTTCTACGGCGATGCGGCCGCCCGCAGGCGTGAATTTGACTGCGTTTTTTATCAGGTTCCAAAAGATCTGCTGGAGACGACTGGCGTCCGCGTCCACAAAGTGCCGCGGGGCGCCGAGGTCGATCGCAAGCTGGAGTTTTTTGGCGTCGATATCAAGCTGGCAGATTTCGATCGCCTGCCGGAGACACAAATGCACGTCAGTCGTTTCGCGATGAAGTTCAAGCTTGCCGCTCGTGACACGCGTTAGATCGAGGAGGTCGTCGATGAAATGAGTCTCCAAATCAAGATTGCGACGCATGATTGCGAGCGCGGCCCGATCTTTTGCCGAACGTCCCGGTTCCGTCGCGAGATCTTCGAGAAGCGCGACAAGGGGCGTGAGCGGGTTACGCAGCTCGTGCGAAAGCATTCCGAAGAAAAGTTCTTTGGAGGTCACGGCTGCCTCGGCCAGCGCCTTTTGTAGCTCGAGCTTTTGTTCGATCTCGCGGCGCTCCGTGAGATCGGTAAGCGTCACGTAGAAATCTTTCTGATCTTTCTCGCTGTGGCTGACGACGCTTTGGATGCGGACAAAAGTCTCGTGGCCGGCGGTGTTCCGGACTGAGAGTTCGCACGTTTCCATTTTGCCTGAGGCAAGCGCGGCTTCGAGGTGCTGCTGGAAGACAACGTGCGATTCGGGAGAGACGTGGGCGAGGAAGCTGCGCGGGACAGTGTTGAGCAGTGTGCGTGTCTCGTCGAGCATCTGCGCTCCAAGGATGTTGGCTTCGAGGATCTGGCCTTTGAGGTTTAGCCGGATCAGTCCGACCGGTGCTAGGTCAAAGTGGCGGAAATACTTCCTTTGCGATTCTTCGATTCGAGCGCGGCTGTCGAGCAACTCTTCGTTTTGAATCTCCAGCTCGGCTTCGTATATGCGCAATTCGCCGAGGGCGGTTCGCAAATCTGGCGGGCTCAGTGCCTCGTCCGCGGGCGCCGAAGCCCGCAAACGCACTCCCGCCGTCCGACGCAGGGCAGCGTTGGCCGGCGTGAATTTCAAGACGGTAGCCTTCATGTTTGCTTCCATGAAGGCCATGTGCAGCATATTCCATGCTGTAAGCGGAAAT
>QHPU01000136.1 GCA_003219175.1 Verrucomicrobiota bacterium | reverse complement strand
GGCGTATGTGCCCTGCGGACCACGTTGTACTACGCTAGCCGGCACAACGGTTGCATTTTTCCGCGTGGTCAGAATCAAACGCGCGTTCACAAACTTTCCCGGCCAGAGCTTGAGCTGGTCGTTCGGAAACGTCGCCTTTAACTTCATGGTCCCGGTTGTTTGATCGATCTCGTTGTCGACCACTGCCAGTGTCCCTTCGTCCAGCGTGGTTGTGTTCCCGCGGTCCAGAGCCAGCACGCGCAATCCGCCGGTTGCGCCGCCTTCGTTCAGAATTGATTGCAAATTCTGCTCCGGAAGAGTGAACAACACCGAAATCGGATGGAGCTGAGTAATTACTACAATTCCGGTTTGATCTGCGGCGTGGACGATGTTGCCGCCGTCCACAAGGCGAACACCCGTGCGCCCATCAATCGGTGACTTGATCTGGGTGTAATCGAGATTTGTCTGAGCGCTCTCAATTGCGGCCTGATCGGCTTGGACTGCGGCTTGAAATTGGTCGCCCTGATACTTGGATCTGTCAAAATCCTGCTGATCGATCACCTTTTTATTCAAGAGGTCGGTATTGCGCGCGAGATTGGCTTTGGCGTTGGCCCATTGAGCTTCGTCTTGCGCTTTCTTGGCGACCGCCTGATCGACCGCAGCTTGGAACGGGCGGGGATCAACTATTGCGAGCAATTCGCCGGTCTTTACGTCCTGCCCTTCGGAGAAAAGCACCTGTTGCAATTGACCATCCACCCGGGTGTGAACGGTCACGGTATTAAACGCCTGCACCGTGCCCAAGCCGTCGAGGTAAATTGGCACATCCTTCTGCTCCGCCTTTCCAGCGACGACCGGAACGGATCCGCCAACGCCCGTCGATCCGCCGCGCCCGTGGCTAGACCGGCTGCTATCACTTGCCTTGTCAGGCAGGGTACTACGATGGTAACTCCACCCCACAAGCAGAAGGAGAAAAACACCGATAATGCTGAAAATAGTTCGTTTTGACATGCCATTTATAAATCGTAGTCCGTGGCGTCATACGCCTCGTTTACTTTGACTTCTGAAACAGCGCTGGGGTTACAATTTTCCCCAAAAAAGAGGTAGAGCTAGCCGTTGACCCAAGGCAGCGAACCCGCCCGGTGCGCGTAGGGGCAACTCGACCCAATTAGGCTCAGGCCGGCCGACTAATTTCAGCCTAACGCACCGAAGGCGAGTCCGAGACTATAGGTCACGACCGCTTCGATGATGCCGACAAGCGTCATCTCGAAACCCGAAGCCCACCACGACCGAATCGTAATCAGCGACTTAACCGCGCCGACAACGAAATGCGCGACGATGCTAACGATAAACGCAACGATCACGGCCGGGAGTCCACTCATGAAGAAAAACGGGACGATGGGAATGAACGCGCCTACCGCGGTCGAAATCGACGCGGAGGCTGCCGATTTCCAAGGATTGGGAAACCGATGCTCCGACAGTCCGAGCTCGCTTTGCGCCATCGCCTGCACCAGTTGCTCCGGATTTTCGGCCAAGCGTTTGGCCATCTTTTGCGATTCTTCGACGCTGAAGCCCTGGAGCTGATAAAAGAGCGCCATCTCTTCAATTTCTTCCTCGGGATTCTCTTCAACCTCGGCCTTTTCGCGCGCGATTTCGGCTTCGTATACTTCGCCCTCGCTTTTGCCCGCCAGGTAAGCGCCGGCACCCATCGACAGAGACGATGCAAGCATTCCAGCAAGCCCCGAGATCAAAACATAATGCTGTTGATTGCCGGTCGCGCCCGCAACGCCCGAGACGATTCCAAAGACCGCGCCCAGCCCGTCGTTGACGCCGTAGATTGCATCCGCCACCCAGCTGCCACCGCGTCCGTGCCAGCGTTCGCGTTTTAGAATAGTGTCCAGAGCCGTCTTGGGATTTGCCGGGCCGGCCATGGCGCTGAGCGCGCGGGCATGCGCTTTTTCTTCCAGAGCACTGGTGCGCAAAAATTCCTGCACGTCCTGTTCGCCCGCGAGCGCGCGGTCGCGTTGCGCGGAAAATTCTCGCTCATGTTTTTCCTCGGCCGCCTCCATTCGGCGAATGGCAATATCGGTTCCGAGCGAGCGCGTGAATCTTCGCTGAAGTCGCATCCAGAAAGTGTCGGGTAGTACTGGGATCGGCTGACCCATATCGCGTAATTTTTGCTCCCAGCGTTGGGCATGACGTTCTTCCGCTTCCGCCATGCGGATGAGAATCGCCTTGCGTTTTTCGTCCCTTTCGCGTTCCGCCAGGTCACGATAAACTCGCGCCGTCTCCACTTCTGCGCGCCAGTTTTTCAGAACGACTTCAATTGCTTCTTTTGTCGGAGTCTCAGCCATTAGACAATATTAGAGAAGACATCGAACGAATTGCCAAGCATCCTAACGAACGCCGTGCGGCGTAATCGGGTTTTGCCAATGCAGTTTAAACTGGCGCCACGGATTTCGGTCTTAATTGTTCTGTGGTGATAACAATTGCCACCGAGCCAATGATCAACACCGCCGCCGCGATCGTGCGCGAAGTAAGATGCTCGCCCCGGAACAGGGTGCCGAGGATCACGGCCACAATCGGATTAACGTAAGCATAGGTCGCGACCTTTGCCGGATCGCAATGCCGCAGCAGATAAATATAAGCGCTGAAACCGATGATGGCGCCAATCAGGACCAGATAAATCCACGCCCAGATTGAGTGCGAGCTGACGGCGTGCGGATTAACCTTTTCACGCGTGATCAATCCGACGAGGAAGAGAAGCGCACCGCCACAGATCATTTGCTGAGCAGCGGCAAGAAACGGCGAGTCAGCACTTGTTGCACTGCGCGAATAAAGTGATCCGACCGACCACAGGAACGAAGCGACAAGTAAGATCGACATTCCGATAACTGGGCGCTGCGAATCGTTAGCTGAAAAATGGATGGCTGGCGCCATCAGTGATCCGACACCAATGAATCCGCCCGCGAGACCGAGCAAAACGGACAATCTCGGGCGCGGTGTTGCTCGGGTAATCCAGGAGAGCAAGACAATGTAAATAGGGACGGTCGCGACGATGACCGCTGCCAGCCCGGTCTCGATATATTTTTCGGAGAGAGTCACGCCGCCATTCCCACCGAGCAGGAGGAATCCGCCGACGATGAGTGACGATTGCCACGTCACTCGCGCCGGAGATTTCGCACCCTGCGCACGCGCGAGCGCGTACATCAAAAAGCCAGCCGTCAGATAGCGTGAACCCGCCATGAGGAATGGCGGAATGGAGTCGATGGCGAGGCGAATAAAAAGATAAGTCGAACCCCAGATGAGGTAGAGCGCGGCAAAGGCGAACAGAATCGCCCAACGCTTCGGCTGTCGCATCGGCTACCAGCGCATCGGGCGCGAATCTGCGCAATCGGATTTGCGACCACTGTACTATGCTATGGTCGGCGCCCTTTGATCAATCGATAGACCAAGAGAAGCAACATGGCGCCGATAACCGAGGCGATGAAGCCAGCAGGTTGTCCCGGCTCGTACCAGCCGGCAGCGCGGCCGAGAAATCCAGCCACAAAGGCGCCGGCGATGCCGAGCAGAATCGTGACTAAACAACCACCAGGATCGCGGCCCGGCATAAGCAATTTTGCGATAGCTCCAACGACCAAGCCAATGACGAGTGTGCCTAGAATCGCTCCCATAAAAGTGTGTGTGCCGGCAAAATTGATTCGCTCGCGAAATGGACGCAAACCTTTTTCCGCCTACAACTCGATTACCTGAGCGCTTCGGATATCTTCGCTGCCGCGAATTTGGTTGAGCAACTTTTCGTCGGGCGAGCTGTCTAAATTCAAAACCGTGAGCGCGGTTCCACCGGCCTGATTTCGGCTGAGAGACATGGTGGCGATGTTAACGCCGTGTTCGCCGAGCAACGTGCCGATCCGGCCGACCATACCGGGACGATCGGTGTTTTCGAGCACGAGAATAACTCCATGCGGGCGCGCTTCGACCGGCCGCGTGTTAATGCTAACGATTCGTGGAGTGATTCCAAAAAATGCGCCCCCTACCGAGATTTCTTTTCCTTCGGCATTGGCAGAAAGCTCCAGCATGTCGGAGTAATCCCCGGGCGCGCTCAGCCGCGTCTCGGTAATTTTCAGACCCAAACTTTCGGCGAATGCAGGTGCGTTTACTTCATTCACTTCGTTCCCGCCAGCGCTTCGCAAAAAGCCTTTCAACACCGCGCGCGTAATCGCGGTAGTATCGACTTCGTTTACTTTTCCACTGTAATTAATGTTGAGGAAATCGACCCGGCGCGGGGCGAGCTGGGAAAGGAAGCGGCCAAGTTTCTCGCCGAAGCGCAGGTGAGGCCCGATCAGCGCGAGCGTTTTCGCGTCCAGCGTCGGCATGTTGACGGCATTGCGAATTGTCCCCTCGAGCAACGCGGCGCGAATCGACTGCGCGATTTCGATCCCGACACTTTCCTGCGCTTCCGCGGTGGAAGCACCCAGATGAGGTGTCAGGACCAACTTCGAAACTCGTCGCAGCGGCGAATCGGCCGGCAATGGTTCCGTTTCAAAAACGTCGAGCGCAGCGCCGGCGACGTGGCCATTGGAAATGGCATCAGCTAACGCCGGTTCGTCAATCAAGCCGCCGCGCGCGCAATTGATGATGCGCACGCCGCGTTTTGTCCTAGCGAGACAGTCCGCGTTCAAAATATGACGCGTCTCCGCGGTCAGCGGCGTATGCAGCGAAATAAAATCAGCGACAGGGAGCAATTCATCGAGATCTTCCACCAGCTCGACTTGGAGGCTTCGCGCGCGTGATGCAGACAGGTACGGATCAAAGGCAACAACACGCATTCCAAAGGCGATCGCGCGGCGGCTGAGCTCGCTGCCGATTCGGCCCATGCCGATAATGCCGAGCGTTTTGTTGTAGAGCTCGACGCCTTCCAGATTTTTCCGGTCCCAGGTGCCGCCTTTCAAGGTGGCGTCGGCACGCGCGATGTTACGCGCCAGACTGAGCAGCAACGAAAACGTATGCTCCGCCGTTGAGATGGTATTCGCCCCCGGCGCATTCAACACAACCACGCCACGGCGTGTTGCCGTTTCGACATCGACATTGTCCACGCCCACGCCGGCACGCCCTACAACGCGCAATTTTTTGGCCGCCTTTAGAATTTTCGCGGTCACTTTTGTCTGGCTACGCACGATCAGCGCCGCGAAGTCCGGAATGGCAGCAGTTAAATCCGTTTCGCTCAGTCCAGTCTGCACTTTCGCTTCCAGTGCGCCATCGCGCGTTAATTCATCAATTCCGCGCTGCGAAATGGAATCAGCGATGAAAACTTTCGGCAGGCTCATCTGGCAAAAGATTCAAGAATACGACATAAGAGAAAAGGTGGATCGAGCAGTCCCTTGCTCGATGCTAAAGTAACGCGGCGAAGCCGCAATTGTTTTTGCCATCGGTCCGGACCGGACCGCCGTCTTGCGGAGCGACCAATCCACCTCCCGCGATTCAGGAAGCGAGGCTCATCAACCGTAAATGACCAGACGAATGGTATCGGGTAATTGCGCCGCGATATTGGTAACAACATTTCCGCGCAAAAGATTGGTCAGGGTCAGACGATGCGAAGTGCCGAGCATAAGAAAGTCAACGCCCATGGTCGCGGAGAGATCGAGAATGGTCGTAGCGGCGTCTTCGCTTACAGCGTAAACAGGTTGTACAAAAACGCCGCGTTCGGAACCGAGTTTGAGCATGAATGACATGATGGCGTTGGCTTCGGGATCCTCCTGCCAGCGCGCACGGCCGAGGGTAGTTGGACCACCGGCATAGTAAACGGCGATCTCTTTCACGAAGAGAACGCAGAGCGTTGCCCTTCGTAATTGTGCCTCATCCAGAGCGAAGCTCAGAACCGGAGTAATGCCGCGGGCGGCGACCATGATTTTTTGTCCTTCCTCTAAACGCGATTGCATGGTGGTGGCAAGATCGGGCGTAACCATTTGCGCGACTTGCTGGGGAACCATCACGGTGGTTAGCCCGCGCCGCTTCAGAGTCCAGGCGCGCACCGCGAGCCCGACACCGAGGACGCAGAGCACGAAAAAGAGCGCATCTGGTTTCGTGTGCGCGAGGGTTATTTCGACAAGAAAAAGAACCGTGAACGTGATACCGAAAAGAATGCGATGATACATCTTGATCGGCAGGATGCGATTGAAGCAGCACGAACCCAGATTCACAGTAATGGCACCGACAACTCCGATCGCGTACAAACCGGCAAGGGCGGTGAAGTTCCTCGTGGTGATGATAACGATTATGGGCAACCCGACCGCGATGAAGAGGGGGATCTGAGGCACACCATGCCGGTTGAGTGCCATGAATTGCGGTGGCATTTCTTGATCGCGTGTCATCATGTAAAGCAAACCGATCATCGCGACGATGGCAGTGTTGGCTGCGCTCAAGAGAAGGAGGAAAAAGACAATGCCAACAATCCAACCAAACATTTCTCCGAAAGCCGGACCAAAGCTGGCGCTTCCAAAGTATTCGCCGATAAAGCGCAACATATCTTCACTGCGGAAATTGAGTGCTTGGCGAATCGAGTAATCGCTGCCCCACATACGTACGCTGCTGTTCGGATTCATCGAAAGCATTGCCCAACCAAGTAATGCGGTTGCGATAACTACCTCCACTGCGACGGGCCAGATTGCCTTTGCTGCTTCGGTCCCCACGCTTGGTTCAGCTACGGTTGCGCCTTTATCCAACTTCATTACTCCGGTAAGATTGGCGATCGCTTCCACACCGCTTAGAGCAAGAATGACACTACAAAATTGCACCCAGACGTGAGAGTAACTTTCGTGCAGGGGCTCGTGATAGCGGGTGGTCAGGTGCGGCGCGCTTATAATGATGAGCCCAAGGACCGCGAGTACGGTCGGCACCGCGAGGATAACAGCGAGACTGCCACTGTGTTTTGGTCCGTAAAAATTGATGACGCCCATGACCAGCAACACGGCAACGGTTGAGAGGACGATGTGTTCTTTGAGAATTGGAATGTTGAAGTAGCTAAGGGCCGACCAACCACTCAGCGCAGCTGTTACGGTCAGGTCCGCAACCAGTAAAAGTGCGCCCACGACGGCGAGGAGTCGTCCTTGCGAGCGCGCTGCTGAATAAACGCCGCCACCATCGGGAAAATATTTGCAGATGATGGCGTAGTTGATTCCGACCAGACCAGTGAGTGCACAAACCGCGAGAATGATCGGTAACGATGAAAAACCTGCGGCCAGAAAAGCCAAACCAAGAACGTAGGCCTTACTTGTTCCCCAGTCGCCGTAGAGCAATGCGGCGGCGCGTTTCCAATCGACGTTGCGGGGACGGTGAACGGCGCCTGGCGGATTAAGAGTTAGTGTGGCCATGCCGATCAACGATTACAGTTGCAAACGCTGCCCGAGGCTTCGCGCGACAAAAACCGGATTCGTAATCAGCCGAAGATGACCAAACGAATCGAATCTGGCAAATTCTCAGCGATGTGATTTGCCACGCTGCCGCGGAGCAAATTCGTCAGGGCGCCTCGTTGGGTAGTTCCAATGACCAAACAATCGACCCCCATAGTCGCGGAAAGATCGACAATCGTGGCGGGAGCATCCTCGCTCACGGCATATACCGGCAGCACGCATACACCGCGCTGCTGCCCCTCTTTTAGCATCAACGACATAATGGCGTTGGCCTCGGGGTCTTCCTGCCACCTCGGTCGGCCAGCGACAGCGGGGCCTGCGGAAAAATAAACGACAACTTCCTTTACGTAGACGACGCAGAGAATTGCTTTGCGGAGCTGCGCCTCTTCGAGTGCAAAATTGAGCACGGGATTGATTCCGCGGGCGGCGACCATGATTTTTTGCCCCTCTTCAAGGCGCGGCTGCATCGTGACGGGCAAATTCGGGACGACCATGTCGGCGATCTTGCGTGTTACCGTCAGGGTCGTCAGGCCAGAGAGCTTGTGAGAATAAAAACGCAGGGTGAGCCCTATTCCCAAAACACTACAGGCAAAAAACAGCGCGTCCGGTTTCGTTTTCGCAATCGTGACTTCTACGGCGAAAAGGACCAGGAATGTCGACACCATGATGAAGCGTTGAAACCATCCGAGAGCAAGCTCACGATTGAAACTGCACGAGCCGAGATTAACCGCGATGGCGCCGACGACACCGACAGCGTACAAACCAGCAAGGGCATTGAAATCGTTGGTCAACGCGAGAACGAGAATCGGGAGCGCGACGGCGGCGAGCAAGGGGAGCTGCGGCACGCCGTGGCGATTTAGACGCGCCAATTGTCGCGGCATTTCGCCGTCTTGGGCCATCATGAAGACCACACCTATCAACGCCACGACCGCGGTATTCACCGCACTAAAGAGCAAAAGACCGAAGACAACGCCGACTGCGATGCCGAATGCGGTTCCAAACCAGGGTGCTATTGCGACCGTGCCATAGTGTTCGGCGAGAAAGCGCAACATGTCCTCTTTGTGATCTGCCAACTGCGGCCCAAAAAATTTTGGTAGCGAAAGCATCGCCCAGCCAAGAAGGGTGGTCCCGAATACAACCTCGATCGCCACCGGGACAATCGCTTTTGTCGCTGTGCGAGTGACTTTCGGTCGGTCCGGCGACGAATCGGGGTCGAGCTTCATCACGCCGGTGATGTTCGCGACCGCTTCTACGCCACTCAGCGCCAGAATGACACCAACGAATTGGATCCAAGTGACCGCAAAGCTCGAATGCGCCGGTTCCAATTCGGCGACTTTCAGGTGCGGTCCGCTAAATACGACGATCAAGACGACAACAAGCACAGCGGGCACCGCAAGCCAGATCGAAACGCTACCGCTGTGTCGCGGCCCGAAATAATTAATGATCCCGACAACAAGGATCAACCCCGCGGTGGCGAGCCGCGCATTTTCGCTGGGGACACCAAGGTAACTTACGGCAGCCCACCCACTCAGGGCTGCGGTGACGATAAAATTTGCCACCAATAACAAAGCCCCCGCAGAAGCGAGAAATCGGCTTTGCTTGCGCGCTGCCGAATAAACACCACCGCCATCCGGAAAGTGACTGCAAACAATAATGTAATTGTACCCGACGACCGCAGTAAGAGCGCAAACCGCAAGGATGATTGGAAAAGAAGAAAAACCCGCGGCAACAAATGCCAGACCAATAACGTACGCCTTGCTCGTGCCCCAGTCGCCATAGAGCAACGCGGCCGCGCGTTTCCAATCCACATTGCGCGGCCGATGTACGCCAGCCGCTAGCCCGAAAGCGGGTTCAGCCATTTTCGTTGCCGCGACTTTCGACTGTTCCGCGCGCCCGACGCAAGTGCATTCTCAAGTCCATCGAGCGAGTGGCTTGTACTTTTAGGACGAGAAAGCCGTTGAACAGGGCCGAATTGGGATGAGTCCAGGACGTACACCGGACTAAAGAGCGACGTCAATGAGAAAGGAGTGGCAGCGACGCTAGTGACAACTTTCCGGCCGCGCGGGATTTAGGCGGTTCAGCCATTGGCAATAGAATGAAGCGACTTTTCTAAGGTCACCGAAAAACGAACGCGCTGATAAATCTTCTTGTGGGACGTATTATTTGGGAAGTTTTAAACTTACTCCCCGAAGAAATCGATTTCCGAGCTTATGCGTGATCTTGTGTTAAGGTTTCAGGGTCTTCTGCGGAAGAGTAATCGGTAAAGCAACAGAAGCAGCATCGCGCCGACAATCGACATGATCCAGCCGGCGAGATAGTTCTCGCCCATAAAGAGACGTCCGATCCAAGTGCCAACGAAGGCACCTGCGATGCCAAGCAGGATTGTAATAATGCAGCCGCCGGGATCTTTCCCGGGCATCAGCAATTTCGCGATGGCACCGACGACGAGACCGATAAGTAAAACCCAAAGAATAGAGTGAGCGCTGAAATCCATGCGGGTTTTTTATCTGACAATGGGCGGTGCTGGCAAGCGCTTATAGCTCGATTGGGCGGTCAATTTCACGACCATTTCGATTTCGGCAGTTTGGGGGAACATGTCCAAGGGGGTGATTGAATCGATGCCAAACGATTGTTCCAGTGCGGCAAGGTCTCGCGCGAAAGTGGCCGGGTTGCAGGAAACGTAAATCAATTGGGTCGGTCTATATTCGATTAGTATTTCGAGAATTTTTTTGGTCAAACCGGTTGCGGGGGGATCAACTATGACCGCGCTGTTTCCCTCGTGCGAAGCAGACGCGATCGATCGCAATCGCGCACCTAGTTCAGCCTCCACATCCGCCACCACATAGGTTTCGTTATCTCTCGCATCTTCCCGGGCAACGGTGATCGCGTACTCGTCCCAATCGATTCCAATTACCCTTTCGAAACGCGCGCGCAATCGTTTCGCGAAAAATCCGGCGCCGCAGTAGGCATCGATCAGCGTGCCACCTGCGGGGGGGATTAGTCGATCGACCAGATCGAGCATGGCGGCGGCGACGCCATCATTGGCTTGCGTGAAAACCCGCGGGCCATCAGTAACCCGCAGGGTATAGTGTCCATCGTGCGGATTGCTGCCGCACAGGTCAGCCAGTTTCGCATTCACTTCATCACGCGCGATCGGGCAACGCTCGATTGCGAGCAGCTTGTTGGATTCACGGCGAAAAAATCCGATTACCCCATCGCGCACGTGAATGGTAATGCGATTGCGGTATCGGTATTCGATCGGCGATGGAATAAATGGCCGCATCGGCGGTTCTTTTAATCCACCGATACGCCGCAGCGTTTCCTTTACCTGCCGCCATTTCAACGCCAGCTGATGTTCGTACTCGATGTGCTGGTAAACGCAGCCGCCACAGCGACCGAAGTACGGGCACCGCGGCTCGACCCGATGAGGGGAACGGGTAACGATGGTCTCCAGCTCTGCCTCGAGAAATTTCTTGTGTTCGCGTGTAATACTCGCGGAAACGATCTCGCCATCGATGACGTAAGGCACGAACACCGCCTTCCCATCGGTGCGCGCCACACCTTTTCCGCCAAAGGCGACATCCTGTATCTGCAGTTCCAATCTTCCTCTACCTCTTCCTCGTAATCTTCGCTCGTCTTTCTACCGCGAGAAAACGTAGCGGAAGACGAAGATTAGTAGTCGCGGACGTAAGGATACTTCGTTTCGTTACCGAGCTCAGGCGGGAACTCCGCATAGCCGGCGTGAATCCATGGGATATCACTAGGCAGTAGCGGATAATAGCTTTGCCGATAAGCCGGCACCGGCCAGAGTAGAAGCTCAAGCAAGCCCGCAACGTGTCGCGCGGCCGAGCGGCGAATCCCGCGCACCACCCCGTAGCCCGCAGCGGCGGAATTGCCTTCGTTCGTGTTAACCGTGCAAATCGTTACCGGAATTTCCGCCGGCGCGAGAACCAAATTCGCCAAGCCACGCCCGAACTTGCGCGTCGGACCATAATCATTGGAAGGCGGGTCATGAATATCTGCCAGGGCCATGCTCGCGATGGCGAGCGCGGCAAGAAAAGCGAGCGTTTTCATACCTACCTTCAAAGTGTAAGCAGAAGGAACGAATTAAACAATCCTAATTTCGTGAGTCGTCCGTGACTTGGGTCCGTGTCATGAAAATCGAGACGCAAATCGTGACCAATAGAATCCCCATAATGACGACGAGTGAGATATAATTCGGGATCGGAAAGATTTTGGACAGAATCATTTTCATTCCCACAAAAACGAGAATAATCGAGAGGCCGATGCGAAGGTAGACAAACCGATCCATCAGATTCGCCAGCAGGAAATACAGGGAGCGCAGGCCAAGGATCGCACAGATATTCGAGGTATAAACAATGAAGGTGTCCTGCGTGATGGCGAAAACCGCCGGTATCGAATCGACCGCGAAGACGAGATCCATTACGTCGATCACAAGCAAAACCAGGGCTAGCGGCGTGAGCATGAGCCGGCCATCGATCCGCGCCGTGAAATGCGAGCCGCGAAAATCGCGCGTCACCGGCATTACCTTGCGGCAGATCCGCAGAAACCAACTGTCGCCAAAGTCAGTTTGCTGTTTGCTGAAAGCCATCCGGATTCCGGTGATAATCAGAAAAACACCAAAGATATAGAGAACGAAATGAAAGGCGGAGACCAGCGACACGCCGAGCCAAATCATGATTCCGCGCATGATCAGGGCGCCGACGATGCCCCATACCAAAACGCGATGCTGCGAAATCGGTGGAACCTTGAAGTAGGTGAAGATAAGAACGAAAACAAAGATGTTATCGACGCTGAGGGAGTACTCGATCAGATAACCGGTGAGAAAATCCAGGGCGCGATCCGGGCCCAGCATTTTGGAGACGATCAAACTAAATCCGAGGGAGAGAAGTACCCACAGCAGGCTGCGCAACCCAGCCGCGCGCATCGAGAGCGCACGGTGACGCCGTTTAAAACTTGCCAGGTCGACCGCAATGGCAATGAAAACGCCGAGGTGGAAGGCAATCCAAAACCAAATACTTGTCGGCATCGTGTGAGACTTTCACGCACAACCGCACGGAGCAATCGCAAATTGCGCCTGCTGTCCAGACCACCTATACGTCGTATGTGAACGATTGGGCCGATCATGGACGCTGAGCTGGAAAAGTTAGTCGAATCCGGAAAATTGACGGCGAAAGCAGCTGAGCAATTAGAGCAATTGCGCCCTGGCTCGTTTTGTCTGCACAAAAGTTGGGGATTTGGTCAGGTGGCGGAGTGGAACCTGTTGCTCAATCAGATCGTGATCGATTTCAAAAGCAAACTGAAACATCCAATGCAGCTCGGCTATGCCGCGGAAAATTTGATCCCCATTCCGTCCAAACATTTCCTTGCCCGCAAAGTGAATGAACCGGACGCGATCAAAGTGCTCCTGAAATCGGACCCTGCGGCGGTCGTTCGCAACATCCTGGAAGGTTTCAATGGCAAAGCCACGCTCGCGCAAATCAGCGAGCTCCTGGTTGGCGATTTGTTCACGGAAGCGGAATGGAAACGCTGGTGGACGAGTGCAAAGAAGGCAATGAAGGCGAGCGGTTACTTCTCGGTCCCAACCAAAAAGTCGGAGCCGATCGCATTGCGGGCCGAGCCCGTGTCCCGCGCAGAAGAGCTTCTCGCATTTTTCAATCAAACACGCCAATCGAAAGAGCAGGCGGCGGCACTCGATCAAATCATCAGGTTCCATCACGAATTCAAGGACCCGAAGACGCAGTTGCAACCGATTGTGCAAAGAATCGAGAATACGGCCGCGCAGAATCAAAAGCTGCATTCACCGCTCACCTTCGAGCTGGTTCTGGGACGTGACGACCTCCTGGAACGGGTTCCGGGGCTAACCACTACGCGACCCGACCTCATCCTGGAGCGTTTGATTTCGGAAGAGGAGGCGCGCCTGATTGAAATTCTACCCAAGCTTCCCGCGGCTAAAGAGCGTCGTGTTCTACAGGCTCTGCCCCGTTCCCTGGGCGATGCCTGGACGAGACGCGCCTGGCAGATGATGAGATCGAACAACTCACGCCTCGTCGCGCAAATCCCAAAAATATTCGTCGAAAACGGCAGGGCCGATGAACTGCAAACCATGCTCGAACGCGCTGTCGGCGAGCATTCGGCTAGCAGCGAAATGATGATCTGGCTTTGCCGCGATCGCGCCAATTGGCCGGTACTCGTTACTCCGGAAATTCTACCGGCAATCCTGTCAGCAATTGAACGCGATCAGCATAACGAAGCCTCGCGCTCTTCGCGCCTGCGCGATCTGCTGCTCGATGATCGCGATCTGATTAGCGATATGTTTGCCGGCGCGGACGTCAGCGTTGCCCGCGACATCATGCGCCGCCTTCTCCTCACCCCTGTCATCGACGATTTAACCAAACGCTCCCTTATGGCTCGCGTGATCAAGTTGTATCCGGAACTGGAAAGCATCGCCACCGGAGCGCAGCCGGAGGACAAAGCCGAATCGTTGATTGTTTCCTGGAGCAGCCTGCACAAGCGCCAGAAAGAATATGAAGAGATCGTAAACAAAAAGATTCCGGAGAATTCGAAGGAGATTGGAGTGGCGCGTTCCTATGGAGATTTGCGCGAAAACTTCGAGTTCAAAGCTGCCAAACAAATGCAAGCCGTGCTGATGCGGCGAAAGTCTGAACTCGAACAGATGTTGCACCGCGCCCGTGGCACTGACTTTTCCAACGCCGACACGTCGCAAATCTCGATCGGCACCATCATCACGTTACGCGAAGCCGAGTCAGGTCAGGAAGAAAGTTATACCGTCCTGGGCGCGTGGGACGGCGACCCCGAACGTCACATTATTTCCTATCAGACTGCAATCGGACAATCGCTCCTCGGCAAAAAACCCGGCGATCGAGTCACACTAAATACCGATCACGGCACCGCCACCTACGAAGTGATCGAGATCAGAGCTGCACCAATCGATGTTGCCCCCACTCCGGTCGAAGATCATGGCGTAGCGCTGGGCGCGGGATAATCCGGAGGCGACGTTCGCGGCTCTGCCTCTCGTCGGTTCAGTGCTGAGAGTAGTAACCAGATCAAACCCAAGGTCACAACAGTAACCGTGACAACCGACGCGATCCATTTGCCCTTCAGATTTCGTTGAACTTTCCGGCCCGCAAGCATCGCGGCCAAGCAAATGAGCAGCGCTGCGGCGGCAAAATAAATTCCGCTGTTCATCTTCTGGATATCAAGCGCCATCATAAAAAAGCGGGCTGGCAGCGCGCCGCTTTATAATCCCGCGCCATGATTTGGCGAGCCGGAAAAATTCCATCACGATCGTATGGGTCTTATACATCCTATCGGATCATATAAAAAGGCTGCCGCCAGACCCTCTTCCAGCGGAGAAAAAAGTCGCCGGGCATCGGAAAACGCCCAGCGACTGAACTAACGAGATTTAGAATCGCAGTTTACGACTTGGGCGAGGCGGCTGGGCTCGCCTTTTCCTTCTTCGCTCCCTTTTCACCCTTCGCGGCCTTCACTTCCACATCTTTAGCCGTCATGGTGTAGGAGATGTGAACCTTATCGCCCACTTTCACATCGCCATTCACCTTGGTGTTGGAATCACGATCGACCTCCCAACGGTCCTTTCCCTTTTGCACAACGATCATCGAATCGTTTACTTCAAGAACTGGTCCCGTGACTTCGTAGGTCTTGGCGCTGGCAAATGCCACACCGCTTAACGCCAGACTCGCCGCTGCGATCAAACTAAATATTTTTATTTTCATAAGTTTGATCGATTAGACGGCTCGCGCGGAATCTATTCAAGGTTTTTGCGGCAGAACCTCTTCTGCCTAGTAGGGCTAAATCCCTCGAAAAATTATGGTTATTATGAAAACAGGCGAATCGCTACGCTGTAGCGCGCCGCGCTGAAACGCCAGTCCGGCTCGGACCGCGCAAAGATTTGGGACACTACAGCGCCAACTTTAAGATCGGCCGAACCTTTTGTCGTGGCCGGATCGATATCAATTTCGAATTTCTCCGCGCCCTTTTGCACTGTCACCATGCTGCCCGTAGCGGCTAACACCGTCCCAGTGACCTGATAAGTCTTCGCCCCGGCGGCGAATGTTATTCCGCTAAGGATAAAACTCGCTCCCGCGACTAAGCTAAGTGCCATTTTCATCTTCATGCAGTCAATTACGAGCCGCCCAAAGCACGGCGCAACCTTTTAGAAGATGTCGGTCTTCAGGCTGAGCGCGCGCGCGTCTTTCCGATTTAACGATGTAACGCTTCTAACGATTCACCGTGATGTCAGTCATTCCTTCGGCGGTTCCGGCATCGTCCTAATCCCAACCCGCGCGAGATATTCATCCGCTTCTTGCCATGTCGAGCGAAGTCGAGACATCTCTCGCTATTTTCGGTGGATTTCTACTCCTTTGGCGGCTCCGGCATCGTCCTAATGCCGACTCGCGCCAGATATTCATCGGCTTGCAGCAAGTCCGTCCCCGCGCGTTCAATGATCTTGAGCAGATTATCCATCGACGAAACTTCTTCGAGCTGTTCGGTCAGGAACCACTGCAAAAAATTGATGGTGATGTAGTCGTTCTGCTTCCGCGCCAATCCCACCAGGCCATTGATTTGCTGAGTTACGTGAATTTCCTGGCCGAGCGAAAGCTTCACCGCATCGCGCGCGGTTTTGAATTTGGATTTCGGCGCGTCGATCGCCGGAATCACCACTCGCCCGCCGGCATCGACAACGTATTTAATGAAGCGCAACGCATGTCCCTTTTCTTCCTCCGCCTGCTGAAAAAAATGCTGCGATAACTGCGGCAACGCCTCAGCCGCAAAATGCGCCGCAATCGCGTAATACTGCAACTCCGCGCTAAATTCATAGCCGATTTGTTCATTGATGGCGTCGATGACTTTTTGGCTCGTTAACATAACGAGAGCTTACCGCGGATTATCCGCCTTTCCACCGACTACGGCTCGGCAGGCAGACGCAAATTAAAGACCCGTGACTTTGCATGCGACAGCGCCATCATCCATGGCCGTAGTGCTGCTTGTGCGCGGACCGGGATCAATCCGAGGGAATGATTCGAGATCTGGGCGCGCCGTGGTTGTTCCGCCGATAGTTGCGTGCCGCCAAATTATCATTGCGCGAACTTTTGTGAGACGGCTTGGAAAGGGAAGGTCCAGGTCTAAAGAAAATTGAGGGTTGATCAGCTCCGCCACAGACTATCGCGTGCCGGTCGAGCCTGACGGCTACGAAAAAAAGCCCAGCCCCGAAATCTTCGGGGCTGGGTTCTGGCGATGTCCTACTCTCGCGCGGCCTATCGCCGCACTACCATCGGGGCTGCAGCGTTTCACTGCCGTGTTCGGAATGGGAACGGGTGGTGCCACTGCGCTATTATCACCAGAGGTCCGAGCCGGACTGGCGGTTTCGCTGCCTCGCAGCGACGCCAGCGCGGGGCGGCATCTCTGATGACAATGTCGATCTTTCAAAGAACATACTGATTCGTTGATATCTACACACAGAGCGCTCGAAAACACACATTAAGGCTTCGTTTTGTTTTGAGATCATTTGATCTTCTCTGTTTGCGATAGCCGGGATCGACGATCCCGGCTACAGCGTAACAGAAAAGTAAATGATCAAGCCAAACGGGTTATTAGTATTACTTAGCTAAATACATTACTGCACTTACACC
>QHPU01000093.1 GCA_003219175.1 Verrucomicrobiota bacterium | reverse complement strand
TGGCCTACGCCGGCCTGGCCAATGCCTATGTCCTGCTTCCATATTACACGGGCGCACGCCGGAGCGATTCACTCGCGAAAGCGAAAGAAGCTGCGCTCAAAGCTCTGCAACTCGACCCCAAAGTCGCCGAAGCGCACGCCGCCCTGGGCAAGTTCAATTTTTTCCACATGGATCTGATCGAGTCGATCCGCGAGTACCAGCGCGCGATTGAGCTCAAACCAAACTACGCCACGGCGCACCAATGGCTTGGCAATGACTCGCTGGTCAGTCTTGGGCGCTTTGACGAAGCTATCGCTGAAGGAAAACGCGCGGTCGAGCTCGATCCTCTCTCACCGATCATCAACGCGGATCTGGGCATAACTCTTTATCTCGCTCGTCGCTATGACGACGCCATCGAGCAATTGCGAAAGACGCTTGCGATTGATCCGGCTTTCTTCTACGCCCATTACAACCTCGGCGTTGCTCTGCAATTAAAAGGCGATCTATCGGCGGCGATTTTAGAATACGAAAAGGCAAGCCAATTAAGTGACGACTCTTACGTGATGGCTCTGTTGGGAGCGGCCAAGGGTCTAACTGGTGATAAGAACGCAGCCGAACAAGCTTTGAAGGATCTCGACCAAGCCGCTCAAAATCAGGAGGCGGACGAGTACTCGCGGGCTCTCCTCTTCCTGGGGATGAACAACAAAGAGGAGGCTCTTCGCTGTATTGAACGGGCCGTCGCCGCTCGGGACGGTTCCAGCCTCACCTGGATCAAAGTGGACCCATTGCTCGATCCCTTGCGCGGCGATCCGCGCTTCGAAGCACTGGGGCAAAAAGTGATTGCGCCAAAATGAAGATCGATAATTTCTTCATCGAGCTGAAGCGGCGCGATGTTTCTGTGAGATAGAGAGGAAATCTCATGCCATCCGAGCCTTCCTCCGACGTGAAGCTTGAAATCGGTCACGTCTTATTCATCGACATCGTTGGCTATTCGAAGTTGTTGATCACCGAGCAGAGCGATCAGATGCAAACGCTTCGACAGATTGTTCGCGGCACCGAGCAGTTCAAAAAAGCCGAAGCAGAAGGCAAACTGCTTCGCCTACCGACGGGCGACGGTGGCGCCCTGGTTTTTCGCAACAGCCCCGAGGCGCCGGTCCTCTGCGCTTTGGAAATCAGCAAGGCGCTCAGGAGTCATCCGGAATTGAAAGTGCGGATGGGCATTCATAGCGGACCCGTTAACGAAATCACCGATCTCAACGAGCAGGCGAACATTGCCGGCGCCGGAATCAACATCGCGCAACGGGTGATGGATTGTGGCGATGCCGGACACATTCTCCTCTCCAAACATGTGGCGGACGACCTCGAACAGTATCCGCAATGGCGTTCCCACCTGGCCGAGCTGGGCGATTACGAAGTGAAACACGGCGCGCGTGTCTCGGTGGTGAATCTCTATACTGATGATGCCGGGAACGCCGCGCCGCCTGCGCGCCTCGCGGCACAAAAACTATTCCGGCCTTCTGGTAAACGCCTCACGAGTTTCCAAATCCTGATCATCGCCGCCATTCTTCTGATCGGCGTTTCCGCATTTATTTTTGCGCCGGCCATTCTGAAGTCCTGGCGCTCGACCGGCTCCGGACGCCCCGGAGGCGCAGTTGTTTCTGAGAAAAGCATCGCGGTGCTGCCGTTTGAAAACCTGAGCGAAGACAAACAAAACGCGTTTTTCGCTGACGGCATTCAGGACGAAATCCTCACTAATCTGGCCAAGGTCGCCGACCTGAAGGTGATCAGCCGCACCAGTGTAAACCAATACAAGGCAACGACCGCGCGTAACCTGCGAGAAATTGGGCAGGCGTTAGGCGTTGCTCACGTCCTGGAAGGCAGTGTCCAGAGGATCGCGAATAAAGTGCGAGTGAACGCGCAGCTGGTCGACACTCGCAACGACGCGCATCTTTGGGCCCAAACGTATACTCGCGATCTAGCTGATGCCTTTGCGATCCAGAGCGAAATCGCCGAAGCGATCGCTCAACAGCTGCAAGCGCACTTAACCGCTGACGAGAAAGCGCGCATCGCGACACCGGCCACCACTGATCCCGTAGCGTACGACCTGTATCTGCGGGCGCGGCAACTGGACGAGTTGTCGAATGAACCTGACGCAAAGGTACACTTGCTTCAGGGTCTCAGCTTGCTCGAGGAAGCGGTCCGGCGCGATCCGAAATTTCTCCGGGCCTACTGTCTGATATGCGAAACTAACCTCGATCTCTATTGGGGAGGCTCTGATCATACTGATCAGCGCCTCGAACTGGCCCGACTTGCCCTGAAGAAAGCCGAAGAGATCCAACCGGATGCAGGAGAGGTTCACTGGCAGAAAGGTCTTTATGCTTACCACGGATTCCGCGATTATGACCGAGCGCTGACTCAGCTTGAGCAAGCCAAGCAGCTCCTGCCTAACGAGTCCCGAATCTACATGCTCATTGGCGCGATCGATCGGCGAACAGCACGTTGGCAGGAAGCGCAAACGAACTTCAAGCGCGGGGTGGAACTTGACCCGCGCAATTTCGTCGTGGTGATGGAAGCAGGGTCTGTCTTCTCCGGATCGCGTCAATGGGCCGAAGGAAGACGCCTGCATGAACAAGCCCTCACCATTCTGCCTAACAACGCGTTCGCTCGCAATCTCGTTGGCTATAGTTACTTCGCGGAAAACGGTGACACCGCCGCGTGGCGAAAGCAGTTGGAGTCGGTCGCGGAGCAAGGCCCGGCAGCGGCCCGCACGGTCGCATTTCCGATGCTCGTTTGCAGCTGGGCCCAGCGAGACCGGGGCGCAGCTGAAAAAGCAGTTGCGTTGATTCCTGCCGAAGGCATCGCCAATAGTTTTGACGAGGCGGCTGTTCCTCGCGAGTACTGCGTGGGCCGCACGGCATGGTTATTAGGCAATCAGGAACTGGCGCGAACCGCTCTGACCGACGCCCGGGCGATTTTCGAGCGCACAACGCGAGAGCAGCCCGATTACCCGCAGGCTTGGAGTTATCTGGGCCTTACTGACGCGATGCTCGGCCGGTGCAGCGAAGCAATTCAGGAAGGGAAACGCGCTTGCGAGGTTCTTCCGTATACCAAGGACTCCTGGGTAGGACCGACATTCGAAAACTATCTGGCAATGATTTACGCGGCGTGCGACGAGAAAGATCTCGCATTGAAACAATTGGATAGGACGGCCAAGCTTCCGGTCGGCATCACCTACGGCGACCTAAAGTGCAATCCGGAGTGGGACCCCTTGCGTGGCGATCCGCGATTCGAAAAGCTTGTCGCATCACTCGCGCCGAAAGAATCTGCCGCCGCCGCCAAATGAACAACTTTTTCGCCGAACTGAAGCGGCGGAGCGTTTACAAAGTTGCCATCGCTTACATCGTTGGCGGCTGGGCGTTGTCACAGGGAATCGCGCAAGTTTTCCCGGTCTTTGATGTTCCGAACTGGATCATTCGCACGATCGTTCTGCTTATCGTTGCCGGTCTGCCGGTCGCGCTCGTGCTCGCCTGGAGATTTGAAATCACGCCGGAAGGCGTGAAGCGCACCGAAGATGTCGATCCAACAAAACCGCATTCAGTTCACGGCGCCTGGATCTACATAGCTGTTGCTGGTGTCTCGGTTTCAGCCGCGCTCTTTTTTCTTGGCCGCTACAGTGCCTCACCTCGACAGAGCGAAGCAGCTACAAGCAAGTCGATCGCCGTTCTGCCATTCGCGACTTTGAGTGACGATCGCAACGATGCCTACTTCGCCGATGGCGTGCAGGACCAGATCCTGACCAACCTGGCGAAGGTCTCGGATCTGAAAGTGATCAGCCACACCAGCGTACGCCAGTACAAGACGGGCGCCGAACGCAACCTGCGAGAAATTGGCCGGCAACTCGGAGTCACTTACATTATGGAAGGCTCAGTCCAACGCGCCCGTGATCGCCTCCGCATCAATGCTGAACTGGTCGACGCTCGCACGGACACTCATGTCTGGGCTGAGACCTACGATCGCACCGCAGCGGATCTGTTCGCCATTCAGAGTGAGCTTGCCCAATCGATCGCTGCACAGTTGAAGGCGAGGCTTTCGCCGCAACAGAAGGCAGAGATTGAAGAGCGCCCGACGAAGGACCTGGACGCGTTCGAGCTTTTCCTTCAGGCCAAGGCCATCATCGACAGCTATGTTAATGCGACCGACGTAGGAGCGGCGTTGCTTCAGGCGCTGAAGTCGCTCGATGAAGCGATTCAACGAGACCCGAATTTCGTTTCCGCCTATTGTTATGCCGGACGCGCCAACAGTCTTCTTTTCTTTTTCGATCTCGATCCAACCCCGGATCGGATTTCTCTCGCCCAAGCTGCAGTCGACACCGCGCTACGCCTTCGCCCCGATTCGGCCGAGGCGCACTTCGCGCGCGCTGATTTTCTCTTCCGATGTCGGCGCGACTACGATCGGGCCCAGGAAGAACTCGCGATTGCTCGGCCAGGTCTGCCGAACAGCTCGCCGTTCTTTATTCTTTCCGGCTACATCAATCGCCGCCGCAACCATTTTGCCGACGCCGAACGCGATTTCTCCACCGCGTTCGCGCTCGATCCCCGGAACCCGAATGCTTACAATCTTCTCGCCGATACTTACGTGCTCGAGCGCCGGTTCCCCGAAGCAGTGCATGTTTATGACAACGTCCTCGCCGCCGGTGAGACAGTTCCAATCGTCCAGTTCCGGCGCACAGCGTGCATTTTCTACGAAATCGGCGATTCCGGTCCGTTGCGCGAGGTTCTAACCAAGTATCCGGAAATGGAATTTGCTGGTGGCCAGACACCAGCGCGGGTCTGGATGACAATGATGGACGGCAACTATGCCGAAGCGGAACGGGTCCTGGCCGCTTCGCCTCGTCAAGATTTTCAAGATATCGACTTCAGTTTTTACTTTCCAAAGAGTTGGTACCAAGCAATGATCGCGCGCGCGAAAGGCGATTCAGCCGGCGCAGCGTCTGCGTTTCGTGAATGCCGTGGGATTCTCGCGCAGCGATTGGTGGTCAAGCCGGAACACGCGCGGACGATTGCTGTCCTTGCTCAAGTCGATGCCGGATTGGGCCAGAAGGATTTGGCTTTTCGCGAAGCACAACACGCCATCGATCTGATGCCGATTTCGAAAGATATCTACGATGGTGCATTGGTCCTCGAAGGCCTGGCCCAGGTTTATACCTGGACCGGCGACCGCGACCGCGCGATCGAGCTCGTGCAAAAACTTTTGAGCATGCTTCAGTCTCTAGCTCCAAAGTAGTCTTGCATTATGCCAACCGCGCCGTAGCCTTGAGCCAGTCCAATGCCGGTGCGGCTCGCCCCTCGGAGCGAAGGCGGGTCGCCTCGCTCGCGCCGAAAGAATGATGTAGAGGCGCTTAGTTCAAAAGCCTACAATGGCGCCCAATGGCTGACGAGCAGAAGGCGAGGCTGCGCCTGGAAATCGGGCATGTTCTCTTCATCGACATTGTCGGCTATTCGAAGCGGCTGACGAACGAGCAGCAGAGGTTGATTGATCAGCTCAACCAAGTCGTCCGCAGTTCGGAGGAGTTCCAGAATGCGGAGGCGGCGGGTCGCTTAATGAAAATCCCGGCCGGCGACGGAATTGCGCTGGTCTTTTATAAGAGCCCGGCACAACCGGTGGAATGCGCGCTGGAAATTAGCCGCGCCCTAAAATCATGTCCCGAATTGCGGGTGCGCATGGGTGTGCACAGCGGGCCCGTAAGCGCCGTGACCGATCTGAACGACCGCACAAACGCTGCCGGCATTGGAATCAATATCGCGCAGCGCGTAATGGATTGCGGCGATGCCGGACACATTCTGCTGTCACAGCGCGTCGCCGAGGACCTAGCGCAAGATGGCGAATGGCAACCGCAGCTGCACGACCTGGGCGAAGCGGAAGTGAAACACGGAATCCGCGTCCACGTTTTCAACCTATATAGTAAGGAGCTAGGCAATCCGGACGTGCCGAAGAAGCTGCGGCAGGCCAAGGGACAGAGGGCTTCGGCATTTGCCGGGCGCGGCGAAGAGCTGTGGGTCGCGGTGCTTCCTTTCAAGAGCTCTGGTGATGCGGAGATGGAGCCGTTCGCCAACGGTTTGGGCGACGAGATCACGACCGGGCTTTCGCGGTTTCGATATTTGTCGGTCGTAGCGAGCGCCTCGGCCGCGCGACTAAAGGAAGAGACTGGAGACGAGCGGACGCTAGGCGCCAAACTTGGTGCACGTTACGTCCTGCAGGGGAGCATCCGCAAAGGGGGTTCGAGCATTCGCGTCACGGCCCAATTAGTCGATGTCCAGACCGGCTCTC
>QHPU01000135.1 GCA_003219175.1 Verrucomicrobiota bacterium | reverse complement strand
AAAACCGGAGGCGTGAACTGAGTCTCACGCCGCATCAAATAGTTTTCGTGGCAGCCGAAGGTCGCGCCAGTGTAGTGATCAATGTTGTTCTTGATAAAAGAAACGCGGTCGCATGCTTGCATTTGCTGTACGGCGTCCAGGAGCAAGGCGTCGCCGGCAAGATCATAAATAACAGCGTCGCGTAAACGGACGCATTCCGGCGAAGCGTACTCGATATGGCCCATGTCGAGATAAAGCCGGCCGCCATTTAACAGGAACCCGCCATTACCGGGTGGTTCCTCGTAGTCGCGGTAGTGTAGATCGAGGGCACCGGCACGCGCCTGCCTGAAAATGTAGTTCTTGATCCGCGCCGGCCAGGCTTCGGTCGACAACTCGGCGTCATGGACGAGAGCGCCATATTCCGTTTCCAAACCGACCACTCGATTCACAGGGCGAACATCCGTCATTAAGGGACTTGGACAAGGGGTAACCAGCATTCCTCCTGCTCTCTGGAAACGAGTGCAAGTGACCCCCCGCGCGCACGTCTCAAATCACAACCAATTACCAGGATCAAGGCTTAGTCGGCGAAAATACCATTGCCAGCGCGAGGTTTGCGACAATCGTCGCCATTCTTCTCGCAGCATTGACGAGCCGACACACCTTACCGCCGGTTACCGCTATTGGTTGAAAAACAACTATCGCCTTGCTACCGAGAACGGGAATTGGCCAGCGCGCTGGGCTGCGCTTGCGCTGCTGTGCTCGCGTCCCGTATTTCCGGAAAATGCAGCATGGGATCGTGGGGACGTTGCCGGGTCAGCGAGAATTTCATATATCGTAGCGGCAATGATTCCGACCAAGTGATAGTGCAAGACCGCAGCATGATGGCAATCGTCGGTGTCGGTCTGTGCCTACTGATCTTCTTTTTTTCTGCTCGACTATTCGGTCCGGTCGGTGGGTTAATCTTTGAGCTTCTGGCGGTGTTCGATCCGAACCTGCTCGCGCATTCCGCGCTCATTACTGCCGATGTCACGGCGGCATTCTTCTTTATCGCCGCTGCCTGCAGTTACTTTCGCCTCCTTAACGCGGTCACGTCCCCTGGTTTTTGATCACACGCCTGAGCTGGTCTAGCCTCTTCCTCGCCAAGATGTCGGCCCCGGCGTTTCTCTTTGTTGCCGCGACTCTGGCGGCGGTTCGGCTTTGCGCGCCCGAGCCACTGGTAGTTCACATTTGAGGTGTTGAACGGCGGATTAAAGAATTCTGGAGAAAGCTAATTCGCGTTAGCAGTTTGACCGGCGCGTTGCTGCTGGTTGTCGTGCTCGCGATCTGGGCCTCGGCAGCGGCCCGCGAAGCGTGGAACATACAATGGAAGGCATGTCTAATCGCTTACCTTTGTAAACGCAAACCAACCGCAAACGTTGGAAACTCAACCCTGATATTTCAACTTAATCAACGGGAACTGGATCAAGCGCTCTACGGTCCGCCCGTCGAGCTGTCATCAAGTTCCTAAACGCGATTGCAACTTAAGAGTAATCGGCAGAATTTTAATTGATAGCCGATGAACCGCCGACCGCCCGGTTCACATCAGCAAATTATTAACTTAATTAGATTAGCGAGTTGCGAATCAATTCTTTTACCGCTGAATCGTTAAATCACTAAATCATTTGGGGCCAAACGGGGACCGCAGCCTCCTAAACATTCCCCGCCGCTGGTACGTTTCCCGCTCGGACAACGGTCGTGCCTAACCTCGACTCCGCGGCATCGCGCCCTCGAATTAGATCGCCGAAATGGTCGCCGGTTTTGATCGTAACTGCGGCGGGGATAATCGCCGCTGCCTTCAAAATCTATTGTGCCGCGACCACGTTTGGATCGTGCGATGTGACGATCCATTGTCGGTTCGGGCAAATCGTCGACTCGATGGGACTCGATTATATGTACCGGTTGGACCGGCACTTTAATCATCCACCGGTGACGGGAACGTTTTTTGGGCTGCTGTATCATCTCGCGGCCTGGATCACCCCGCCGGTCGCTCATGCAGCGCCGCATTCGTTTCCATTTCTTTTGCGTCTGCCCTCAATTATTGCCGACGCGGTCGTTTTGCTGATTCTGTTGAGACTGCATCAAAGGACCGGGAATCCGCCGGTCTGGTCGTTGGCCTTGTTCGCGCTCAGTCCGGTTGCGTTCATGGTGAGCGGATTTCACGGGAACGTTGATCCGATCATGGTTTGTCTCTTGTTGGTCGCGACTTATTTCTGTGTCGAAGAACACGTGTTACTCAGCGCGATGTTTCTTGCCTTAGCCTGCGCAATCAAAATCATCCCACTGTTTTTAGTTCCGGCGTTTTTCTTCTTTTGGTTGAACCGAGGAGCAAAGCCCGCGTCGAAGTTCGCCGCTGTATTCGGTGTCTCGTGCCTGGCGGTTTGGTCGGAAGCACTGATTGGTTCGCCGTCTTACTTTTTCCGAAACGTTCTTGGCTACAGCAGTTATGCCGGAGGCTGGGGCATCACCTACTGGTGCGTGTTTTTTCTCGATGCCTTGCATTTTGATGTAACGCCGCAGTCATTAAATCGTCTCCTCCCGCTGTTAACGGTGTTGAAACTCGTCGTAGTTGCGTTGGCCATCATTCTCGGTTGGTTGCGACGGAAACAGTCAGGAACCGGATTCCTTGCGACCATTGCTTTGTGCTGGATCTGTTTTGCCATTTTCGCGCCTGGCTTCATCCCCTACTACCTGGTTTGGATGGCGCCATTTGTGTTACTCTACTCGCCGCGGTGGTACGCGATCCTGACGGTCGCAAGCTCGATCTACCTTTTCGCATATTACAATATGATGTCCCATGGAATCCCCTGGTATGCATCCGATCCTTCGGTGCCGCCGGCTTGGAACGATTGGGGGACAATTCCGTGGTTCGTCATGGTCGCCATCGGGATTGGCGCGGTGATCGGCTGGCGGCGCGGACGGGTGAAAGGCGGGAATTCCGTTTTCGCCGGATCTTCACCGACACAAATTGCGCTGGTGAACGCCGCTGAGAGCAACTAGCTGCGAACTGAAGCCGAACTGACGAGGCAGTGAGCTTCAATCGGCCCTGGAAACACGCGCTTGAAAGTCGCGGAAAAAGGCCGGACACTCGCCTGCCGGATGAAGGCGTTAGCCCTGCGCAGTCCGTCAGAAAAGGTGGGCGGTGTCGTGTATTTTGGACGCATGCTGGACAAGATTCGGTTGCACGACAAAAGCGAACTTCCATCCGATTATCAGACGAACCTCGGACGGGGGTTCGATGAGTTCTGCACAAGGTTCCTGCACGTGCCGTATTACGACGTAGTTCGGCGAGTTCGGGAAGGCGGAACTGATGAGGAGATTTTGTGGTGGTGCTTCGACAATGGCCGCAGGCCATCCGAGACTGAAATTTATGTTTGGAATGAGTTTATGAGAAAACGAGGCTGGAACGACGAAATTACCGAGACTCTCAAGCGCCGAAAAAAAGAAGCCGGTATGGCTCGCCGTTCGGAAATCGATACGATGTTTGCCTTCATCGACGCAGACGAAGGCCGCTTGCCAACCGCGGGTTATCCATAAATTGAGTGGAGGGACGCGCTTTTGCACGTCCCTCCGTTCTGACGGCCGCGTCCCGAGCCACGCCCGCCGCTATGGTGTTGGCGCCGGGCTGGCAACTCTGTGCGGTGGTGGCGGTGGTGTCATCCGCCAGTCGATAAATTTCCACACCGCCAGCACGAGCAACGCCGTGATGATGGCCGCGAACAACTGCCGGATTCGCGTCAAACTATTCCGAGAGAGTATCGATCCGCTCCGCCAGCGCGAAGTCGAGATCGGTCAGGCCGCCTTTGCTATGGGTCGAAAGGACGAGTCGTACTTTATTAAAGCGAATGTCGATATCAGGATGATGCTCCTCTTCCTCCGCCACTTCAGCGACGGCGTTCACAAAATCGATTGCGTCGGTGAAATCGTCGAACTCGAACGTGCGCTCGATGTGCTTTTTCTCCAGCTCCCACTCGGGCACCTTTTTCAATCGAATTTTTGCTTCATCGGCTTTGATCAAATCCGCCATATCGGCAGAATGAGTAACACCCGAAATTTGTTTTGCAAACGGCGATTATTGCCGTCTCAAAATCAGGCCTGCGGCCGAGGCAGGTCGAGGATTTTGCGCAGATTCCTTTCCGAATCAAAGAGTTCTATCGCGACAGCCCGCGATTGCGTGGAAAGTGCCGACCAATCTGCGATTACTTGGTTCACTGCCGCGATGGCTGATTCCAAATCATTGACGAAGCGAAAGCCGCTTTCTTTTGGAAGATATTTTGCCGCTCCGGTGTTCTCGGTAACGACGGGACGTCCCATCGCCAAAAACATGGCGGCACGGTCGCTGATCCAACCTGTCTGCCACGCTACGTCAACGCCTTTGATCGCAGTGAATTCCGCGCTGGCGGAGATAAGATAACGTCGATACCGCGCAGCCGTTTTTGCCACTCGATGCGGATCAACCACATGCCAGCCGCGCTCGCTCAGCCGCGCTCGCTCGGGGTCATCCGAACCGAGATTCATTGCCAGCTCGAAGCGCGACTTCTTCGTTCGCTCAGGCAGATCGAGATATTTCTCAAAAGCCACCTTCTTTGAGAGATCAGGAAACCCGCCGTTCACCTCAACAGCGCCGCCCCAATACCACTGGCCAATCGTAGTAAACTTGAAGTGTCTCGGCTGGCGCTGCGGTTGAATGAACTCCGTATCAACCAATGGGAAAAATGTTTGCCACCTGATCTGCGATCGCGGCAAGGAACAATCCGATCTCCCCGCATTCAATCCGATCGTCCAAAATTCGTGATGATACGACTGGCCCATTTCCATCTTTGTCATCCAATAAAAAACTTCGCTCGGATCGAGGTCGCAAAAGATTCGGCGTTCGAATTGCAAGAGCAGTGGTGGATGCACCGAATAGCTGAGATTCAGCAGTGTGTTCGGGCCGGCCAGTCGTGCGCGTAAATTGCTGTCTGGGAGACCAAGGCACCGCATCTCATCGAGATCCTGGGCATCGCCGGCGTGCGGTTGATAAAGCAGACAGTAATTTTCGATGAGCCCATAAAACCGGAGTTGCGCCGCAAAACTCTTTATCGCCGCTCGGTCCGCTGTTTCGTTACCGCTGCCGGGAAAAACTTCGAGCCAGATGGCGTCGAGCTGGAGTCGCTTCAAACCGAGCATCCATTGCAAAGGTACGGAAAAGACTCCCCCACCCTCGCGGTATTTCGCGGCGAAACCGCACCCTAGAAAAACAGTCACTGGCAAAGATCACCGGATTTTGCGGAGAATGCGACCGCATAGTTAGAAGTGCGGTCAGATTTGGGTCGTTTGGATTTGAAGTCCAGAGTTGCTGCTAGCTCTTTAGATAAGCGGTTTCGATACATCTACTTGTGAATGTTTCTATGCACGGAACGATAAATAAAGCAATGGCCACGCAAATCTGAGCCGGCGAGCAATCTTTCCCATTAAGTGGTCTTCGGTAACAGCCGTGAAATCAGAACCAGCAACGCGATGACAACAATCCCAAGCACCCCCCAAAAAATGTAGCGCGCGGATCCGGTCAGAGTTTCTGCCACCCGTTCCGATTTAAGAATTTCCTGAGCCCCAAGTGCCGCTGGCGTCCGCTCCGAGCGCAATAATTGCGCGGCAATCAGCTTGGCATCGTATCGCGGGGCATTCGCTTCCTCATTGCCGTAGTAAAGCCCGATTGATTGCGATTTCGACGAGGCGAAAATAATCCGCGTTGCTGGATAGTATCCGCGAAAATCATGCAGCTCGATCGGCGGATTATCGCCGTTGTCAGTTTCCATTAAGACCGTGTCCGTCTTCGGCGGAGCTGCAAAAGAAGCGGCCAACTGGCCGGCTGGTTGATTCGGCACTCGCCGCCATGTGGTCTGCGCCAGTTCACGTGAGTATTGGTCACCACGTTCGTCGGTCAGTTCTTCCCAGAACCGAAATGTACGCTCAAACAATGCGGAAGTTGAAGCGCAAGAAACACGTCTGAGCGGTAATGCGGCTTGCGGCAATTTCAGTTGCCACCGCGAGAGTGTCGGACGTTTGGGATCATTCGCGGTCTCGGTATTGAAAGGAATGGTCCGCTCGATCGAGGTGCATTCGATCAAATATGGCAACTGCGCGTTTTCGCTAACGACTCGGAGATCGCGAAAATCTGGAGCGGCCCGGGCAAGGATATCCGGATCGAGCTCGATTTGTTGTGCCCCCGGCTTCGCGATTTGGATTGGTTTGCGAAATTTCCATGATGCGACGTCGATCTTTGCGCCCGTGGCAAAATTCTGCGGAAGATTCGCTGCGGCAATGTAGCTCACAGTCTGTGCCGGCAGGCTCACCTGCCCCTGGGTGGTGCCCGCCCGTCGCAATTGATCACCCAGGTGACTTAAATCATAGCGCGGCGTCTCACACTGGCTATTCCCTGAAAGCAGGCTATACGCGCCCGGCGTCGCCGCGAAAAAGATGAGATGCGTTATTCGCCGGTCCGCGCGCACCTCGGAAACGAGCAACGGCGGACTATCGCCGTTGTCGATCAACAGAACCAGCTCTCGTCCGAAAATCTGTGTATCGATCGGAAGCTCAAGGTTGGCTTCGACTCTTCCGTTTAGATCCACACGATATAAAACCGCGCTGCTCAAAATATCTTCTTGTAAGTTCTGTGCTGACAATTCGGGTGCTGCGACTGTTACGGTGCGGGTGAAAACCGGTTCGGACGTGCTGATTCGAATTGACGCGATCCGCAAATTCGCGGCGCCGAGATCAATCCCCAGCCGCGTCATCCCCGGATTTTCGTCACGCGATTTGATCGTGACTGAGACCGGTTCAGTTGGTGCGGGCGATCCAGCCACGATAAATCGCGCGCCTGTCCATGGCACCGGCGGAGTCCGGTCATCGTCGACAACGATGCGGAGAAACTGCCATCTGCCTTCGGGAAACGCGACGCGAAGATTAGCCGCGCCGTTGCCCGTGCGAAAAAGCGGAACGCCGGACGTTAGCATTCGCCAGTCCTTTTGATCATTCGATCCTTCCACGCGCGCCGCTTTGATGAAATTTGCGCTGGCAGGTGTCTCCAGCACGACACCAGCGATGGTCGAGTCGCTGCCGGTTGTGATCAGCAATCGCGTCTCGGCGAAAACAATTTCAGCGCGAAAATCCTTCACCAGCACGCTCGATTCCGATCGCGGCATCGGTTGATCCATCAAAAAGGGAATTTCCTTCTCGTTAGAATCGATAATGCGTAAATCGCTTAGATCCGGTCGCGCGATATTTGATGTTTCCAGCGGCAGATTTATCTGCACCAGTCCCGTCGCCGGCACGTCAATGGATTGACGATATTGCCATTGATTGGGCGTGAGCGCGCACGCTGCGCCCGCCCAAAAAATGATCGGCACCAGAACAGCGCAGGGTTTCATTGTTTCTGCGGTTGGCTCAGGAAACGCTGGTAGAGGAACGAGGCGACGATCGCGATGATCGCGACGACGATGAGGGCGGCGATACGATAAAGTTGCTGGAGCTGCGACAGATCGTGGAAGAAAAGCTTCAACAGGACCACGCAAAACAGGGCGAGACCGGCATAGCGCGCGCCGCGGGTGTGTTTGCGAATTCCGATGATCAACAGGAGCAAGGCGAAGAGCGCCCAGGCGATGCTGTAACTCATGTCGCGCGCGAAGTTGCCGCTGAACTGAAACGTGAGCTCGTAAGCGCCTGGCGTGGTGAAATAATCGGCGATCTCAATGTTTAACAAAACGAAGGCGAGAATGGCTCCGCAGGAATTAAGTAAAGGCGGAGCATTTTGTTTCAGCATCAGGTTACGCGGCGGCGCCAGCAACCTCGCTGCGACCATGAAGGAGATGGCAACGATGCCATAAGTGTAAAGGTACCAGTTAAAGATCGGTGTGGCTGCGCGCGCGTGATAGGCGAGCATCGCCGGATTACAAACTAATCGCGCGAAGCAAATCAGCAGGAGCCCGATTCCGGCGATGCGCAAACCGGGATGCGGCACGCGATGAAACAGCCAGCACAAGGCGGCGCCTTCCAGTGCCCAACCGAGAGTGATCCATTGCCGATCGAACTGGATCGGGAAAATCAAGGTGATGAAAAACAACGCCGCACCGCCAAAGAGCGCGAGCTGCGCATTACGTGCCGGACTGTCCGTGGGAGTTAAACGAAGTAGTGCGACCAGGCCGAGTAAGGATGGAAGCGCAAACGCTGCCGGAACCAGACCAAGTATTCCGCTATGCGGATGCGTGACACGAACCACCTCGTAAATTAGATAAAAATGCAACGGCGCAGCCAGCGCCGCACTTGCCCACACCGTGCTCTTGCGAGTGAATTGCCGATGAAAAATAAATGGGAAAACGGTGAAAATCGCTGCGAACCCGAGATACCAAAGAAATGGAAGGTCCGCCTTTTCCTTTTGGAAACGAGCGAAATGCCAGACGTGCTCGAGCAAAGTGGTGGACCCGAGTGCAACACAGGCGAGTAAATCGACTGACGCTATTTTGGTAATGCCGAGCAACAAAACCGCCAGCAAGAGTGCGAGGCCGAAGATTGGCGACGGATTTGACAACGGCACCTGCAATGTCGCCATGATCAGCAACAGAAACGGTAGCGTTGCGGCCAGCGTAGGAAGTTGGATGGCGAAGTTCGCGGGCACGCCAAGTCCACCGAAAATGTTTCCAACTTCTCCCACTTTTTCCCCAAGTCGCCGCGACATCAGCGTGGCTCCGGCTATAAAGAAAATTGAAAATCCGCCGATTAGGAAAAGTGACGCTGGGAAGTCGCCGAATCCCGGCGGCATTCGCAAGATCCAAGCGCCGAGCGTGACCAGCGTGAGGACCAGGACAATAGCCACCGTCGCGAGCATTCCCGTGAGTGCAGCTGCCAACAGCGCAAGGATGTCGACACATAACACCAGCGGCCAAATTAGGAACGAATCAGTGACCAATTTGAATATCGGTAGGAGTACGAGGAGCAAGGTCGCAGCCGGAAACAAATGTGCCGACCACGACGGCGTCGCTTTGCCCAACTTCTGCATCACGATTGGAAGCGACGAATGCAACAGCGCGAAGACGAAATAAGCACCGAGGGCCACGGAAAGATTTTCCGCTGTCAGATAATCGTTGGTCCAGAGCCCGAGAAAGACGAAGACGGCGAGGCCGGCGACAGCGGTGAGGCGGATGAAATATTCCTTCGTCAGAACCAACCCAAGCAGTCCCAGGTCGACCAGAAAAAGATAACTCAGAATCAACCCGGCTCGATTCCCGATACTGGTAAATGAGAAAAAGTAGAAGGCCCAGCACATTGCAATTGCACCCACGCCAAGCGCTGCGCCGGAAATTGCAGTGTCCAATTTCCCAGCGCGTTTGCTGGTGACGGCGGCAGCCAGAAACAGAATTTCGAACCCGAGAAACACCGCCATCGGAATCAGCGTTTTGTTTCCGGCGAAGTATTGCTGGCGTAGAAAAAAATTACCAACCCACGCGATTTGCATGAAAACCGTGCCGACCGCCCCGAGGATTGGCAGCGAGCTCCAGTCCTTGCGTCGGGCCACCGCCAGCAGTCCGATATCAAGCAAGGCAATGTATCCGAACAAGCCCAGCGGATTGTCTTGCCCGGTAGAAAGAAGGACCGGCGTCAGAAAACCGCCGGCGATTCCGAGGACCGCAACCACCAACGCGTCCATTCGTACCGCGAGGAGAAAGGCTGCGGTCGTAATGAGTGCCATGAGAGCGAACGTCGGGAACAGTCCAAAGAACGGGAAGTGATAGAACGCCCGGCAGGCGAAGGTGACGGCGTAAAGAATGAGAATGCCAGTCGCGCACAACGTTTGCGCCGTGATGACATTCTCTTTGCGCTTCAACAAAAGGCCGCCGCCGCCAAGCGCAATCCCGGCGAGAAATCCAATCGCAACCCGTAACTCTGGCGGAATCAGGTTATGCTCGAACGAATATTTTACGAAAAAGGCAACACCAAGGAACAAGGCGAACCCGCCGATCCAGGCGAACAGTTTAGCACCCATGAATTGTTCCCAATCGATTTTGCGCGACGGCGGTGCGATGGTTTCAAAAGGCATTTCTTTGGACGCCGCTGCCGATTCCACTTTCGGTATCGCAGGAATTACCGGGACCGGCAGAGGTGGCGGAACTGAAACAGGTGAGATGATCGGCTCAGGTGACTGCGGTTCCGTGATGATAGCCGGCGGTTCTGCTGGCACGCCTTCGCGCGGGGTTTGCGAGCGCGGTTCAAGCATGCGTAGTCGCTCTCGAAGTTCTTCGATCGCCCGCAGCGCCTGACTCGCCTTGGCCAGCGCGACCACCGGGACAACGAAGGCCACGACGATAACGATCAAAACCAGAAGAATAAGACCGCCCATAAGATGTCTTGTTAGTATCCGCTACCTGCGATGTATTCCTGAATCGATAAATTCGCCGGTAAACATCGAATTACTCGATTATGAATATTCATCATCTCGAGCTTTTCTATTACGTCGCACGCCATGGAGGAATTGTGCCGGCCGTCCGCAACATGCCATACGGCATCCAGCAACCCGCGGTCAGCGGACAAATTGCGCGCCTCGAAGAATCGCTCGGCACTAAACTATTCAATCGCCGTCCGTTCGCACTCCTGCCTCCGGGCGTGCAACTGTTCGAATTCATCCGGCCTTTCTTCGACGAAATTGTCCATGTTGGCGATGCAATTCGATCTGCCCACCAATTGCGCGTGGCCGCGCCTGCCATCGTTCTCCATGATTATCTTCCGCAAATCTTGCGTCGTGTCCGAAAACATTTCCCGGCCTTCCGCCTTTCCCTGCACGAAGCGGCGCGCGCCGAAGCCGAGCGGCTTTTGCAGGCGGGTGAAGTCGATCTGGCCGTTACCGTGATCGAACACAAAAGAACAGACAGACTTCGTTCACGTGCGTTGCTGGAATTGCCGCTCATCTTGCTCGTGAAAGATGCGAAACATCTCACGCGCGCTGATCAATTGTGGAAACGGGATAAAATTGAGGAAACGCTAATTACTTTTCGGCACAACGATCCAGTCTGTGTCACCTTTCAGCGTGGATTGCAGCAACTGGGTGTCGAATGGTTTCCTGGGATCGAAGTAAATTCGACACGACTAATCGAATGTTACGTTGGGCACGGCTACGGAATCGGCTTAACCGTTAGCACGCCTGGTTTCAAACCACCTAGAGGTATTCGCGCGCTGAGATTACCCACCTTCCCAAAGGTCATGATTGGCGCCGCCTGGACGGAAAAGCTCTCACTAATTGCGCATCAATTCTTGGAGGAAGTGGAGCGTGAAGCGACATCGCTGCGAAAAGGTCGCAGTGCTTGGCGTGTCGCGATTTGACGCTTCCTCTCTCATCCGCAAATTACGGCTTCGCGGGCGCCCGTAGCTCAACTGGATAGAGCATCTGACTACGGCGGCAGAGGGTCACGAGAGAATTTGATCAACGCTACGGAATACGATACCGATTTTGGGGCGGAACTTTTCTCGAACGTCAGCCGGGCTAAATTGTTTATACAGATCAACCGCGCGGATGAGCAGAGCTCGCAAGCAATATGAGGGGATTCCCCTCATGGTCTCTTTACCGAGGATGTGGTGAGATTCACTTTGAGAATTCGTTCAACTTCGCGAATAGCTTCCGGATTGTATTGCGCGCCGTGATCCGAGTTCACCACCAGCTCCGATCGGGCGCCGTCTAAGTGAGAGCTCCAATACGGAACGATACCGTCGGAGCTGTTTGGTGTGTCGCCGCGGCCGCGATCTCCCATGATCGAGTGATACGGAATAGCGGGCGCGATGGGAAGTTTGTTCACTGCTTGAACGAACCGGTCGTTGGGCTCCAGCGTATCGATGCTGTTCGGCATACGTTTTAGCGGCCTGGCGGCTGGGTCAGCGATCAGCAGCGGTTTGGTTGAGGTGTAGACCGATGTGAATCGCTGTGGTGTTCTCACAAGCGCGGCGCCGATGCGACCAATCCAGCCGGCGGCGAATTTGCTCCCGCGATGCGGCGTCGAAATAAAGATTACCCGGTGAACGTCGGTCCGATGATTGAACACGAACACCTCTTCCAGAAGTTTGCGCGTCTCCGGCGCCAGCGGAGTTTTGGCCGGAGGCGTGGAAAAGAAATCGCGCCAGATCTTGTCTTCAGCATCAGTGATCATCAATCGGCAGATCATTCCGCCCATGCTGTGACCGATCAAAACGACTCGTTTATGATTTGGGAATGCGCGCTTGATGCCGTCGAGATCGCGCCGAAACAGCATCGAGGAGTATGGATACGGGTAACCGCTGGGGTAACCGTAAACCCAGAATTGGTAGTGTTTTCTAATCCATGGATCGTCCCGCAATGAGTCGACCATCGGAACCCAGCTCACCGGCGTCTCCTGCAAGCCGTGCACGAAAATCACCGGAGTACGGGCTGGATCGAAGGGCTGCAGTTGGAGCAGCCTCGCCGCCTCCGCGTACTTTTGCGGATTCATCACGCCGGCAAATCCGATCCGCTCCGGTCGCTCGCGCGCGACCAACATCGCGGTCGAAGCGCTCAGGTCGATAGCCAGCGGGAACACGTGTTTGTTCAATGCGACTCGCTCCGACTTGAATGGGTCAATGAATTCGAGTTCCGCTTTCGGGCCTGAAAATCGAATCGCCGCAGTAACCGGCGCGTAAACTCGTCGGAGTTTGTACTTTTCGCGAAACTGCGCATTTTCCGTGCGACCAACCGCAACCAGCGGCGCGCCGATTCCAGTGACCATGGACCGAGTTTTGAAAAATTTCCCGCTAATTTTTAAGCTATCCGTTGGAAACAAATCGTACCGACTTGGATCATGCTCTGAATCGACAGGCTTGGGAGACGTGAGAACGTACTTCTCGTGATCAGTAGAGATACTGACAGGTTGGCGCCAGGGTTGAAGATTTGCGCGCTCGACGTCTTGAACCGCCCGCGCTACGGAAAAGTTGTAAGTGTTTTTCGCTGGCAGATTGTCTGGCTGTTGTTCCAGGGCGTTAAGCGATCGCCTGGCGGACATTAAATCGTTCTCTAAGGCGGAAAGGGGCGGCTCGTGTTCGGCTGCGGTTAAAAGTTTCGTTGCCGAATCAAGCGGCGCTTCGCCAGCCGACGTCGCTGGAAGAGTCGGTGTCTTCGTTTTGACGATGGCCAGATGTGCGCATCCGCTGGAGCCGAGCAAAAGGAGAGCGACCGCAAAAGTCGGCAAAGCGCGCCGTCTCTGCGCTGATGTGTCGGGCAATCGATGCATGACTATTTCTTTCTCAAGCTTTCCAGGGCCGGCATTTCAAAAACGCTTTAACGTCCATCTTGCAACAAACCGTGGGACGAAGCCAACATGTGCATATGAATTTCAGGCCTTCGCGCTTTCCGCACGGTTATCGCGTTGCCCTTGCCCTCATATTGTCGGTGGCGGTGACCAATGCGCTGTTGGCAATGTGCCCGACTCACACCGGCGCGCCGCCGGAAGAAGCGCCGCATTTTGACCTGCAACATTATGCCACGGGAGACTGGTTCGGATTGCGCAACACGCTTTATGACTACGGAATCGAAATCACCGGCGGTTACACAACCGAGCCGGCCGGAAATCCGGTCGGAGGCCTCGAACATGGCTTTACCTACCTGCACAACTTCGGCTTCGGTGTGATGTTCGATCTGCAAAAAATCGCCGGAATTTCGGACACGACTTTTCTCGTAACCGTCTCGCAACGATCGGGACGAGGCCTGACTCAGGATTCCATCGGCAACGCTATCAGCGTTCAGCAAATTTTCGGCGGCGGTCAGACGTACCGGCTAGTTCAGGTGAGAATGGAACATAAGCTGTTTGATGATCGTCTGGAGCTTGCCTATGGACGCCTAACGGGGACGGCGGACTTTTTGAGTTCGCCATTTTATTGTCAGTTTGTGAACAATGGCATTTGCGGACAACCGCCAGCTCCATTTTTCAACATGCCGGCCGGAATTACTGCCTACCCGCAGGGGACGTGGGGTGGTCTGGTCCAAGTGCACACTACAAGCAAAACCTACGCAAAGTTTGCGTTCTATGACGGCGATCCCAACAATGGCGATGACGTCGCCAAACACGGCGCAAACTTTGGATGGGGCAACAACGGAATTCTGCTTATGACGGAATTCGGATACAAAACTCCGGACGGGTTATGGTCGATGCCCAGCCGCTATAGCTTTGGTGGCGTTGTCCATACCGGCGATTTTCCGGATGTGGCCCGGGATGCTTTCGGAACAAATTTGTTCGTTAGCGGCCTACCCGGTCGCGAACACTCCGGCCAAGCAGGGTGTTATCTTATTTTTGAACAAATGTTTTATCGGAATCCGGGTCGGGACACCGGACTCAATGGATTTGTGACGTTTGTGCTCTCCCCGGACGAAGACAAGAGCCCGATTCCCTACTATTTGAATGGAGGATTAATCTACGAAGGGTTGATCCCTTGTCGGCCCCACGACAAGACGGCGCTCGGCTTTTATTCGGCATGGTTTAGCGGGCGGCAGCGCAGCGCGCAGAAAGCGGCCGGCCTGCCGTCACAAACGAACGAAACTAACATCGAGTTCAATCATCAGATTCAAATCACCCCTTATCTCTACCTTCGGCCTAACCTTCAGTACGTGATAAAGCCCAACGGCCTCAATCGCATCGCGAACGCGCTGGTCCTCGGCGTCGAAACCGGAATAACTTTTTAGCGCATTTTAAATAACCGCGTAGCCGCAGGATTGTCGTCGCCTCGCTCCGTCGAGGCGTCCGAGCGATATGGCGACAGAGCGCCGTGGCTACAGTTTAAGTTTAAATCCTCCTAGGAGCGGTCGCTGCCTGCGTTCGCCAGGTCGGATGATTCGCGTTTCTTCGCGTAACGGCGCGCAAACCACAAACAAATCAAGCCGAACCCGACCATAACCGCACCCCAGAGAAAGTCGACATTCCAGCCTAACGACATTCCTTCCGATGTGACCTGCGCCCCAAAACCGGCACAAACAATGAGCAGGCCGAGGATGACGAAGAGCCAGCCGAGCGGAAGTCGCAGATCGAAGTAGCTCATGAATTTTTCACCAGAAAATGATGTTCAGGATTAACACCAGAACGAGAACGAAAATCCCGAGCATGAACGGGCGCTTATACCAAACCGTTTCTTCTTCCAAGATGCGCGGAGTAAGCGACCAGATTAGGCCGCCCAGCTCGGTGTCGGATTTCTTTCGGGTCGTGACCAATGAAACGAGAATCGTCACCACGAAACAAGTGGTCCAGGCAAAGATGGCGGTCCAAAAATTCTGCGCCATTTCACTGGGGTAAATCCGCAGGACATGACCAAGCCAGCCGCCTTTGACCAGGGTTTGCGCGCCCATCGGCTGGGTCAGGCCATGATGCATCGCCGCCGCCAGAATTCCGCT
>QHPU01000141.1 GCA_003219175.1 Verrucomicrobiota bacterium | reverse complement strand
GGTTGCAACCGGGGTGAGTCAATTCACTCGGTCGCCAAATGGGTCAGTGGCCACCAATTCTGTCGCGGCGAGCCTTGGCAGCACTCTTGTACAGGTGACGATCTCAACATCATGGAGCGCGACGTTTGGTGGGCGCGCGCGTTCTGAAGAAACAACCACCATCATCTCAAATGGAACGAAAAAATGACACTTAAAACCTTACAAAAAACCGCGGGCTTCACCCTTGGTGAAATGCTGGTTGCCGTCAGCGTTAGTTCGATCGTTTTGGCGGCGGCGGTCGCGTCCAGCGTTTCGCTTCAAAAGAGTTTCAACGCGGTCGACAACTATTTTGCCACGCTCATCCAGCAGGTTCGCATCATCGATTATCTAAGCCGTGACGTGAACCGCGGTCTCAGCGTGACCACGTCGGTCGATCTACAAACCGTTACGGTCAATCTGCCGAATTACATCATTCAAGCAGGCGATCCGGAAGCGGTAGGGAATCCGTCCCTTATCGGCACGCCGCGGTCGCCGACTATCTCTTATTCATCGGGTAGTATGCAGATAAATTACGGGGCGTCCACGAGCACGGTGGTATACTCCGTCAGTAATAGCTCAATCCTGCGCACAGAAAATGGAGCTGTTACCACCATCGCGTCCAGCACCGACCAATTGGTTCCGCAGACCACGGACGTTGAATTGGCAAATACCGAATGCGTTAATTCTGCGGTCACCTTCATGCCTATCTTCACCATGTCGGGGAGTCCGGCCGCACGGACCGGCACAAGTCTTTACAGCACCGCTTACTTACGAAACAAGCGGCGGGGCTGATCAACCAGGATGATACAAAAATGAGAATATTAAGACCGAAATCCGAAGAAGGCAGTGTACTGATCTGCGTTTTATGCACAATTCTGATTCTTTCGCTCATCGCCGGCAACGTTCTTTTTAGCTGCATCACCCGGTATAACGTTGCATCCGGCCAGGTGCGCGGCTGGAAAGAGTCGCTCTACGCTGCGGAGGCTGGCGGCGATGTGGCTTACGCCGAAGTACGGAAAACGGTGTTTGATCCGACCCACGCATTTAACGGATGGACTAGTAATGGAACCAGCTACAATAACACCAACTCACCGATAACCTTTGGACGAGACAATCTGAAGGCGAGCGCGGCGGTGGACGTATTTCAGTATGATTCCAGCGGCAATGCCTGGTACCGGATACGCGCTAAAGGCGTGGCTCCTGTTTTGGGTCTAACTCGAGTTACCATGGACGACCGAGTAAACTCGGGTACGCGCGGTGACAGTCTGCTTCGCAAAATTGATTTCCAATACGATCATTTCGTTGCTGCCTACGGGCCGAACGGAGACAACGTCGGTAAAGCGATCGTGCCCGTTTCGGGGCCGCAAATCGCGCGGCGGATCGAGCTGATTGCTGTGCCGGTAACGCCGTTCAGCGACACGGCAATAAGAGCCACCGCCTCCTTCTATGGACCGGGTTCGGCCGGCATGGTCGACAGCTACAATTCGGCCAACGGGCCCTATTACTTCGCTGCCAATAATCCCTCCGACCCCCATTACAGTGACTCGCACAGCGGTTCAATCGCATTGGGTAGCGGAATTTTTAATTTAGGCGGAGACATCTGGGGCAATGTCTCGACGAACGGCGGGAACGTAACAGCAGGTTCCAAAATTCATGGAACGATTGACAACAATGTGCCCTTCACAATTCCGCCCTATGTGATGCCTTCGAACCTGCCTCTGCCTCAGGCATCCCCTAGCAAAATCAATGGCAACGTCGCCCTCACCCCATCAACAGCCGGAAGCGCGGGCGTTCCGAACTACTATGTTGTCTCTTCCTTTAGCGGCAATCTAACGATCAATCAGGTTGGCAGCGCCCAGACCTATGTCGACATTCACGTGACCGGCGACATCACTGGCAGCATCGACGTCAAACCTAATGTGCACGTCAAAGTCTATTTCGACGGTAACGTCAGCGTAAAAGCTCAGGACATTGTTAACGAGAGCGGTGTATCTGGGAACCTTCAATTCTATGGAATCAGTCCTACTGATCCAACGGTCACTCAGTCTATCGACATTGCCTCGCCGGGAAATTTTTCTGCGACCTTCTACGCGCCGAGCGCGGACTTTCACATAAACGGCAATCCCGACGTCACCGGCGCGATTGTTTGCAAGACATTCTACGAGAACGGCAATGCCAGCTGGCATTACGACCGTGCGCTAAATTCGGTGGGCGAACGGACCGATTACCGGATCGCCAGCTATGTAGAGGACATGCGCTAGGCCTCGCGCTTCCATAAAACCGCTGTTACAACAAAAAGAGACAACTTGTGAACACCCCCCTCGACGATCACAGGAACCGACGCATCCTCGTCATCGACGACAACCGAGATATCCATGATTGCTTCCACGAAACTCTCGGTGGAGGGCCTGCGGGTTTCACAATACAGTCCGCATATCAGGGCGCAGACGGTATCGAGCTATTGCGCTGTGCGCGCGAAAAAGGCGAGCCCTATGCGGTCGCGTTCGTCGATATGCGGATGCCGCCCGGCATCGATGGCATAGAAACGATCACAAAACTCTGGGAGCTCGACGCCGACCTCCAGGTTGTGATCTGCACGGGGCACTCCGACTGCCGTTTGAACGAGCTGACGAGTCTCGGCAATTCTGATCGGCTACTCATTTTGAAGAAACCTTTCGACCTTGTCGAGGTGCGACAAATGGCGGAAGCGCTCAGCGTCAAGTGGGAATTGTTGAGGCGCGGCCGGCATCATCTTGAGGACCTTGAGGCACGCGTGGCCGAGCGCACCCAGCACCTTGCCCGGGCCAACCAGGAATTACGCGATCAGATTGCCGAGCGAAAACAGGCAGAGGCGGCACTGCGCGAAAGCGAACTCCGCTTCCGTCAACTGGCGGAAAACAGCAGCGAAGTTTTTTGGGTCGCCTCACCCACCAGTGAAGAATTGTTATACATCAGCCCGGCCTACGAGCAGATCTGCGGCCGGTCGTGCCAGAGTATCTACCAGGATCCAAAACAGTGGTTTAAGAACATCTTGGATGAGGATCAGCCACCCGTAGCTAAAGCACTGTCGGAATTGTCACAGGGTACGAATTACGACTTGGAATATCGCATCCGGCACCGCAACGGTTCGATTCGGTGGGTCCGCGATCAGCGTTTCGCGATACGCGGCGACGACAGAAAAGTCGTCCGAACATGCGGTGTGGCGGAAGACGTTACTGAGCGTAAAAATCTCGAGGCCGAGATGGCGAAAGCGCGGGATGCGGCGCTGGAGGGAGCGCACATGAAATCAGAATTTCTTGCCAACATGAGCCACGAAATTCGCACACCGATGAACGGTGTAATTGGCATGACTGGACTTCTTCTTGGTACCGAACTCGATCAGAAACAGCGTGACTTCGCGGAAATGATTCGCAGCAGTGCGGAATCCCTGCTCTTGATCTTAAACGACATTCTCGATTTTTCGAAAATCGAAGCCGGCAAGCTCGAGTTTGAGAACTTGGAGTTTGATTTGCATGAAGCGGTGGAGGGTACGTTGTCCGTCCTTGTGCTGGAAGCGCAAGCAAAAGGTTTGGTGCTGCGGAGCGAGATTGACCCCGAAACTCACACTACCCTATGCGGTGATCCAGGGCGATTACGCCAAGTGCTGACAAATCTTCTTAACAACGCAGTGAAGTTTACCGAGCACGGCGAAGTAGTGTTACGGATTTTTCCCCAGAAAGACGCATCGGGAATCTCTCAAAGGATCGCTGATGGCAAAATGGTTTTGCGTTTCGAAGTCAAAGACACCGGGATCGGTCTGAACGAGGACGCGCGCGGACGAATCTTCGAAGCTTTCAGTCAGGCGGATCAATCAACTACACGACGCTACGGCGGTACTGGACTTGGACTGACGATCTCGCGGCAGCTGGTGAAAATGATGCAGGGGGAGATCGGAGTCGAGAGCGAACCGGGTAAAGGATCGACATTTTGGTTTACGGCGCGGTTTGCAAAACACGCTGTAGGAAACACGACGCCGGCGAAGCAGAAGCCTCTTCCGGCCAAGCACGTGTTGCTGGCAGATAACAACGCCAATGATCGCCAGATCGTTCGAGCACAACTGACCGCCTTGGGAATGCGGTGCACTTCGGCCACTAACGGGGACGAAGCGCTTAAATTCTTGTGCGAGGCAATTGAGAACGAAGATCGGTACGCCGTCGCCATTATCGACATGGAAATGCCGGGAATGAATGGAATCGAGCTGGCTCGAGCCATCAAGGGTGACCCCATAACCGAGAGTACCAGAGTGATCACGCTCTGCTCCGATGCCCACCCTCTCGATGCGGAGGCTCGCAAGAATTCGGACGTCGACGCCTTCCTCGTTAAGCCGGTAAAGCAATTACAACTCCACCAGTGCCTTGCGAGTGTTCTAGAGGCCGCACCGTCAAAACCGGCTAAAGCGAAAAACCAAGTCCCTACCGAGGCCGCCCGACGTCCTATTCACGATACGCGCATCCTGGTCGCCGAAGACAATGAAGTGAATCGATATGTCATGCTCTTGGTATTGGAGGAACTCGGCTATACGGCAGACACTGCAGTAAACGGCAAAGAGGCCCTCGCCGCACTGAGACGCGAGTCCTACGACATCGTCCTGATGGATTGCCAAATGCCAGAGATGGACGGCTATGAGACTTCGCGCACAATCCGTCGCGAATTCGAGAAGCCGCCACGCATTATCGCAATGACGGCGCACGCACTGCGCGGCGACCGTGAAAAATGTCTGGCTGCGGGAATGGACGATTATCTCTCCAAGCCAATCATTCAAACCGAGATGGAGATAGCGTTGAAGAAATGGGCGCCGGTTCGAAACCCGAAGGCGCCGGTCGATCTCCAACGACTCCGCGATATTTGCGGCGACACTCCCGAGGCAATGCGAACGGTCGCCGACCTCTATTTGGAGCAAGGCGCGGAACTTTTACCAGCCATGGAAGTCGCTATTCGCAACAATGACGCGAAACATGTGCGTTCAATC
>QHPU01000140.1 GCA_003219175.1 Verrucomicrobiota bacterium | reverse complement strand
GAAAAGATCACCCGAGGTCAAACATTGAAGGTGCCAGATCATCCGGTAATTCCTTTTATTCGCGGCGACGGAACCGGGCCTGACATCTGGGCGGCGAGCGAACGCGTCTTTGATGCGGCGGTCGAGAAGGCTTACAGCGGCAAAAAGAAAATCGCGTGGTTCGAAGTTTTTGCCGGTCAGGCTGCCAAGGACAAATTCGATACCTGGCTTCCTGACGACACGGTGGAAGCGTTTCGCGAATATCTCGTCGGCATTAAAGGTCCGTTAACCACACCGGTCGGCGGAGGAATTCGATCGTTGAACGTCGCCCTGCGGCAACTGCTCGATCTCTTCGTTTGTCTGCGACCGGTGCAGTATTTCAAGGGTGTCCCCTCGCCGGTTAGAAATCCGGAGAAGGTCGACATGGTCATTTTCCGTGAAAACACCGAAGATATTTATGCCGGGATTGAATACGCGGCCGGCACCCCGGAATCAAACAAGATCCTCAACTTCCTCGCCAAAGAGTTTCCGAAGGAGTTCGAGAAAATCCGTTTCGGAACCAAGGAGAAAGCTAACAAGTTTTGGAGCGAAGTCGGAGCAAAGGATTTTCCGACCGATGTTCGGGTCGGCGTTGGAGTAAAACCAGTAAGCTACTCGGGTAGCGTGCGGCTGATCCACAGCGCCATCAGCTACGCCATTCGCAACAACCGCAAAAGTGTGACCTTCGTGCACAAGGGTAACATCATGAAATTTACTGAAGGCGCATTTCGCGACTGGGGTTACGAGGTGGCCAAGAATTTCTTCGGCGCAGAGGAACTGGATGGCGGTCCGTGGTGCCGGATCCCGATGGGTAATCCGGGCGCCGGTATTGTTATTAAGGATGCGATTGCCGATATCACCTTGCAGCAGGTTTTGACTCGTCCGGAAGATTTCGATGTCATCGCGACATTAAATTTGAATGGCGATTACCTGAGTGATGCGCTAGCCGCGCAAGTCGGAGGGATTGGGATCGCGCCTGGTGGCAACATCAATTATATCACCGGCCACGCCGTTTTCGAAGCAACCCATGGGACCGCGCCGAAGTATGCCAATCTGGACAAGGTTAATCCCGGGTCCGTCGTTCTCTCCGGGGAAATGATGTTCCGTTACATGGGCTGGACCGAAGCCGCCGACTTAATCTTGAAAGGCTTAAATGGTGCCATCGCCAGCAAACGCGTGACCTACGACTTCGCCCGCCTCATGCAAGGCGCAACCGAGATCAAGTGCTCCCAGTTCGGCGATAACATCATCGAGCATATGTGAGGGCCCTGACATCAAATTGGAGGGACGGGCGCTGCTCGCCACGCCGAAGCCTTCAGCGAAGGCGGGTCCCGTCCCAAATTTAGGGACGACACGGCGGTCGTCCCTCCATGATGGAAGAAATCGGCCGCAAACATCCGGTTCATCAGTCTGTTCATGAACGACGAGACGTACCGATCATTGTTTATCTGACAGTATGCACGAAGAGGCGCAAACCGATCCTGGCCAGTGCAGCAGCGCATGAACTCTTGCGAGCTTCGCGGCGAGAAGCGCGATCATGGCTGGTCGGTCGTTACGTCGTCATGCCTGACCATATTCATCTCTTTTGCGCGCCCGCGATAAATTATGGAGGGACGGGCTCTGTCCCGTCCCAAACATCGAAGGACACAAGTTTGGGACGACACAGTGGTCGTCCCTCCAATTCGCTCGAGAAATGGATCGCATTTTGGAAGTCTCACAGCGCACGACATTGGCCAGATCGGCAGCAGGCTCCGGTCTGGCAGCGCCATTTCTGGGATACGCAGTTGCGCAGGAGCGAAAGCTACGATCAAAAGTGGCAATACGTTATGGAGAACGCGGTTTGGGCCGGCCTGGTGACACGCGCATCCGACTGATATCGATCGTAAAACCGATCTCGCCATAGCGGACAAAAAGATCGGTTTTACGATCGATATCAGTCGGATGCGATTCGGAGACGATTTCCTGCGATCGATGGGTGCGCGCGCCCAAAAGGCGTTCTCGGAAATGCGGCAATTGGAGTCGGGCGCAATCGCCAATCCCGATGAACGCCGCATGGTTGGTCACTACTGGCTTCGCGATCCCGCATTGGCGCCGAGCGCGGCTCTGCGCTGGGACATCGAAGAGACCAATGCCCGGATCAAAAAGTTCGCCGCTGATGTCCATGCTGGCGACATCACCCCTGCGCAGGGAAAATTTCGTCACCTCTTGCTCGTTGGCATTGGCGGCTCCGCCCTCGGCCCGCAATTCGTCGCCGACGCTCTGGGGACAGCTCATGATCCGATGGACGCATTCTTTTTCGACAATACCGATCCCGATGGTTTTGATCGAGTGTGGCCGAGGTTGACTGGTGTGCTCAACGAAACGCTCGTGATCGTCCTTTCAAAATCGGGCGGAACAAAGGAGACGCGTAATGGAATGGTGGAAGCGGAAACCCATTATCGCGCCGCCGGGCTGGACTTCGCCAGACACGCGGTCGCGGTCACCGGCATCGGCAGTCAGCTTGATCAATACGCAAAAAAAAAGGGCTGGCTCGCGCGTTTCCCGATGCACGACTGGGTCGGCGGCCGGACATCAGTAATGAGCGCGGTCGGTCTGTTACCGATGGCGCTGCTCGGTTTTGAAATCGATCGATTTCTGGCCGGGGCCGCGGCCATGGATCAGGAGACCCGAAAGGATGTAGTGGAGCAAAATGCGGCGATGCTTCTGGCGCTGATGTGGTTTTATGCCGGCGAAGGCCGAGGGGCGAAGGACATGGTGATTTTGCCCTACAAGGACCGGCTTGCTTTATTCAGCAAATATTTGCAGCAACTGGTAATGGAATCGCTAGGAAAAGAGCTGGATCGAGAGGGGAAAATTGTGCACCAGGGAATCGCCGTTTATGGCAACAAGGGGTCAACGGACCAGCATGCTTATGTGCAGCAACTGCGCGATGGGGTCCCAAATTTTTTTGTCACTTTCATTGAGGTGCAAAAGGATCGTGCGACCGCGCCAGTGAAAGTGGCAGGCGATTTTACCAGCGGCGATTATTTGCATGGATTCTTGCGTGGAACGCGCCAGGCCTTGTTCGATAAAGGCCGCGAATCGATCACCATCAGTATCTCCGAGGTGACAGCATTTACTGTCGGTGCTCTCATCGCGCTTTACGAGCGCGCCGTCGGCTTCTACGGCTCGTTAGTAAACATCAATGCTTACAACCAGCCGGGCGTTGAAGCAGGAAAGAAAGCGGCAACAAAATTGCTGCAATTACAGACGAAAGTGCGGGCGAACTTGAATAAAAGTCCGCGAACTGCCCAGGATATCGCGCGTGCTTTGGGCGCCGATCCCGAGTCGGTCTATCATGTGCTGGTCCACCTGCGGGCGAACGATCCGTTAGTCCAATCCGCCCAGGAAGAAGAAGTGGCCGCGGACAAATTTTTCCTGGCATGAAAAACGAAGAAAATTCGGCCGCAATCGGAACAAACCGGGATATCCCGTGGGACAATTTCATAAAGTTCGTGCGCCAGCTTAGTCACGACCTGCGCAATCAATTGAATGCGGCCGAGCTGCAAGCGGCCTTAATCGGTGAGTTAACAAATGACGAGGAATTGAAGTTGGAAGCGCGCCGGTTACGGGACCTGATTTCCCAACTCGGCGTCACGCTGCAGACCTTGTCGACGTCGGTGGCGGAGCCGCGCCCGACATTGTTACCCTACACTGTGCAGGATTTCATAACCGACGTACAAAAGAAAATCGGTCACGAATTTCCCGAGAAAGGATCGGCGGTGCAGTGGGATATATCATCGCCTGGCGTGACACTAAACATCGATCCGCAATTAACCGAGTGGGCGGCAGTGGAATTATTCCGGAATGCCTTCCGGCACGACCCGGCTAGCGATGAATTGCAGGTAAAGGCTTCCGTTGCCGACCGATGGTTTACCTTTTGTATTCGCGAACCGAAGGCGGGCGAAATTGATCCAACCCAGTGGATGCAGCCGCTGCAGAAGGTGTCGCATGGTCACTACAGTTTGGGGTTGCGCCGGGCACGCAACATCATCGCCGCGCACGGAGGCGAGCTTACGGCCAGCTTTGATCCGAGGTCACGAATGCTGGTCAGCACCATTTCCCTCCCCTGCTCCACAGAAACGTCCTAGCAGGCTTTTGAAAAACACGAACAGCACCGCAAACAATGGCTCAATGGTGTAGTGTCCGCCGTCCGCAAAGTTAAGATGAGGGCTTCTCGATAATCAAGGCGCGAGGTATTATGGGACCAGGCGTGAGAACGAGTTCGGAATCGCGGCGGATTCTTATCATCGACGATGAGCGGCCAATCTTGATGACGCTGGAAGCGTTACTGAACCGTCACGGTTATCAAACGGAAACGGCGGCAACAGCCACTCTTGGCTTGCGCGCGATGAAGGCACACCCGGCCGCGCTGGTCTTGCTCGACTTGCAATTGCCCGATGCTGACGGCTTGGAAACGCTGGACCGGTTGAAGAAGGAGTTCGGCGATTCGCAGGTTATCATTTTAACAGCACACGATTCATTAAACAACGCGATCGAATCGATCAAGCGCGGCGCATTTCATTTCATCAGCAAACCGTACGGAGGAGCTGGAGAAACGACTGGAGTTGGCGGAAACACGGCTGGCGCCAGTCTTCAAAAGCAAGGTGATGCAGGAAATGGAGGAGTTGATCAGCGCCATGGCGCCCTCCGACGCCAATGTGCTTATCACTGGCGAAAGTGGCGTCGGAAAGGAAGTGGTTGCCAATGTCATTCACTCGAAGAGCCGGCGCGCCGGCAAACCGCTGGTGAAATTAAATTGTGCCGCATTCCCACAGACAATGATCGAGAGCGAACTATTCGGTTATGTGAAGGGAGCTTTTACCGGCGCGATGAACGATTTTCCGGGCATGATTGCAGAGGCGCGAGACGGCACTCTTTTTCTCGACGAGATTTCGGAAATGCCGGCGGATTTGCAGACCCGTTTTCTACGGGTGTTGCAGGAACGGGAATATCGCTCGCTCGGCAGTACGCGCATGCAGAAAGCGGATTTTCGTGTCATCACCGCAACCAATCGCCCGATTGCGCAAGCGCTCGCGGAGAACCGACTCCGCTCCGATTTGTATTACCGCATTAATACCTTCCAGATTGAAGTCCCGCCGCTGCGCGAACGGAAGGAAGATATTCCACCTCTCGTTAGCACTTTCGCACAGCGCTTCGCCGCCCAGTTGGGAAAATCAGAGCCGACTATAGCGCCCGAAGCGTTTCAGAAACTGCTGGATTATTCGTGGCCGGGAAATGTCCGCGAATTGCAGAACGCGATGGAATACGCGGTCGTGCTGGCGCGGAATGATGTCATTGGAATCAAGGAATTGCCGACGGAAATTCAATTGCCGCCGGTGCTGCAAACAACTCCTGCCCCGGGACGCCGCAGCGGGGTTGCGAGCCTGGACGATGTGGAGCGGGAGACCATTCTTCAGGCACTGGCGCAAACACACGGTAACAAAAAGAAGGCCGCCGAGCTCCTCGGTATCCAGCGACCGACGCTTTATAACAAAATGAAGCGTTACGCGATCGAGGTTTGAATGAGCGTGATTTGTTAAAAAGTTACAACGGCTCGCTGCACGTGAAGTCTAACGTTGTAACGTTTTAACGATTAACTTTCCTCATGTCGCGGCATCTCGAAAAAATCCTAGCCCATGCGGAGCGGGAACTGGCCGCCGCCGGTGCGCAACGTCCGACTGATGTTCTGCCGGTTTATCGGAAATTTTTGAAAATCGAAGAGCACCGCTTGCGCTTACGCCAGCGCGCCGGTGACGGTGGCCGCGAAGTTTGCGCGCGTCGGGTTGATCTGATCGACGTGTTGCTGCGCCACGTTTTTGCGGCAGCCAATCATGTGGTGAATAACCGGAACGGTATTTCGCCACTTGCTCTCGTCGCCCTCGGTGGCTACGGCCGACGCGAATTGAATCCTTGCAGCGATGTCGATGTCATGTTTTTGCATCGCGAACAAGGTCGGGGCATATCGAAAGAGACGAGTCAGGTCATCGAACAAGTTTTGTATCTGCTATGGGACATCGGATTCAAGGTTGGCCACTCCACCCGCACGATCAAAGAAGCGATTGCCGCCGCTAATGCCGACATGGTGACGAAGACGGCGATGCTGGAGTCACGCTTGGTCACGGGCGATCGAGAACTCGAGCAAAAATTTCGACAGCAATTTCGGGCGAAATGCGTTGCTGGTTACGAACGCGAATACATCGAAATGCGCATGCGCGATCAGCAGGCGCGCCATGCAAAATTCGGGAATAGCGTTTATTTGCAGGAACCGAATCTGAAGAGCGGCTGCGGAAGTCTGCGCGATTATCAGAATTTACTTTGGATGACCTTCTTCAAGGAAGGCAGCCTGACCACAACGCATCTCGTCGGCAAAGATTGGTTAAGCGAACCGGATCGGCGTCGCATCGAAGCGGCCTACGATTTCCTTCTGCGCGTCCGCACGGAGCTGCATTATTTGCACCATCGCGCGACCGACGTTTTGCATCTCAACATGCAGGAGACGATGGCACAACGGTTGGGTTATCCGCAGGTGCGCGGGTTGCTCCGCAGCGAAACGTTGATGAAAGATATTTACGGACACAGCCGAAACATCTTCCGCGTAACGGAACGAATCACGGCGCAATTTGCGAGCGGGTATTCCTCGGCAAAAACGCGTTCGCTTTTCGGATTTCTCCCGCGCGCCAAACCTGCTGCCGAACACATCAACGGTTTTCTTATTCACGATCGTCAGCTCGATGTTGAACGAAAGGATCTCTTTAACAAAGACCCGGTGGAAATGATGCGTGCGATTGAGATTGCGCAAGAGAAGCAACTCGAACCCAGTCCCGAGCTTGCCGACATGTTGAGCAGAAAAATTGGATTGATCACCCATCCGTTTCGCTACGCCAGGGAACCGCGTGAAATCTTTCGCCGCATTCTATCGCGCAAAGGAGAGGTCGGACGCGCCTTGCGCTTGATGCACCGGTTGGATTTTCTCGGGCAATACATTCCCGAGTTCGGCCAGCTCACCTGTCTGGTGCAACATGAATTTTTCCACCGCTACACTGCGGACGAACACACTCTGGTCTGTATCGACAAACTCGATGCGCTGGCGCAGACGGAAAATCGCAAGCTGATCGAGTACCGGAAACTTTTCGAGAAACTGACCGATCCTTTCGTGCTTTACCTGGCTTTGCTGTTGCACGACACCGGCAAAGCGGTGGGCGCCCGCCCGCATTCGGAAGCGAGCGCGGTTTTTGCGCAACGGGTCGCGCGCCGTCTTCAACTCGATCCGCGCGAACGCAAGATGCTGATCCTGCTGGTGGACCACCACGTCACCCTTTCGAACATCGCGCAACGTCGCAACATCGATGATCCAGGCACGGTGAGCGAGTTCGCCGCCATCGTCAAAGACCAAACCAATCTCGACGCTTTGATGTTGCTAACGCTGGCTGACGGCCAAGGCACGAGCGACGAAAATTGGTCCGATTGGAAAGAAACGCTGGTTTGGCAGTTGTATCACGCCACCACCCAATACCTCGCAGACAGGCATTCGTTTTATGACCGCGCCAAAACTGCGCGAGAAGCGCGCGAAACGCTGGTTCAGGTGCGCCTCGGGTCGGATTACAAGGAAGAAATCGAGGCGCATTTCGAGTTCATGCCGGACCATTATTTCCGCGCTTTCAAGGTTGGCGACATTGTCGCGCACGTGGAATTGTTCCGGCGCTTTTACGACTCCACCTGCTTTGGAGAAACGCCGCTCACTCCCGTGTTCAGTTGGGAACCGATGCCCGATCAAGGTCACACCGTTTTGACGCTCTGTGGCTGGGATCGTCAACAACTGCTTTCAAAAATCGCCGGCTCGATTTCGCTCGTCCCACTGAACATTCTGAGCGCTGATATCTACACCCGCGGCGATCATGTCGCGCTCGATGTTTTTCGCGTGAGCGATCTGCGCGGCGGCGCAGTCGTGAGTGAGCGCGAGATGACGCTGGTTGAATCAACCTTACGCAAGGCACTCGAACCTGACGGAACCGACCTGAGCCCGCTGCTGGCGCAAGCCAGGAAAAAAGGACGACGCTCACCGGTCGCAGATTTGGAGTTCCCGTCGCATGTCAGCATCGACAACCAAGCCGATCCACACTTCACTTTGATTGAAGTCCAGACGCCGGATCGAATCGGACTCCTGCACGACCTGTTACAATGCTTCAGCCGCAATGAAATTGATATCGCCCTCGCCCGCATCAGCACCGAGAGCGGTGCGGCGATCGATACGTTTTATGTGACCGACCGTCGCTCGCAGAGCAAACTCACGGGGGCCCAGCGAATGCATGCTCTCCACCGCGAGCTGCACGCGGCGGCCTTTGGCAGCTGACCATTTACTGGTGGTCCGAATTGGACTGGCGTTTGCGGAGTGGCCAATCCACCTTGCGCCACTCTTGCGTGGCGGATACGACACACTAGCGCACAGTTCACTACCGCTTACAGTCGGAACCTGATGAATGTCCTGATTCTCGCCGCCGGTTATGCCACGCGCCTGTATCCCCTCACCTTGAAGAAGGCGAAACCGCTTCTGGATGTAGCTGGAAAACCGATGCTCGCTTGGGTCGTCGATAACCTTCGCGGCGTTGCTGGAATTGAAACGACTTACATTGTCACCAACGCAAAGTTCTCGGGTGATTTCGAAAACTGGGCAAAAAATTATCAGCGCGCAAATCCGGAATTCCGGTTCAAGATCGTTAATGATGGCTCGACTGACGACGAGAACAAACTCGGCGCGATTGGCGATATCAACCTGGTTCTCACGCGAGAGAATGCCCTTGACTCTGACCTGCTTGTAATCGCCGGCGATAATTTATTTCGCGAATCACTGGCGGGATTTGTCGATTATGCAAAGAAAACGCAGGCTACCGTCGGCGTACATCGTGTTAATGACCGCGAGGCAATCAAAAAATATGGTGTGGTCACGGTCGATGCGGACGGAGTCATCACGCATTTTGAAGAAAAGCCGAAGGACCCAAAGAGCAATTTAGCAGCGATCGCCTTGTATTTTTATTCGAAGGGCGTGCTGCCGCTTTTTACCACTTACGTCGCGGCCGGAAATAATCCCGATCAACCCGGTCTCTTTCTCCAGTGGCTCTATCGGCGCGGGCCCGTAAACACTTTTCAGATTACCGGCCAATGGCTCGATATCGGGAGCAAGGAAACGCTGGAAGAAGCGAACAAAATTTTCGCCCTCGATTCAAAAAAATAGCGCGTTGAAGCTGCCCCTGTCCTCAGCGGCAGAAGCTGGTCCAAGTGGATTGTGAAGGAATGGCGCGAGATTCACGTGGCCGCGGATCGCCCTCTTATAGTAAGGTGACGTCGCGTGGCTTCTTGAATCGACAATTGAAGTTTTGCGACTTTAATGAGTTTACCATAATTGCACGAAGGCAGTAGAACAACGTCCGGTTATTGCTGCCAATCTTACGTGTCCCACGGTAAAATTTTGCTTGCCCTTAGATGACGTTTTTGAGCAAGCTCACCAGCCGTGAAAGCGGTTCGCAATGCGATCTCATCGCGAAGGCCGCGCATCGTAGTCGCCGACGACAGCACGGTCGCGCGGGAAGGAACCGCTGCGATTATGCGCGACTTGCCGTACACACTCTGCGGGCTGGCAACTGATCAACAGACCACGAGTGAGCTGTTGGAACAACATCATCCCGATCTTCGATCCTCGTGGTCTCAAAGCAGCCAGAGGAAGTTTATGCGGAACGCGCGCTGCGCGCCGGCGCCTCAGGCTACTGGGTAAAAACCGGAACGCGCGAAGAATTGATCGACGCCATCGAGACAGTTCTTGCCGGAGAACTTCATGTCAGTCCGGGAATCGCACTGGTGGCGGTTCACAGGCTAATCGAAAATCCGGCTGTATATCGCCACGCCAGTAATCTGACTGATCGCGAATTGCACGTTTTTGGCTTGATTGGCGCCGGCTTCGGAACGAATCGGATCGCCAAAGAGCTCGGGATCAGTCCCAGAACGGTGGAAACCTATAACGAGCACATCAAGGTCAAACTCGGATACCCCGACGCCGAGGGTCTGCGCCGCGGCGCGCGCGATTGGTTCAGGCTGAACCGCCGTTAAATAATCCCGCACGCGGTCTTTGATTGGAGGGGTGACCTCTGTGTCGTCCAAGGACAGAACGGAGCCTGCCGCTCCAAGGCATGTCAGGCGTGATCCGACAGGCTAGAAACAGATCGGGGATCAGGAGCTTCTAATATCCGGGAGCGTCCCCGATAGACAACCAAGGCTGCAAGTCGTTAATTTCAATGCAGATCGAATCGGGCGACGGCGTTTCTTACCGGTAGCTCCCTTTCCCTGTTCGGGAAAACTTGAGATCCACATTGAACAACCGGCAGAAGAAAGAAGCTCCCTATCTATTTAGCTTGTGGAGCAAATGGAGCCAGCTATGAGAAACGTCAGAACTAACCCGGACCGATTGATAGTTAGCCGGGTAAAAAAAGCGATACTGTCTTGCTTGCTCGCGAGTGCAGCTGT
>QHPU01000134.1 GCA_003219175.1 Verrucomicrobiota bacterium | reverse complement strand
TTGATTCACCCTGGTCGGAAGCGACCTTTCGATTTCTCAGGAACACGATCCTCCGCCTTATCCGCTGAATCTGGAGAAGGCGCGCGAATTGTTTCAGGAAAAATTTTCACTGGTGAAGACCTCGTCTGTTTCAGATTCGCTGCCAATGTTTGCCGGGAGCGAACGCTGGCAAGAATGGATGTTAAGCGCGTAGTTCGAAGAAATGTAGAACTAGCAAGCACGCGCCCCAACCGGTGAGGAGCAGGCCCGTTCCTATGCTAACAAGATTGCGATAGGGCAGCATTTTCTCGAGACAGACGAGAATGGTGAGCGCGGCAATCCAAACGAGGTTCATCACGCCCGCCAGGAAAAGAAGGATCATCAGTGCCCAGCAACAACCGGTGCAAAACGCGCCGTGTTCGAGCCCCATGGCGAACGCGCCACGCCAGCCGTCGCGCCAGCGAGTCATAATGAATTCCATGGGGCCGCGACAATGGGTGAGACAACTATGTTTTAGCGGCGTGAATTGAAACGCGCCGGCCGCAAGCAGGAGAATCCCGCCGAGCATTGCGCTCGTGCTGGCCATCGAAGTTGAAAGCAAAGCGTGTCGATGCAGCAACCATTGACTAAGAGCCGCCCCGATACTGAAAGCGCACCAGATTGCGATGTAGCCCGAAACAAAAACTGCGACCGGAACGTAGGGCCGCTGCTGTTGTCGGCGATTGCGCGCGACCGTGGCGAAAGTCAGGATCATCGGCATGGCGCTGGGCAACATCATTGCCACCATCATTTCCGACCACATCAAAACGAGCGGCGGCAGCGTAGCAGCGGACCAGTCGGAGAGTTCGGGGCCGCCCATTTTCATGCGCATGCATTCGCACACGCCGGTAATGTTCATCCGGCGCGCTTCATAAATCATGTAAAGCCATGCGGCCATTGCGACAAAAGCGAGCCCGGTTCCGACGATCAATCGATCGCGACGCAGCACTGTGGCCACTGCGCTCATGTCAATCTTGTCAGTTGCCGTAATGAATGCGCGCGACGAAGCCAGCTTTGTTTGGATATGCGAACTTCATCTGATCGAGCGCAACTGAGCCTTCGCGCGCGGACGCGCACTCTGCTTTCTTGAAAATAAATCCAGTCCCGTGTTCGACTGTGATTTGCTCGGGGTCGCCTGTGACCACATTCTTTATGGGTTCAAGCGTGATGCGAAAGTTGTCGCCCAGTCGCGCCGTGCTTTGAAGCCCGTTAATCTTGACGTCAAATGGGACGAATTGTGGTTCGAGAAGCGTGCTGAATGTCGTTGCTAAAATTTCGAACGGCAGACCGCCAGCCTTGCCCGAGCCGATTTCAAGCAACGCGTCTCTTTGCGCAGGAGAAGCCTTTTCATCCACAAACAGGCAGACTGTGCCGTTGCCCTCGTGGATTGCGCCCGGCCACTTCGCCGCGAAAGCCAAACCGGTGCGGTCGAGCGACAAATCGCCGTACTTCCCGCGTTCGATCTTCCAGACTCCGACTCCGTGGCAAAAGCCCGGGGTGGGTGGCGCAGCGAATTCGCATGGACATCCATAATCGCAATTACACGCCTGTAGATAATCTGCATCGAAAAACCACTTCTTCATAATAATCCTCCAAGATTAAAGAGTTGCAGACAAGCGAATCGCCTGCAAGCAGGCCGCTTTTATCGGCCTTGGTTTTCCAAGTCAACCAAGGCTGCGGTTTCCCGCAACACTCAAAGCACCGCGATTGAAAACATGACGCCCGGCTGGCGAGCGCGGGGAAACTTACCGAATTCTAAATGACAACGAGTCTATCGAGGAATTCGCGATGGCAGAATCGAGGCATGACTTCGCGATACTCGGAGACCCGCTTCCGGTGCAACAAATAACCGCCTTCGGGAGCGAGACGCTCGGCTTACTTAGGCGTACTTGGAGCCTTGCAATCGCACGCCTTCCCGCAGTTGCATTCCTTATTGTCGTTCATCGGACAGTTCTTGCCGCTCTTTTTGCAGCTGGCTGGCTTGTCCGCCGCAAAAGAGACCGTGCACATCGCGGCAACCAGAATCGAGAACAGGATTTTAGTGTAATTCTTCATAGGCTCAGTGTCGTGCGCGCCGCGAGGCGAGTCAAAATCCGAAGACACAATCACCCCGAACCCTCAAGCCGAGCCCAAGAATCATTACTTTCGCAGCAGAAAAAGGCCAACGATTGCTAGTGTGATACCAGCAAGACGTTGCCAGGACGCGGGCTCGCGAAAAAACACGATTCCGGCGATAGCCATGATTGCCGCGCCGCCTGCCAGAATTGCTGGAACGGCGGAAAGCGGACCGCCCTTTTGAAATAGTAAGAAGAAAGCAATCGTTCCCGCGCCCACACAGATACCGGTGAGCGCGGAGTAATAAAAACCCTCGCTGCTAAATTTTTGGTTCCAACGCGAGCTTAGCCAAAGCGTTGCGAGATAAAGAAGAATGGTGACTGCGGCTGTGGCCTCGACCAGAAATCCGCCTAAACCATCTCCGATGTGGTCCGAGGCGAGCCTTGTAAAAATTTGATGTGCTCCATAAAGGACGGCCGCGGCGACCGCATACCAAAACCACTGTGCCATTCTCATAGTCGTATTCGGTCGAACTTCGAAAGTCACGTAATCGTCGACACAAGGTCGAAAAGTTTGCTGTTCGAAGCATTCGACGTCAACGGCATCATCGAGCTTTTCAGAATTGTTATCTTTGTCACGTTCGTTCGCCGATCGGATCAATGACTGCAGGACTCCACGCTCGTTGCCAAAGATAACCACGTTGTGGAAGAGGTCCAGACACCCGGCGATGGGCTCGGCTACATCCCGCAGCAGTTGCTAACACAATCGAAATGAAAAGGAATGTGCCATGACGCAATATGGACTTACGCATGTGTTTGCATACCCAAAATAAAGCGGGAAAGCACCACCTCCGCGTCGCCGCAATGATTCGCCCATTGGCTCCGCTCACCAACACCTGTTGCTAAAGGCACGTAGCTTATGATGTTCGAAATTCGGTAGCGTATTGCGTAACTTCATTGTTTTTGCCTCGCTCGGAGTTTGGTTAAGAGTCAGCTGATCTGCCAATTGAGTAACGGTGCGCGTTTTTGGAACGTTAAATTGTTAAGACTGTTAAGACGTTAAACAAGGAACAGCTTTCCAGTTTAACCCTTTAATGTTTCACGCCTTGAACGGTCAACGCCCTCACGCCTGGGTGTGTCGGGCGTAGTGATTCTGCACGCCCTTCGGCAACAGACGTTTGCGTCCGCGTTGTCGGCGGCGGGCAAGGATGGCGCGGCCGCCTTTGGTTTTCATGCGGGCTCGAAAACCGTGCTGACGTTTACGCGTGCGCTTCGATGGCTGATAAGTGCGTTTCATTCTGCCCTGTACAGTGGACGGGAAAGGTAGAAATCACGTCTCCGTTGTCAATGATAGTTGTAGAGTGTTTTGTATCGCCCGAACCTACCTCGATCTCCAAAACCGCCAGTTGCCACTGCACCATTTTTCGATGATAAACCCAAGGTGAGCCATGTCGTGATTGAGCCGGCAACGGCCGAAGACCTGGACGAATTGTCCGATCTTCTCGGCGAGCTTTTCAGCGAGGAGAGCGATTTCCGGCCGAATAAAGAAAAGCAATTGCGCGGCTTGCGCTTAATCTTTGAGCAACCGAACCGGGGCCGCGTTTTCGTGCTGCGGCGCGATCATTCCATTGTGGGTATGATCAATTTACTTTTTACCATTAGCACGGCGGAAGGCGGGTTTGTCATTTTGCTGGAAGACCTTGTCATTCACAAAGCTTATCGCGATCATGGTTACGGCTCGCAATTGCTTGAATACGCCATCGATTTTGCCCGGAAGAAAAATTTTCTGCGAATCACATTATTAACCGATCGCCCCGAGATTAAATCGCAAGCATTTTTCAAACGCCATGGCTTTTTCGAGTCCGCCATGATCCCAATGCGCCTGTTGATCACGCCGGAAACGCCGCAGCAGGACCTGACGCTTTAGCGCTTCACACTCGTGATTTCGACGGAGTGACTCAGATGCGAGGCGGAACTATTCGTCTTTTTCGCTTCGCCGGGATCGATGTCTACTTACATTTCACCTGGTTTATCATCGCTGCCTATTATATCTCCGGATATATTCGTTCATACGAATCGCCGCTTTGGGGCATCCTCGAATACGTGTCGATATTCGTCATCGTTCTGATTCACGAATTTGGTCACGCTCTCGCGTGTCGACAGGTTGGAGGAATAGCAAATCAGATCGTGCTTTGGCCGTTGGGAGGCATTGCCTTCGTCAACCCGCCTCGAAGGGCTGGCGCTTACCTGTGGAGTATCGCGGCCGGTCCCCTCGTAAACGTGATTCTCCTTCCTTTGCTCGGCGTGATGTCGATGCTAGTTCGGGCGTCAGCGCCAGGAAGCGACATGTCAATTTTCTTTCGTCATCTGAACGTGATCAATATTGTGCTTCTTGTTTTTAATCTTCTGCCGGTTTTTCCACTTGATGGCGGGCAGATTGTACGCGGTTTGCTTTGGTTTCCATTTGGGGAATTTCGGAGCCTGCAAATCGCCAGTGTGATTGGTCTCATCGGTGGAGCAATCCTTGGAGTTGTTGGATTGATGGCAGGATCAGTTTGGTGGGCTATCCTGGCGTTTTTCCTTGTTAGCCGCGCTTGGTACGGCTGGCAGCAGGCGAAAGCCATGATCGCCATGTCCAGAATGCAAATACCGATTCCGCCCTCGCCGGAGCCACCAGAGAATGTGCCACCATCGCCGCGATAGCGTCAGCGGAAGGACGAGACGAGGGATTTCGTTATGAAACCTTAAGGTAACGCGTCGGGATCCCTTCGGTCCCGCGGCTGCGGGAGTCGGCATGACTTTACTGGCGGATCTGTTCGATCAGGCGCTTCCTGAAATCCGCGCGGAATTGAATTTCATCCGACGCGATTTCCACCGGTTTCCGGCTCGCTTCCGAGAGGTTTTTCTTGGCAAAAGTTTTCAATTCCTCGATCCGAGCTGGATCGAAGAAGAATGCGAACAGGCTTGGCAGATAGCTATTGGCATTGAGCGCATCTACTTTCGCCAGCAATGGTTTCAGATTCTTTTTCGCGAATTCCCAGGCCAGATCAGGGCGGTCGCTCTCTCGCGCGACTTTCGCGACCATGAAAACCGCGCGGCTGGTGGGAAGTTCGTCGGTTAAGGTGATAGCTAACGATTTCTGAATGAGCTTCGGATCAATAGCAAACGCGATCGCATCATAATAATATTGCTTGTCCTCCGTGCTCGCGGTTTTCAATCCGAGCTCATGCAATTTTTGCCAGGTGGTGGCGTCGCCGTATCGCATGATAATAGCAAAGGTCGGGGGCCGTAAATCAGGTGGGACGCTCGCCGGATTCTTCAAGTAATTGTCGAAATTCTGCCGGCACGTTTTGATGACGTCTTCATCGCCGAACAATCCGAGTTGCTGGATGAGGCTGGCCCGCAGCAAGGAAGCAGTTGCCGGTTCGTCGGCTTTCGGCTGGGTACCGAGCGCATCGAGTGTCGGTCGCAGCACACCGCGAGCGTAGCGGCGGAATAATTCACGTTCTGCTGTGCCTGCGAGAAGATGATCGATTGAACCGAAGGAGTTGATAATTTGTTCGCGGACCGCAAGGGCCGTGCTCGCCGGCAATCGATCGACCAAATCCGTGTAAAACTTCAACGGTTGCCGGCCTTCCTGAACAAACGCCCACGCGTCACTCAAAAGATTCACCTGATCGGGCACATTCATGCCGGGTAGAGTTGCTAGCAGCAGCTTCCAGGACGCTTCGTCATACGCCACGCGATAATTGCCAGCACCCTCAACATTTAGTTTCAACGCCCGATCGGCTGGAACATCTTCCAGCGTGACGGTCTTTTCCGACATCAAAAGCGTGGCGGCCGCGCTTTGCCCATCAATCAAGTAGGTAAGTGGGATCTTCCAGGTAAAATGCGCGTTATCCCTGAAGTTAATGGTGAAGCGTTCCTGTGAGAGCGCGACTTTGTTATTCGTTTCCCGCTTTACATTCACGACGGGAAAACCGGGCTGCTCCGTCCAGCCGGCGGCAATATCCGCGACCGGTTTGCCGGAGACTTCACTCAACGCATTCCACAAATCGACTGTGGTCGAGTTGGAATATTTGTGGGCCTCGATGTAACGGCGAATCCCATCGCGAAAGGATTCTTCGCCGAGAAAACTCTCCAACATGCGCAGAAACGATTGACCTTTCTTGTAGGTGATATCGTCAAAGGCATTGTTGGCATCAGCTTCGGTCTCGATCTTCTGCTGAATCGCATGCGTGGTGACGTGAGCGTCACCTTCCATGGCTTGCTCTTTGACAATCCCAGTGCGCCGGGTTGGATCGCGCGGCAGGTTTTTCTGCAGCCAGACCTCCCACTGCGGATTGAAACGCGCCGTGCATTTCGTTCCCATCCAGGACGCGAATCCTTCGTTGAGCCAAAGATTATCCCACCACGCCATGGTGACGAGATCGCCAAACCATTGATGTGCGACCTCGTGCGCGATCACTTCATAAACGGTTTGTTTGGTCGCGGCTGATGAATTCGCCGGATCAAACAACAACGCAGTTTCGTAGTAGGTGATTCCGCCCCAATTTTCCATCGCGCCGCCAAACCCGCCGGGAATAGCGAGCTGATCCAATTTCGGTAACGGATACGGGATGCCGAAGTATTCGTTGTAGTAATGCAAAATCTGAGCGGTGACTTCCAAGGCATAGCGAGCGCTTTCGCCTTTTCCTCTTGTCGTCGTAATCCGCAGTTTTACGCCATCCACGTCTGATTCGACGGCATCAAACTCACCGGCACAGAAAACAACCAGATAACTCGACATCGATGGGCTCGGTTGAAATTCCACTTCCCGACCGCCGCTGACTTTCTTTTCAATGGCAACGGGCATGTTCGAAACCGCCATCCAATTTTCAGGAACGACAGTGGTCAGCTGGAAACGCGCGCGAAAAGCCGGTTCATCCCAGCAGGGAAAGAGTCGTCGAGCGTCGGTTGCCTCGAATTGCGTCCCAAGAAAGATCTTCTTCGCGCCCGTGCCTTGTTCTTGGTATTTGCCGTAGAAGAGTCCGCGTCCGAATTGATTGATCTTGCCGATGAACTTCAGCGCGAGGGTGTGTTCTCCTGGCGTTAATTCTTCCGGCGCCGTAAGCGTCAGCAGTTCGTTTTCGGCATCGAATTTGGTTTTCGGAATTGTTTTGCCATCGAGTTGGGCGTCGCTGACCGTCAGATCGGCTGCATTCAAGACGAGCTGAGATGTCGCTTGTTCGACATTCAATTTCACCGTTTCGCGACCCGCGAAGGTGAGCTTCTTGATATCGGGTTTTATCCAGATCGCGTAATCCGTCGGGCGAACTTGCTTTGGTAATTTGCCCGGGGTGCTGGCGAAATCGAAAGGTTGTTCGGCGTGGAGCGCGGTCACAGCAGCACAAAAATAAACCAGAAGGGCGAAACGCATCCACTCACTAAACAATAGCGATGCAAAATTGCATCTGTCGTGACGCTGTCGAGGGGTGGCATGTGCGAGCCCGGTCTGTGCCGGCTCGCGGTTCTGGTATGGATGGACATGCGCACAGCAGCCGGGAAGGTGCCCGTTGGTCCCACAGGTCCAAGCCGGACTGCCGTAAAATGCCTGTCCTGCTTATTGCACAACCAGCACGATGACCAACTGGCCGTCGCCGACCTGGGGGCCGCGAATGACGAGTGGGCTCGCCTTACTCAGTTTCGCCCTTGTTTCCAACAATAACTTTTGCTCCTGGAAAAGTTTCAGGTTCAGCACATAGGCATCCGCTTTCTCGCCTCGGGAATCGACCTGCAACGAAAAATATTTGCTGGAGGCGAGCCAGTCTTCTTCGCCCGTCTTCAAGGTCTTGCGCGCCTCACCGATGAGCTGGAATTGCGAGTAACCAAAAAGTTTCCGCAGCGTAGCCTCGATCTGAGTTATTTCCGCCGCTGTCGGTTCGGTCGGCGGCGAATTGCTCGCTATAATTAATCCGCTCCAGACTGTTTGTTCCGGAAGCGCCGCATCTGCGATGCTAATCACAACAAAGAAGATTGCGATTGACGGCAGCAGACGCGGTCTCATTTCTTATTTTGTCGCGTATTCGGCTGGTAGTGATTGCAGGCCGTCCACCCAAAGCACGGTTACGTGATCTTCCTTTTTCTGAAACATCGAAATGGTCGCGTTCGGACTCACCGTCGGATCAACCCGATAGGTCAAAATCTCAGTAAGATACTGCGACTGACTGGGCGGCGTCTTTTCGCGCAGAATCACCACCGTGCAAAAGGCAAAAACCACAAGCGAGGTAATGCCACCCCAAAGCAGGCGTCGAATCGTCCACCAACCGGTCTGCGCTGCATCGCGCTCAGATCGTCCCGAACCGCTCTCGCGATCCAAACGTTCCCGTAATTGATGGCTAAAAAAATCGGCGTTGTTCAGCACAAGAGCTTGTTCGCGCAAAAAGGAACCAAGTTGTTTCGCGCTTTGTTTTTCGGATTCGGCCGCAGCTCTGTCGGGAAGCGAGGCAAGGAACTCCTCGAGTTCGCGACCCGTTAGCTGGTCGTCGATCCAAGCGGTCCACTTTTCCTCAAACGTTTTCATAAACATCCTTCAACAAATTCTGCAGCTTTTTGCGAGCGTAAAAGAGCCGCGACATCACGGTCCCAATGGAACAGCCGAGCGCTTCTGCGATCTCGTGATATTGCATGTCTTCCATTTCTTTCATTAAAATCACAGCCCGATGTTCCGGCGAAAGTTGCGCGATCGCCTCGTCGATTCGCGACCGAACTTCGCGCCGTTCCATTCGCTGATGTGGCAGCGCTTCAGTCCGAGGCACCGTTTTCGAGGCCGGATCGATCTCGCGCAATTGCACATTGTCATCAAATTCGGTCCCGCCTCCTTTCACCTGTTTTTTGCGAAGCCAATCAATGGTCACATTCATCACGATCCGGTACAGCCACGTGTAAAACGATGATTTCCCGCGAAAGCGATCGATCGATTTCCACGCCTTCACGAAACTGTCTTGAGCTAGGTCCCAGGCGTCCTGCTCGTTATGAACCATGTTGTAGATCATTCCAAAAACTCGGGTTCGGTAGTGTACCACTAGCTCATCAAAGGCCCCGCTGTCTCCCTTCTGGCACCGTTTTACTAGGTCCAGTTCCGAGACATTGGGTTGAGCTACAGGCGCTTCCGTTTGCATATTTGGACGGAGGCGGGGGGATTTAATTCATTCGACCCCGAAAACCTTAGGAGCCGAAGCGCCGGCGCCACTCGCAGCGGTATTCCCCGATTAGCGTAATAATTCCATCCCGCACCTGGAAAAGGCGTTGCATCAGAACTACATGCTGAGATGACGGGATCCGCTTCTCTCGCAGAAGGGCGGCAGCGGCGTCCATGGAGAGGGTGATGGCTTTCAGAGCTCGCTTTAGATACGCGATGGTCATACCGATTTCATCGACGTCTTCGCCGCTCAAGGCTGCTGCCAGTTTTGCACTGGCCAGAGCCGCGTGCGTGGCGAGTTTCACCGCCGACGGCTCGTTTTGCAGGGCCGAATCCTGATCGAACATGTGATCGATCCAGACCGTGAGGGCAAAGGCGGCTCGATAGAGGCTGTGCTCTTCAAAGGAATCCGGCGGTGGTGATTTTTCCGCCTCCTCGTCTTCTTCAAGCAAGGCATCGACTTCCTGGGTCCAGTCACGCCCTTCGAGCAATTGGGTCCAGCCCATTTCCCGGGCGATGATTTGGTCGCGATTTGGATCGTCCAAGTACTTTTCCAGCAGCTCCATGTATTTCTCCGTTTTATGGTCCTGCTGTTGAAGAAAACGCTCCCAATCGTATTCGTCCCATGTGCGTTCCGGTTGGTGATCGAATCCGCCCATATGAGAAATAGACGCCAGCTTCCAATCTGGCGCAATCGATTTAACCCCGCGGTTGAAGGATCGGCGTGGCGAAATATCGATACGATCGGTCGCGTCTTTCCAAGTTAGGCATTTATGACTGCGCGCTCTGTCTGCAGACGCAATTGTCCACAAGCCGCCGCGATATCGTCGCCCTTTTCCCGGCGCAACGTTGCTCGGACTCCTGCGGCACGGAGAATAGCGAGAAATCTTTTCTGCCGGTTGGGAGATGGGCGTGCCCAATCCAGACCCTCTACGTTGTTATAGGGAATTAGGTTTATCTTGGCGTCCAAAGCATGCGCCTGCTTCGCCAGCTTGCGCGCTTGCTCATCCGAATCATTTACCTCCGCAATCAAGATGTATTCGAAGGTGATTCGCTGTTTTTTCCGTGAGGTGAAATAACGGCAGGCCTCAAGCAGGGTGCTCAAGTTGTACTTGCGATTGACCGGCATGATCTGGCTCCGGACCTCGTCGCTCGCACCGTGCAGTGACACTGCCAATCGAATTTGCAGCGGTTGCTCTGCCAGTTTTCGAATTTCCGGGACAAGTCCGCTGGTTGAAATCGTGATGTGGCGCGCGCCAATCCCGATTCCCCACGGCGCATTGATGATTTGAATCGCGCGGATGACGTTATCGTAATTGGCAAGCGGCTCTCCCATTCCCATGAAAACGATGTTGTCGATGCGCTCCCCGCCTTCCTTTTCAACCGCCATGATCTGATTTACGATTTCATTCGGGCGCAGGTTCCTCTTCCAACCGTCGAGGCCGCTTGCGCAAAACTTGCAGCCGTAGGCGCAACCGACCTGAGTGGAGACGCAAATTGTCCGCCGATCCGACGGCGATCCGTAAAGTGCCGGCGAGGCTGGGATCACGACGGATTCAATGAGATTTCTGTCGCTCAAACGAAAGAGAAATTTTCTCGTCGTATCTGTGGAACCGAGGATGCGCATGATCTCGATTTTTTCGAAGGAAAAATCGTCCGCGAGTTTCGTGCGCAAAACTTGGGGCAAGTCGGTCATCTCCGCGAACGAGTTGACCCGTTTTTTGTAGAGCCAATCGGTGATTTGCCTTGCTCGATATGATGGCTGAGCGAGCGACTGCAGTTCGTCGAGCTGCAACGATTTGATGTCGCACTTGCCGGACGCAGTCACGGTTTCAGTTTAGCTGATTACTCGTGAAGTGCAGCCGGAGGCGAAACTGATCGCCGGATCGCGCTGACCTCTCGTTTCCACACTTTGAGTTTGGAACCAGAGTGCGAATCCAGGCCCTTAGCTCTGTGTAAAGTGCAGCAGTGCTTCGTGAACGCCCGCGCCGTATTCGCGCTCGGCCACGTAACCTCCGGCGGCGCGGACAGCGTCTTTTACATGATCAATGGCATTGGCAGGACAGGCGGGCATCGCAGCAAAGCGACCATCCAGCATGGAGACGTCGTTGTGATGATCGCCGGCCGCGAAAATTTCTTCGCGCGGCACCTTGATTAATCGTGACAATTCGGCCAGAGCGGTGCCCTTGTGATAATCGGCATGGCAGAATCGCAGATAGATGGTGTTGCGCTGATAGTTAAATTCGGGCTGTCTTTTCCGAACGCGCTCGATGAATTCCGTGATGCGATCCATTTCCTCTTCGCTGCTGGCAACCACGCCCTCGGCAAATACGCCCAAATAAATCACCCGTGCCTTGGTTTTGCGATTCACAAAATCGATGATCTCGGCGAGGACTGATTGCGCGGAATTGAACAACTCTGCATGCGCCTGGGCACAGCGATCGTTCCAATCGCCAAACGGTTCCCAGTTACCGCCATTGCGTGAGGGCCGGAAGACGTCGCGCTCGCTCGTCAAAATGAAATCGGGCCGGATGGGAAATTCGAAATCCAGGAGACCTGATTCGAGCAACTCGACAGAGCGACCGGTGTTGATGGTCCAGAGAGCCCCGCCGCGCTGCAGCTCTCCGATCAACTCAATGCAGGACGGATCCAGGACAGGGTCGTTCTCATGCGCAACGAGAGTGCCATCGAAATCTGTAGTGATGAGATGAATTCTGTGACCCACAAATGTAATTTAGAAATTGATTTAGCCAGCGCAACGAGCAACGGTTTTCATCGTGAAATCTGCCTACGAACTGGCGATGGAGCGGCTGCAAAAAGGTTCGCCCAGCGTGACGCTCACAGCGGAGGAAAAGGCCCAGCTGGCAGAGGTCGATTCCTCGTTCAATGCCAAAATCGCCGAGCGGAAAATCTTCCTGTCCGACCAAATCAAAAAGGCTGCTGCCGCCGGAAAATTTGACGAACTCGAATCGCTCGAGAAACAACTCGCAGCTGATGTGCGGCGGCTTGAGGAAGATTGCGAGAACAAAAAGGAAAAGTTGCGCGCCACATTTGTAGCGAGGTAGGGGCGGTTCACCCGAACCGCCCGCGGGCGACTCCGAGCCGGAGTGGCACCGTCAATCGCCCTACCTATGAGATCGCTTCGGCAGTTTCCACACGTCGCTCACCGCGCTTGGGCAAATTAGGATCAAGAAAACCGAGCATGTGAGCGTGATTAATTACGCGCACACCCTCCTGCTTCTGTAGTTCAGCAATCTGCCGCTGAAACTGTTCCATTTTCGTCCAATGCACTTTCGGTCGGAAATGATGCTCAGCGTGGTAGCCGTTGTAGAAAAAAATCCAATTGTAAAGTTTCCCGTAACTACTCACTCCCCAGGCGATCGGCTTATCCGGGTTGGCACCATAATGACGAAAGTATCCGTTCAAGTAGCTGAAGCAATGGCCGAGATAGAAGAAAGGAAGGAAGAAAAGCATGTAGCGCCAGTTAATGAAACCAATCGGTTTCGTGGGAACGATAAGCGCCATGGTAAGCAGGACAGAGATAAAGGTTGCGAGCTCGATGGTGCCCCAGTGCACATCGGCCTTTCCGCGCTTGGCCAGTTCGCGTTTAATAGCTGCCGGATTATCCCGAAAAAAACTGAGGAACACATAGCCCCAGGGGTTTTCTGCTTCCCCATCATGACCATGCTTGTAGATGGAAATCCAATCAATGGTTTCACCGTTTTCATCGGGGCGGTCGGCGTTTCCCTTGTGATGTTGCATGTGTACCGCGTCGTAATAGGTCTGCGAAAAACAGCACGCTACTGATTCGATTACTCCAAAGAGGCGATTCATCCAGTTCGGCCGGAAAAACGGATTGTGAATGAAGTTATGGGCGACGCCATTGATGTTGGCGTTAATCATGAGGGCAAAAACGAACCCCATTATTAGCATCACCCAGAGAGGCGTGTACGGAAAAAGGAAATACATCGCCAGGAAGTAGAAGAGATGAAACAGGCCGGCCAGCGCGGGCAGTATGTCCCAGCGGGTGTGTGCGAAAATCTTCGAATTCGTCGTGGGACGTTCGATGTGAATAACGTCAGCTGCGTTCATCCGGTGAGCCAAGTATGCTTGACCAAGTCACAAAAGCAACTTTGACTGTTACGAGGCGCGACGCCTACCTGCAAAAAATCGCGATTGGAGTAATTTAATTCAGCCGCTGCGGCGCGATGAAGATCTGCCTACTCTGAGTTTCGAAAAGCTTGTCCCGGGGGGAATAGCCGAAGTGAGTCCTTGACCTTGTCGCAGGGGTGAGGGGGAGGAGGTTTCGCGCGGGTCACGCAACTCAAGGCCGCGGCCAGGACGAAAAAGGCTGACAATTTGAGTAACGACTAAGTGAACCATCTTTGCTTGATATAATTCAAACTCAACAACCGCGCTGGCTGCTGGCGAGATGCCATCGGCGGGTTAGGGCTTGAGAGACGTTATGCCAGGCGATCGAGCCGAGTCGAATAAGGGCTACGAGGCTAAAAGGGAGGCCGAGAATTGCGAGAGAAAAGGCAGCGAGGCTGTCGAAAAGAGTAGTCGTGATATTATGGTAATAGTAAAAACTCACGGTAATTATGAAAGCAACCGGCATACCTGACCAAAGACGCCCCTTTGCGCAGGAGATACACTATAACCTCTTGAGATTTGGTATCTTGCATTGGAATAGTCCGACCTTGAATCGCCGTAAGTACCTGTTTCTGTTTGGTCCCCTTTAAAGCCTTCGGTCCAGGCAAACCTGAGATTTTCCTTGCCCGGGCTTTTTTATTGAGCGTGCGTCGCGCTTGTGAGAGTTCTGGAATGCTGGACTTCCGAACTGCGAGGAAAATTGGGGATTAAGATGATTGCTCGCAGGCTTGCCGCCATTGTCGCAGTCAGCTTCCTCCACGCCGCCGGCTATGCCACCACTGTGGATCTAACTGGATCTAAATGATAGCGGCAGCATTAATGGGGCTCAGTTCGTTTTTACCACACCGCAACCCACCGGCACTGGTGTGATCGAGCCGTTCTTGCGAATTGAGAACACACCCGCCGAACAAGGCTACAATACCTCGAGCGGAACTCCGGTTGATGATAGGGCTGGACCGTGGACGCACGACCTCACATTGGGCGAATTGCAGAACACCAAGGTGACCCTGAATCGCATCTCTTATTTTAAACTTTTGCTCGACGTGAACGAGCCGGGGCGGGAAGAAATCGCTGATCTCACTGGATCACCTCCAATTTTACACTTCCAGCGTCGGCAGCCAGACCACCTCCGTCGGCTCCCTTGGAACTTTGCGCAATAGCTTCAAAAGCGGGGACAGTGTTATCCTCGATGCTCGCATAATCACGGCAGTGGTTCCGGCGATATGTACGCGTAATTCCGACGTCAGATTTTTCCGGGGCTAAGACGAGCGATTTTGTCTATCTGCATGCGCACTTTGGTAACTCTGAGGCCAGCGAATCTGGATTTGAAGAGTGGGCTTTGGTCAATGTTGCACCCATTCCCGAGACGGACGCTCTGTTTCGGATAATCGGGTTCTTTGCAGTCGCGTTTGCGATGCAGCGTTTACGGCGACGGCGGGCGCAGCAGGTGAGCACGATGTAGTTTGTCCGTGCCGGACTGGCAACCAGACACTGCCTATTTGAGCGCCGAGCTTACTGACTATCGCTTTTCTTTTTTTATCGAATTGGACGCACAGTGTTGCAAACAAACCCACGCCGCGCGTAATCTTTCGACCGCCTATGTTCGCACTCCAACCGGAAATGAAGGTATTCAGCGGTTCAGCCAATCGCGAGCTGGCCCAGCGCATCTGCAATTACATTGGCGTCCCGCTGGGCCAGGCCACCCTCAGCGCATTCCCTGACGGCGAGACCTACGTCAGAATCGAGGAGAACATTCGCGGGCGTGATGTTTTCATCATTCAGCCCACCTGTCCCCCAACCAACGATCATCTGATGGAATTGCTCATCATGGTCGATGCAGCGCGAAGGGCCAGCGCTGACCGCATCACCGCAGTGATTCCGTTTTTCGGGTACGCGCGCCAGGATCGAAAAGACAAACCGCGTGTGCCGATAACGGCCAAGCTGATCGCGAATCTTTTGGTCGCGGCCGGTGTTCATCGTGTTCTGACAATGGATCTGCATGCCCAGCAGGTGCAGGGTTTTTTCGACATTCCGGTTGATCACCTCTATTCAATGCCGGTTCTGATAAAGTACCTGCGGCAAAAATTAGAACGGCAAACTGTGATTGTTTCGCCGGATGTCGGCGGACTGAAAATGGCATCTGCCTATTCCGAGGCGTTGGGCGCAGGTCTTGCGATCGTAGCAAAACAACGTAAGAGCGCGACCGAGACCGAGGCATTGTACGTAATTGGGGAAGTGGACGGATCCGATGTTTTGCTAGTCGACGATTTGACCGAAACAGCTGGCACATTGACGTCGGCCGCGACACTTCTGAAAAAACATGGCGCGCTCGAAATTTATGCTGCGGTTGCCCATGCCGTGCTGGTTGATGTTGCCATCCCGCGGTTGCAAAAATCGGAAATTAAGGAATTAGTAACGACCAACAGTACGCCGGTGCGCACCATCGAAGGTTTTCCGGTCGAGGTGCAATGCGTTTCAGAACTTCTCGGCGAAGGAATGAAGCGAATTCATAACGATGAATCGGTTTCGTCGCTGTTTAAAATTGATAACGGCAAAGGGTAAATATGGCTAAACAAGTAAAACTGACGGCTCAACGTCGGGAAGCGACTGGCCGCTCAGCCATTCGCAAACTAAAAGCGCGTGGAATTGTTCCTGCGATCGTTTACGGCGGCAAGGATAAGCCCCAGTCACTTCAAGTCTCGCGTCGCGACATCAGCTTGATGTTGAGTCACGCCTCCGGCGAAAACATTCTCGTCGAACTCGAGATTGCCGGTGAAAAGGGCTCCCGTATGACGATGATCCAGGAAATTCAGCATTCGCCCGTGGGTGGTGACGTCTTGCACGTCGATTTTCACGCGAAGTGGAGTGTTTGCCCCGCGATCTGCCGGATAAAATCACGGTAGACGTTTCCGCCTTGGACATTGGCGATTCGATTCACATTCGCGACATCCAGTTGCCGGCCGGCGTGGCGGCGAAAACGCAGCCCGATCTCACTGCATTTTCGGTTCTTGCCCCTGTGGTAGAAGAGGAACCGGTAGTGGAGGCGGCGGAAGCAGCGGCTGGGCCCGAGGTGATCAAGGAGAAGAAAGAGGAAGGCGAAGCAGCGGCAGCGGCCCCGGCTGGTGCAGCAAGAGCAGCTGCTCCCGCTGCCAAGGAAAAAGAGGCCAAGAAGTAGTTTTGATTGCGGATTGCGGACTGCGGATGGCGGATTGAGTCGCTGTGGAGAATCCGTCTCTACGAATTCGTTGTGTCGCGGGGTTGGGGAATCCGGGCCCAGAATATACCGGCACGCGGCACAACATCGGTTTCATGGTGATCGATCAACTGGCTGCGCAATTGGGTCTGGTTTGGGAGAAGTCGACCAAATGGGATGCTGTAACTTCAAAACGGGGTGACTTAGTCTTAACCAAACCGATGAGTTTCATGAATCGGAGCGGTTATCCCCTTGTGGCGATCGCGCAGTTTTACAAAATCGCGCCATCGGAAATCCTGGTGGTTCTGGACGATTTGGCACTTCCTCTGGGACGCATTCGGATTCGGGCTAGCGGAGGAACTGGCGGCCACAACGGGCTTGATTCAGTTATCATGCAATTCGGAAGCGAAGAAATTCCACGGCTGCGGATCGGGATCGGCGCCGCGCCGGCTGCAGGCTCGGTCGATTATGTGCTTGGTCACTTTTTTGAAGAAGAGCGGACGCTAGTGAAATCGGCAATCGAGCGCTCGGTCGAGGCGATCAAATGCGCGGTTGACAACGGCATCGTTGCCGCGATGAACACGTTCAACAAAATCGAGGAATCATGATGAATCGTTACGAAGCGTTGCTCGTCCTTGACACCCAAGGGAAAGACGAGACGGTGAAAGAAATTGTCGACCGGCTCGAATCCGAGTTTGAGAAGGAAGGCGCGAAAATCGAGCAGGTGCAAAAGATGGATAAACGGCAATTCTCCTATGTGGCCGCGGAACTCGATGCCGGACACTACGTTAACTTCGTTTTCAATGCCGCCCCGCAGTTGATTGCGAAATTGCGGGCCAAATTTAAGCTCGATCCGGAAGTCTATCGTCAGCATTTTCAACGGCTGAAGGCGACGAGCGAAAAAGTTAGGAAACCGCCGAAAAAGGTCGCAGCCGAATAATAAGTTCGGTAAAACAAGGCATGGCGAGTTTTAATAAAGTCATTTTGCTTGGAAATCTGACCCGCGATCCTGAGGTGCGTTATACTCCAAAGGGAAGCGCGGTGACGGATCTTGGAATTGCGGTCAATCGGCAATACACATTGGAGAATGGGGAGAAACGGGAGGAGGTCACGTTTGTGGACGTCACTTTTTGGGGGCGAACAGCGGAAGTGGCGGGCGAGTATTTGAAAAAAGGACGTCCGATTTTTATCGAAGGCCGACTGCAGCTTGATACCTGGGACGACAAACAATCGGGGCAAAAGCGGAGCAAGTTGAAAGTAATCGGCGAAACAATGCAGATGCTGGGAGGTGCACGCAGCGGCGGTTCCTCCCCCGATAATGGCGACGAGGGTGGCGGGCGAACTGGCAAACCCAGCGCGCCCCCGAAATCAACTGTACCAGCCGGGCCGGACGACGACGAGATTCCGTTTTGATTGACGGATCACCCGTTGTTTAGGCTGAGGTAGGGCGATTGACCGGAATCGCCTACTCTACCCATATGAATTCCACCGAAGCGTGTATCGCACTCAACATGCTGCCCACGATGGGTCCGGTGCGGCTCCGCAACCTGCTTGAAGTTTTTGGTCAGCCGGAGCGTGTCCTCGCAGCGAAGCGGGACGATTTGCGCAGAATCGAGGGTATCGGCAACGAGGTCGCAGAACAAATTTCGAATTGGGAGTCGGTTGTCGATCTCGGCGCGGAACTGAAACGGATTTCCGGTTTTGGTGCGAGCCTGATTACACAAATGTCACCGATGTATCCAAGGTCGCTACGTGAGATCCATTCGCCGCCCATTGTGCTGTATGTATGGGGCGAATTGCAGGAACGGGACCACCACGCCATCGGAGTCATTGGATCGCGGCGCACAACCCATTACGGAACCGAATCGGCCAAGAAACTCTCTTACCAACTGGCTTACGCAGGGTTAACCGTCATTAGCGGGTTGGCGCGTGGAATTGACACCGCGGCACATCAGGGGGCTCTCGCCGCTAAAGGCCGGACAATCGCGGTAATCGGCTCAGGGTTGTCTAAGCTTTATCCGCCCGAAAATGCTGGGCTCGCCGAAAAAATCCGCAACGGCAATGGCGCCATCCTTTCCGAGTTCTCGATGGAGATCGAACCGGACCGCCAGACATTCCCAATGCGAAACCGGATCATAAGCGGCTGGAGCCAGGGAATTCTGATCGTGGAGGCAGGTCTGAACAGTGGTGCGCTAATCACAGCGTCACAGGCAATCGAGCAGGGGCGGTCGGTCTATGCCGTGCCAGGTCACATCAACGCTCCAAGTGCCATCGGATCGAACCGCTTGATTCAACAAGGCGCGAAGCTGGTGATGGACGCGTCCGACATTCTTGATGATTTGCAAATACTCCTGCCCGAATCCAAGCCGATTGCCGCCGCAGCGCGGCCTTTGCCTGAATTATCCGAGTCGGAGCGGAGTGTTTATGACGCCATCGAGGCCAGCGAAACTGCAATCGACGCCATCGCGGCGAAGTGCAATTTGCCCAGTCCGACCGTCTCATCCGTGCTTTTGCGTCTGGAGCTGAAACGGCTGGTTAAACAGTTGCCCGGCAAGTATTTCGTAAAGCTGGGATAGACGTTTTGAATGGGCATCTCGCCCGCGTCTTGCTCTTACCGATTTGCAATTCAGTCGAACCTGAGGTTCGATTGCACCCTTTTAATGGCCAAAACGCTAATCATTGCCGAGAAACCCAGCGTCGCGCGCGATCTCGCCCGCGTCCTTGGCAGATTCAAACACGAGAAGGATTTTTACGAGAACGACCGCTATGTGATTTCTTCGGCGGTAGGGCATGTCGTCGAAATGGTCCCGCCCGAGGGCGCGGAGGTAAAGCGCGGAAAATGGAAACTCGAGAATCTCCCTGTGCTGCCGAATCACTTTGATCTCGTGCCAAAGGAGAAAACCAAAGCGCGGTTGTACCTCCTCAAGCGTCTGGCGGAACGGCCGGACATAATCGAGATCATCAATGCCTGCGATGCCGGTCGTGAAGGCGAGCTGATTTTCCGCAATACCATGCGCTGGATCGGTGGAAAGAAACCAACCCGCCGGCTTTGGTTGCAATCAATGACCGCCGATTCGATTCGTGCCGGTTTCGAGCACCTGCGTTCCGAACAGGAGATGCGACCGCTGGCCGATGCTGCCCGATCGCGTGCGGAAAGTGACTGGCTGGTTGGCATCAACGCCACGCGCGCACTGACTTCTTTCAATTCGCGCAGCGGCGGTTTCCAAATGACCGCGGCAGGCCGGGTTCAGACACCGACCCTGGCAATTTTGGCCGGGCGCGAAGAAAAAATCCGCGGATTCAAGCCGCGCCCTTATTTTGAAGTCCACGCCGAGTTTGAAGTGGAAACCGGTAGCTACAGCGGGCGCTGGTTCGACGAGAACTTTAAGAAAAATGGAGAGGAAGACGCCCGCGCGGAGCGGATTTGGGACCGCGAGAAGGCCGCAGAAATCGAACGGAAGTGCGGCGGTAAAACCGGCATCATTACCGAAGAGAAAAAACCGGCTACGCAAGTTTCGCCGCTGCTTTATGATCTGACGACTCTGCAGCGGGAAGCGAACAATCGTT
>QHPU01000133.1 GCA_003219175.1 Verrucomicrobiota bacterium | reverse complement strand
CAGATTTCAACATACCGATCCACAATTGTCGCTATTTTCGTTTCACTTGCGCTAGCTGGTTGTGATCGAAATCAATCGCAAACCCCTCAGCAATCGACAATCAACCAGACGCCTAGCGCTCACTCTCAAACCAAGGCTCTTCGAGCGGCTAGTGCGGTTGGCTATGATGGCAAGCAGTTGCAACAGCAAGTCGATGGAGTTTTGGAGCAGAAACAAAAGCGCGACGGAGATTTGGAGAAAACACTCGATGATACCGGCCCGCAATGACAGGTCGCTTTTCGCTATGCGAATCCGCCAAAGCCAACAAGGGAGCGACTAAAAATCTAATTAATGCCCTTATCTTTTGATGAATTGCATTTCAGATCGTAACGGCTAAGGAAACAAAAACGGCCAGCCGTTAACTGCCATCATCATTTGCTACGTTCGACCGTTTGTTCTTTACCACCGCACTAGGTGCAATGTGCGTCTCCCCAGACTGACTATGCACCGACCCTACGACCATCCCAAAAACTGAAACATTGCCTCCTCTGTTGGTTATGTCCTCGCTGACCATGCCGTGAACAGTGGCTCTACCCCCCAAGTTAACAATCAAACTCTTGCAGCACATGCCGTGGAGATGAAGTGAACCGCCTTGCTCGACTGTAATATTACCTGTGACCATCCCTTGAAGGATAAGATGTTCGGAAACGCTCAAATCTCCTTCGACTGTGCCTGTGATGGCTTTCATGAACTGCGCGAAGTGACGCGCAACGAGACCAACCTCAGCCACGGCTCCGGCAGGCGCAAGTGGCGCGCCGGCAGCTGCCACACCAATTCCCCCAGTCTCAACCGTTCAAGAGGCAGCGCCTTCGCCGCCACCTCCACCCGAACAGCGTTCCATGCGCTGGCGTTGCAAGGACTGCCGTTACATGAAGCATTTTACACGGCCAGCTCCGTTGGAGGCTGCCGGGAAATGTCCTCGGTGCAGAGGCATTTCTTTTCAAGCCATCGGGTGACGGATTAATTTGACGGGTGGAGTGACAACCCCGCGTATTTAAATCCTTGTGTGCGTACTTGTGCGTAACTAGATTTCCAAGCGTCGATTATACGAGGGAAATTGGCGCTTTGGACATAGGTTCGAATCCTAGCGAGGCAGCCACGCCACGTAAAAGACTATGGCCTCACCTGGCTCCTGTGTATCCAGGAACGTTGCAACCGCGTGAGGCGTAGCCTTTTTACGCGGTTCGAATCCTAGCGAGGCAGCTTTCATTCTGAGACTGCTTTGCCCCGTCAGCAAGCGTTTGGTCGTGCCAAAGCTCTGGATAGACGATTTTTGATGAGTCCGTGGGGCCATGACGCAGGAAATAGACCCGCAAGCAACAGACCTTTCGAGTCACGAGAACTACGTAATTCTGCGATTCGTGCAAAGTGGCAACTGATGTGCATTGCGAAGTATACCAGCGGCGCGACTGGCATGGATGGGTCCTACTTGCGTACCGTGTAAATGCGAAAATGCGAAAAGCCCCCGGCGGCAGCACGCCAGGAGGCTTGGATTAAGAAAGTAAGATTAGGCTACGCTCGATTGCGTTGAGCTAAATGTTGCGTCCGCGCTGAAGATTCCGTCGCGGAACTTTGGTGTGCAAAGAGTAAAACCCAACGCGAGAAAATCTTAGCCATACGTTAAATAAAGGCTCGAAAGGAAGGAAACTTCCTTCAAACAGGGAAAGCTATTCATCTGCCTTCCATAATGGCTTGTTGGCTTTATAGAGCGTAACCTGCAATTCAAGAGTCCTAACCAGCGCGGAATTGCCTTGCGCGATGGCCCGTTCAATGGCTCGGTTCGCTGCTTCCACCGCCTCGGGATAACGTCCTTCTTCAGCATAGGCCGCTGCAAGCGTTGCGAGAACCACTGGGTTTTTAGAACCAGTGAGTTCATCGGCTTGCTCTGACAATGTGACTGCCCTCGCGCCGTTTCGCAATTGGGCATCCTCCGAAGTGGCCAGCAAATAGGCTAGGTTGGTCAGGGCCTTAACGTAGTTCGGTTTGAGTTGGATTGCCCGTTCGTAGTTTTGAATAGCGTCTAGCAGGTTCCCTTGCCCGACCAGCGCGACCCCCATGTTATAACAGGCGTCGGCATTATTCGGTTTGAGTTGGAGCGCACGCTCGTAGTTTTGAATGGCTTCTGCTAGTCTCCCTTGGCGGGCCCGCGCGACCCCCAGGTTATTGTAGGCGTCAGCATAATCGGGTTTGAGCTGGAGAGCGCGCTCGTAGTTTTGAATGGCTTCTGGCAGGTTCCTTTGTTCGACCAGCGCGACCCCCAGGTTATAATAGGCTTCGGCAAAATCCGGTTTGAGTTGGAGCGCCCGCTGGTAGTTTTGAATGGCTTCTGGTAGTTTCCCTTGCTCGACCAGCGCATTCCCCAGGTTATAATAGGCTTCGGCAAAATCCGGTTTGAGTTGGAGGGCTCGCTCGTAGTTTTGAATGGCTTCTGGCAGGTTGCCTTGGTCGACCAGTGCTTTCCCTAGATTAATGTAGAACATGGCCTCACCTGGTTTGAGTTGGAGTGCCCGCCCGTAGTTTTGAATGGCTTCTGGTAGTCTCCCTTGGCGGGCCTGCGCGACCCCCAGGTTATTGTAGGCGTCAGCATAATCCGGTTTGAGTTGAAGCGCCCGCTCATAGTTTTGAATGGCTTCGGGAAGGTTGCCTTGCTCGACGAGCGCTTTCCCGAGATTAATGTAGACCGTGGCCTTATCCGGTTTGAGTTGGAGCGCCCGCTCGTAGCTTTGAATGGCTTCTGGCAGTTTCCCTTGCTCGACTAGCGCGTTCCCCAGGTCATTGTAGGCTTCAGCATACTCCGGCTTGAGTTGGAGCAGCCGTTCGTAGCTTTGAATGGCTTCCGCCAGTTTCCCTTGCCGGGCCAGCACGACTCCCAGATTGGCTTGCGCCATCCAAGCTCCCGGATTTTTTGCGAGGGTATCCTCCCAGAGCGTTATCTGATCGTGATAAATCTTCGTCCGCTGCCACGTCGCGACTGCGAAGATGGAGAGCAAAACCACTGGCAGCATCGCTACCGGCTCAGGCAGCCGGCTCAACCCTGCAAGCGCCAACGCAATCAACCCCATGCTCGCCAGATACTGAAAGTGATCGCCGACGAATGAATAGCGCAGAAAATAATGATTAACGAGTCCGAGTACGGGGGACAGTGCGACTAGAAAATAGGCAAAGGCGAAAAACACCGCACTTCCCCAGGTTTGGCGATTTCGCCAGGAAAGAAGGAGAACGATCGCAATTCCCAAAACCGGCAAATACGACCAAACCGTAGAGGCATCGATTTGCCATTTTGGATAAATAAAAATCAAAGGATGCGGCCAGGCCAGTTTGCCCAGGTAAAACCAGACTACTTTGCCCGCGATAATGACGCGCTCCGGCCAACTGTGCTGCCATTCTGGACCACCTGTACCTTCGATTTTCTGTGTCCAGTGCGACAAAGCCGCTGCCGCGGCTGAGATCAATAGCAAGGGTGCGATTCGTAAGATGTCACGAACGCGCCATCGGCGATCCACCCACCAAGCGCATAATGCCAGCACCGCCGGCAGCACCACCGTGGACGACTTGCTTGCCATCGCCAGGGCACCGCACAAAAGCGTAAATACGTAATACGTCTTGGAATGGATTCGCTCTCCGGTTTTCTCCGCCGCTTTCGATTTGAGAAAACACCAGACTGTCAGGACATAGAAGAAGGCCGATTGTGTGTTCTTCAGTTCCGTGATCCATGCGACGGATTCGACCTGCACTGGATGTACCGCCCACAATGCCGCGCCCAGCCAGGCGCCGGGTACTTTCAGCTCAACCAAGGTGCGCCATAGCACAACTGCAGTCGCCGCATGCATCAGGATGTTAACAAGATGATACGGAAAGGGATGCAGACCCCACAATCGATACTGAACCCAAAAATTAGTCAGGACCAACGGACAAATCCGCGCCGCGCTTGTCGTCCAGATTTCTTTTAGCCCGAGCGGGCCAACAATGCACGGGTTAGTAGTCAAGTGAGCGTCGTCGTCCCAAATGAAGCCGGCCGACAATGCAGGCCAATAGGACGCCACCGTCAAGACGGCGAGAAGGACGCCTAGGCTTATTGAACGCCAGTGCTTTTTCATTACGCGGAAACTTTGGTTCACATTCAAAAGCACTCGGACATTTTTACGCCGCGGATGTCTCCGTTGCACGGCAACTCTTATTTTCCCGTAGGCAGAGGTTTGCCATCGCCTTCTATGTACGGCGCGAAATCAGTCGTTGCGCAGACGGTGAGCAGGGCGACCGCGGCCACGACAAGTAGCGGGAATGTTTTCATGGCGGCGACAATGACAGAATTTCATACTTCGCGCGACACAGAATTCGTGCCGGATTCCCTGTATTCCACCGCGCTTCCACGTGCCAGATTTTGCATCGCGGAGTAATTTGCTGATTGCATGCGATTCCTCAAAATGGCAGTGCTACTTCGTGGACTTGCGCACGCTAAACCGCCGAGTTAAGACGGGGCCTCTCGAAAACGCGCGATTGGACTGTCGCTGGCCAGACCATACGTAACATCAGCAAATTCAAACAGCTCGTCGAATCATTGGCAGACCTGCCTGCGTTTACCGGCTTGGCGGAGGTCCTGCGTGACTCGGTACTATACTCGGTACGTGCTGACGCGTACTCCTTCCCCCCTCAAGTACAACGCATCCAAGACCTCGGGGATCAATTTTCCTAATGGCAGTTGGACTAAACCATGTGCTGGAGAATGTCTACCGTCGCTGCGGCCCGAAACTGTAGTCGCCACAATTCCGAAGCTTCACGACCTGACATCGGTGGTGGATGTCTTGGAAAAACTGCAAAAAAGTCTTCTACAGCTCGTTAGCGAAGAAGGTATTGAAGGGGAAGTCAAGGTCGAACGGTGGGAAACAGGATCGTTACTCCTGTTCCTTTACCTCAAGACGATGGCCGCTGTTGATCTCGTCGGACGAGCATTGCGATCTGCGGCCGTCGTGTACCAAGAGATTCAGAAAGGCAGAATTCTCGGCCAGCATGTAAATTTGCTCAAGGAACACGTCCGAGCAGCACAAATCAAAAATGACCTGGCCGACGTTCTTGCAGAAGCTCAGGAAGAATTGATTAGAGGCATCCTCGATCGGGAGGCGCGCGCCGTCGAGGACGAGATTTTTGGTCAGCACGACAATGAGCGACTGCAGCGAATTAAAAACTCGGTTCGCTTATTCGCCGAACTATTCGACAAGGGGACTACCATACATCCCGCTCTTGAGATGCCAGAAGAACATCAAGCTAAATTCCCGGATCCAAAAAACCTAGAATCTACACTGTCCTCGATTAAACAACTTGAATCGAAACCCGCGTCAACGGCGGCCGAAGATAACGCAGCCGCGGTCCGAACCTTCTGATCGCCCCGGCAGTTGAGCGGCGTGAATGTGCGACCACAGCATAAAAACAGAGCATTCCTTCAGCCCAATCGCTGGAAAGCGAGTATGCATGTGACGCGGGCTCAGGAACACCCTTTCGGGTCACGGTTGGCTAATTGCAGCCAAGCCCAGTGCTAACGGCGCCCGTCACAACCGTTCGGTAGCGGAACTGTAGGATTTTCCGCTCATGGCGGTGGGTTCGAATCCTTCGAGACCGCTAATCAGCGAGCTTGTAGCCGAACTTGTCCGAAGTAGAATGGGGCCGGCGCTTGGGAGAATTGCCCCAATTACACTTATGGTAGACGAACTTAATCAACTGAGAAATGAGGTCGCGCGGCTTCGACGCGAGCTGAATCATGTTTTACGCGTGCTCGGCCAGGAAGAGAAGCTGCCGCAGCAGCCGCGTCCGCCGTTCTTATTGCTCGACGCCGAAGTGATATCGATACGTCACAGCGCCGATAAGATGCCGATCCTGCTCAAGGCCGAAGAGGGGTACGCCTGCATATACCTGAACGATAACGACGGCCGTGCGCGCGGATTGTTTCAAATAGACGAGAACGGGAGCGCGCGTTTTGAGATTTGGAACAAGGACCAGGAGGTGGTGGTCTCGATCGGCGAGACGAAGGACGGTGCGGGCGAAATTTTTGTCGCATCCGCCGACGGCAAACCCCGCGCAGGACTGAAAGTACATGAGCTGGGCGGAATCGTCAGCGCGCAAAATTCCGCCGGACAGACCAATGTGTTGATGCTTGGGAAAGACCAGGGCGGCACGTTCGTGGTAGCGGACGCAGAAGGGCGACCGGTGGCCGAAATCACGACTGTGGACGGCGACGGGGTTGTTTCGATCAAGGGGAAAACGGGCTACCAGACTGCGTATATGGGATGCGACGAGAATCGTGGCCTGATCGCGGTTCTCGGTAAAGAGGGCGAACAGGCGGTGGCGCTCACCAGCAACGAAAAAGGCGGAACGCTCGTGTTTTTCGACTCAAAAGGCGAACCGAAAAGCAGCCTACCGAAGTAATTCTAGTAGCGCCGTTCAGTGCCTGCCGGCCATGACCGTGAGCATCGAGATGATCGGCCAAGCCGCGCACAGGACGCCGATTAGTCCGAAGAGAATCAGCTCGGGCAGAAAGTCGCGCTCACTCTGAGGATCAAAAACCTTGGATGATAGCTGCCGCAACGTGCGCAGTTCGGACAAAACCTCGTTGTTCGAGGACTTCAACGAGGTCTTCGTGTTCGACGACTCGAGCACCGGACCGACATTTCGGTTCGTTATTGAAACAAGGCCGTGCTCACCTAACGCCGTCACACCGGTCCCAGAGGCAAAATCACCATTGGAAGACTCCGGAGGGGCCGACTTCTTAACATGGTGACCGAGGATGCCCGGCGTAAGGCCGAGCGAGTCCTGGCGCGACTGAAACGAACAATCGTTTAGCCAATCAGGAAGAGAAGGCGGCGGAGGAGTTTTGGGTGGGGTTTTCATCTCTAAGTTTCACAGCCAATCTTATGCCGCATCCCACGTTTGGACGGACTTTGTTGGCGCTGCCAGCGACGGCCCGGACGAGGTCCGAGCCGGACTGGCACACCGGCTCCATTTATCTGGAACACCCCATCGCGCAACGCATTAACGCCGGCTCCTACTTGTCGATCGTATCGCGTTTGCTGCGAAAGAATTCCTGAAGCAATACACTGCATTCCTGCGCCAGCACACCGCTCGCGATGTCACACCGATGATTCAGTTGCGACATCTGTAGAAGATTAATGACGCTTCCGGCGGCACCTCCCCGTGGGTCTTCGCAACCAAAAACCACTCGGCGCAATCGGGCATGAACGGCTGCGCCCGCGCACATTGGACACGGCTCTTTTGTCACTACCAGGTCGCAATCATTCAGCCTCCAATCACCGACTGCAGCCGCAGCTTGGGTTATCGCCAGAATTTCGGCATGTGCCGTCGGGTCCTTCAGCAGTTCGATCTGGTTGTATCCACGACCAACAATGCGGCCGTTTTTCGCGACCACCGCACCTATGGGCACCTCGTCGCTTGCCGCGGCCTTCTTCGCCAGACGCAAAGCTTCGCGCATCAGCGCCTGATCGTCGCGGAAAAGCAAGTCTTCCATCGCTCCACGATAGGCGAAGTGGCATGAGCTTCCAGCCCATCGAACTGCCAGTCCTTGAGCCGCGCCGGGTGCTACGGCTGTAAATCGAGCAAATACCTAAGCTGGATCAAGCAGTCATGCCAGGCCGGCTCGGAACCTCGAAGCCGAAATCATGCTTTTTCTTTACAAATCGCCCTCAATTTTGCAGGCTGAAACGGTGCGTGCCGGCCTTTTCACCTTCGCGTTCCTCGCTCTCGCGACTGCGAGCTATGCCCAGGAACAGGAGCGCAAACTTGTCGACCGACTCCTGAGCCCGGACACAAAACTGTCCAATTCAGACCAAAACAAAAAGTTCACCGGTGGAACGGAAGCGCCCACCCGGTCCGCTTCGACCAAGACCTTCTACGTTTCGGACAAGAAACTCACCAAAACCTTCGTCGCCGATCGGCAAGCGCCTACGAGCACCTTTGGCACGCGCAGTTACACAACCAAATCAGCAACACTGCCCACTTCGCCGCCGATGAAAGGATTTGAAATGAAAAAGGCGCGAGATGTTTCAACGAACGCGTACCCCACAAAAAAATACGCCACTCGCGATTTCGCCGGTAACCGGCCATTTCTGGGACAGGGCAAAAGCCAGAAGGCGCTGCATGCGCAGGACCGACCACTCACCATCGACGAAGTGCGCGAGTTGTTGAACAAAAACAAGTAGGTTGTTTCCGCACGCCCGCTGTTTTTAGTGCGCAATGAATATGCGCGATCAGCTTGCACGACTCACCCGTGGCGCCGCGCAAGTTATCAGCGAAGCGGAATTGGCGGAAAAACTCCGCGCCAACCGCCCTTTGCGGGTGAAACTCGGCGTCGATCCCACCAGTGCCGACCTTCATCTCGGGCACACCATCATCCTCCGGAAACTGCGGGATTTTCAGGAACTTGGCCACCAGGCCGTTTTAATCATCGGAGATTTCACCGCGTTGATTGGCGACCCCAGCGGGCGTTCAGCGACGCGTCCAACGATCACCCGCGAAGAAGTGGACCGCAATGCCGCGACCTATCGCGAACAAGCCTTTAAAATTCTCGATCAAAGCAAGACCGAAATTGTTTATAACGGTTCCTGGCTCGGAAAATTATCGTTCGAAGACGTCATTCGGCTCAACGGCAACGTGACTTTGCAGCAGTTGCTGCAACGGGAAGATTTTCGCGACCGGATCAAAAACGAGCAACCGATTCATGCGCACGAAATTCAATACCCGATCATGCAAGCCTACGATTCGGTGATGGTAACAGCGGACGTGGAACTCGGCGGGACCGATCAGTTATTCAACATCCTACTCGGGCGCGACCTGCAAAGAATGAGCGGACTACCAGAGCAAATCGTCCTGCTGACACCGATCCTGGAGGGGCTCGACGGTAAACAAAAGATGAGCAAGAGCCTTGGCAACTATGTCGCGCTCAATGATCCGCCGGCCGAGATGTTCGGAAAATTGATGAGCATCTCAGATGAATTAATGGCGCGTTATTATTTGTTGCTGCTCTCGCGCGAGCTTCCGAAGGGCGAGCATCCGCTGGAGGCGAAGAAGAAGCTCGCGGCTGAAATCGTCGCGACGTACTATTCGCGCGAGGTCGCGTCCAAGGCCAATGAAGAATGGACGACACGCTTCAGCGAAAAGCGATTGTCGGAAACGGAACTTCCAATTTTGCCGGCGCAATCCGCCGATGTTGTCACAATTGTCGTTAGAGCTTTCACCGCGTGCGCGATTACCAAGTCGCGGGCTGAAGCAAATCGCCTAATCAAACAAGGCAGCATTCAATTGGACGGCGCGAAGCTGCGCAATCCAGCCGAGCAAATTACGTTGTCGGCGAATCAAATCTTGCGACTCGATAAAACCCACGCAGTGCGGATCGGGTAAGCCGCAAAAGGCTCGCTGGAGTCTCGCGCAACCAACTGCCATCCTGTCAGTCCGAGCGAAGTTGAGGAATTTTTAACTATTCTCCAAAAGAAATCACACCCGCAAATAGTGTTAGAGATCCTTGGACTTCGCTGCGCTAAGGTCACGGTGACAAAGGAGGGCAGTTAGAAGCGCCGCATTCGTACAGGAAAAAGGGCGCGGCGTCCCGACCGCGCCCTTTCCGCCTGCCCTACGCAGTTGCCGTCTCGAGCATAGGCAAGATAGTTGCCGGCTCGGAATACGGCGCTGCGATTCCCTCAAAATGCGCTCGAATAGTGCGCAGCTCGCGGTTGACGAATGCGTCCATGAAATGCATTCGCCGATCCAGCCACGCGAAAAATCTGTTTTTAATTTCGTAGTGCACGGCCAGCGTGATCTCGGTGCAGTTCGGCCGCACTTCCGAGAAATCGACAATTCCCATCAAATCCAAATTGCCGCCGACCGATTCGAAAACGACCTGATCCGGCGAATCGCTAGCGAGACGCAGCAGAACGGTGTGACCCGCGAAACCGAGCGGCCCCCGAAAGGAAAAATCGACTGTTTTCGATGATGTAACGATCGCCCTCGTTACCATCACAAACTGGCGCCGGTAGGAATGGATATTCGCCAGCCGGTTTTCGCATTCTAGCAAGGACTGGCCCATGTGGAGGGTCTTTTGCAGTAGCATAGTGAGGTTGGTTGTAGGCGTTTTCCCAGCAATGCAGGTGCCACCGCTTTCGCCGAGGGAAGGACTAATTTATTCCTTCGTAAAGTGTCAGAATATTGACAATTGCGTTATTTTTTTGAACATATTCGGGACTGCGGAAATCCCACATCCATCCTGTCGGTCGCCGCTACAAGTTGGGTCATTGCCGCAACGCGAATTCCCGCAATCACTGCAAAAGCTGAATGGCGACGAAGGTTTGTCGACGCTAGTACCAGTTCCCGTTAGGAACAGACTCACGCCGCAGCTCGGGCGCGTCCAGCCAGAATGGTCTCGGCCATAGAAAGGAATATCTTGGCGCCATCCGCACTGCCGAGACGCACATCGGATGCGCGGTCCGGATGCGGCATTAGACCGAAAACATTTCCATCCCGGTTACAAATGCCGGCAATGTTTTCAATGGAACCGTTTGGATTCGATTCGGGTGTGGTCGCGCCGGTCACATCGCAGTAGCGCATCATGACCTGGCCGTTCCCATTCAATTCTCGTAATGTTTCCGGATCGGCGAAATAACAGCCTTCGCCGTGAGCAATTGGCATCCGCAATATGGTGCCTTGCGCGCAATCGTGCGTGAAAGCCGAGTCGGCGACTTCGATTCGTAGGTTGACCATATCGCAAACAAAACGCAATCCGCGATTGCGAACGAGGGCACCCGGGAGCAATCCCGCCTCGCATAACACTTGAAAGCCGTTGCAGGTGCCGAGAATGAGCTGGCCCTCTTTCGCCGCGCGCACTACCTCGTTCATGATGGGCGAGAAACGCGCGATGGCCCCGCAGCGCAAATAATCACCATAAGCAAATCCTCCCGGCAGCACCATGGCATCGAAGCTGGCCAGCGTCGTCTCTTTGTGCCAAACGTATTCCGCGCTCAACCCATCGAGTCCGTTGATCGCGCGCAGGCAATCCTGGTCACAATTGGAACCGGGAAACTGGATGACCGCGAATTTCATCTAAGCGTGAGCAAGCCGCGTCGCTCGTTGTTCTCCGTGATAATCATTTACCACCAGGCAGGCGTGAATCACACCTGGAATCCAGCCGAGAAGCGTCAGGATTATACTAAGGAAAAAACTGGCAATCCGCCCCGTGAGCAAAACAGCCAGGGGCGGAAAAACGACGCAGAAAAAATAACGCAGCGCTTTCATTCCTTCACTAACTGATAATCTTCGATGACCGGATTCGAAAGCAAATCGCGGCAAAGCTTGTGTAAGCGCGCTTCCACGTCCGCGTCGTCGCGCTCAAGATCGATCTCCAGGTATTTGCCAATCCGCACATTTTTGACTTCGCGCATTCCGAGATGCCGCATTGCCTCCCGCACGGCTGCGCCCTGCGGATCGAGCACCGCCGCTTTTGGCATCACCACCACTTTGGCTTTCATCATTTCAATCTACGAGGGCAATAGTGGCGCGCCAATGTTCTTCTCGCGCAAGAAAATTCTTTCAAAGCTGGTTTCGCCGCGCTAGTTGTCGCCGCGAAATGGACGCTCCACCAATCAGACAAGCGCCACCGCCGCCCGTGCCGAGCGGGATGGGGTGCTTCGCCAAGGGCTGTCTGACCCTGGTTGGCGTCGTATGTGTTCTTGGCATCGTTCTGATCGGCGGTGGCTTGTTTGTCGTAAACCGCGGCATCAACATGTTTACGACAACCGCGCCGGCTCAAATCCAAACGCGGCCGGCAACCCCCACGGAATTACAGGTGGCGAAAGCAAAATTGGACTCACTTCGCAGTGCGATTACAAATCGGGTAGAAACCACGATTGAATTCACCGCCGACGACGTTAACGCTCTCTTGCAAAATGAACCCGAATTCCGCGGGGCACGCAATCATGCGCGAGTCGCCTTTGCCAATTCCATTGTGTCGCTCGACGTCAGTGCACCGCTCGATTCGGCAAAGTGGAGCCGACTGAAGGGGCGATGGTTTAATGGAAACATTCAGTTCGGCTTTAGCTACGTGGACGACAATTTTAACTTCGACGTCCGCTCGGCCGAAGCGAATGGTTATCCATTTCCCCGCGCGCTTCTTAGCGCTGAGTTCATGCAATCTTTCAATCGCAGTTTTAACGATAACTTTCGTCGTGAATCGGCCAAGCGTGGTGACGCAAGTGATCTTTGGCGACATATCAGGATGGCAACGGTGCAAAACGACAAGCTGATGGTGACTACAAGAGCATTGTAGCGGCCGGTAGCACAGGCATCTTTCCCTGTGGGCCAACGGGTATCCGGCCCCGTTGATTCAAACGCTAAAAAACCGGGCAAGATGCTGCCGGGTTGCCACACAGGCTGAAACCCTGCGCCATCTTATTTCTCCCTCTCTACCTCGCGCGGATCTTTATCTTCGCGCAACCCAAGAAAGACCGGTTGCCGCAACTTCAAATCGCGCGTCCATTCGCTGAACTTGACCTGGCAGACAAACTTCGGATTTACCCAATTTATCTTACGCATCATGGAGGGGGTGATTCCCTGCACCCATTCGCCATTTTGCTTCGATGGCAGATCGGTAAACGGAGTAGTAGGACGCTCTTCCGCCCGCATCTTCTTGTGCAAACTGCTCAGTAATTTCGCATCGAACCCGCTGCCGACTTTGCCGGCAAAACGCAGGTTCCCCTTGTCATAGTAACCTACCAGCAATGCGCCGAAATGTTTGCGCGCGCCCGCCGGCGGCGTGAAACCCCCGATGACAAATTCCTGCTCGGTCACGCATTTCAACTTAATCCAGGTTCCGCTGCGCCGACCGGACTCGTAAACGGAATCGCGTTGCTTGCCGATAAGTCCCTCCAGGCTGCGCCGCTGAATTTCGGGTAGCAAAGTTTTCGCATCAGTTCCAAGCGCCCCTGAAAAACGAATGACATCGCCCGAAGGCGGAATTAAGCGCATCAGCGCGTCCTTGCGCAGCGTCAGGGGCACGTTGATCAAACTGTGGCCGTTTAATTGCAGGAGATCGAAAACGTAAAACGCCAGCAGCGCATCTTTCCCGTCGAGTTCGGTGCGCTGCAAAAGCTGAAACGATGACCGACCTTCCTCGTCCATCGCGACGACTTCGCCATCGACCAGGCATTCATCGGCATCAAAGTCCGCAGCAGCCTGCACAATCTCAGGGAACCGATCATTCAGCTTTTTCTCATTTCGCGAGATTAATTGGATTGTGCGCCCGTCTTTGATCGCAAGTGCGCGAATGCCATCGAACTTCAGTTCATACACCCAATCGCCTGTAGTTGGCGCATGCTCTACTAGCTTCGGCTTCATTGGCTCGATGAAGCGCGGCTTTGCTTTCGGCAGTTTAGCCAATACGTCATCCTGAGCCGGCCGAGGCGAAGCCGAAGGAGTGGCCTCGGGTTTTGCGCGCCCTATTTCACTTTCGTCTTTTTTTTTAAGCGAGGCGGTTCTTGCTGCTTTCGCTATGCGTGCTTTGAACGAATCTTTCTCATTCACACGATTGGATTGCCATTCCGCGTCTCGGGCCGAAGCAATCTGTTTCATCGTCCGGCCCGTCTTGACCGATTGGTCGTCGCGTTTTTTTGAAATCGGTTTCACCCCGCCCGCCGTTTTCATCAAGAGCCATTGGTTTTTCCCATTCTGGGGTCGGATGCGAATGAGCGCCCACTCCCCTTTGGCTTTTTCGCCATGCAAAATCAGATGGAATTTACCTTTGCGAACTGCTTCCACCGGATCGCCCGGTGGCGTCAGCTCATACGTTCCGCGGTCCCAAACCATGACCGTACCACCACCGTATTGTCCTTCGGGAATGATGCCCTCGAAGTCCGCGTACTCGATCGGATGGTCTTCTACCTCGACGGCAAGATGTTTCTCAGCCTGCGCCCACGGAAGGCCCTTCGGCACCGCCCACGATTTCAGAACCCCCTCCATTTCTAACCGGAAATCGTAATGCAACCGGCTGGCATCATGTTTCTGGATAATGAAATGTAACGCGCGCGCTTTTCGCCCGCTCGTCTTGGCGGCACCCGCAGGTTCCGCTGTCTTTTTAAAATCGCGTTTGTGTTTGTACTCCTTTAAGCCCATCGCCACTCAATTTAACCACGGATGACGCGGGTAAAACGGATTTGTCGATCAGACACTAGCCAGCGCTCTCTTCGGGGAGCGCCGAAGCTGGGAACGTGCGGACATCGGCGGTCACAGACCGCCGCTACAAAGTTGTCTCGATTCCTTTTAAGCAGTCGCTTCTGCCGCTGGCGCCGCGGTGGCATCGTGCGCCAACGCTTCGCCAACCAGGTAGCGGGTGAAACGACGAATCACAATGTTTTCGCCCAGTTCCGCAATTTTGGCGCTGACCAACTCCCTGATCGTCTGGTCGGGATTCTTGATAAACCCCTGTTCCAGCAAACAAACCGTGCTGTAGAACTTTTCCAGCTTGCCATCCACGATCTTGTTCATGATCGCTTCCGGTTTGCCTTTCACTTGCGCCTTGTAAATTTCGCGCTCGGCTTCAATCAGATTGCCGGGCACATCGTCACGACTCACGTAAAGCGGATGCGCCGCGGCGATGTGCAGCGTGATATCCTTGACAAATGCGCGGAAATTTTCGTTCTTGGCGACGAAATCGGTCTCGCAATTCACTTCGACCAACACGCCCACTTTTCCCTGCAAATGGATGTAGGAAGCAACGATTCCTTCCTTCGTGACGCGCGACGCTTTCTTGCTGGCGCTGGCAATTCCTTTCGTCCGCAAAATGACCTCCGCTTTCGTCAAGTCGCCATTGGCCTCCGTCAGCGCGCGTTTGCAATCCATCATTCCCGCGTTCGTGCGGTCGCGGAGTTCCTTAACGGTTTTTGGATCAATTTGCATGGTTGGCATTGGTTAAAAGGTACAAAAGTTACATCGTTACAATCTGAAATCGACAGAGCCGTCGATTCTCGTCCGTTTTAAGCGGAAACGCCGGCCATCTCTGCCTGCGCGGTCACCGAGGAATCGCCGCTTGCCGACACAATCGCATCGACCAGCTTCTGCAGGATCACGCGAATGGCCCGGATGGCGTCGTCGTTACCGGCAATGGGATAATCGATGATCTCTGGGTCGGCATTGGTGTCGACAATCGCGACGGTTGGAATATTGAGACGGCGCGCTTCGTTCACCGCGTTTTGCTCGCGGGTCGTGTCAATGACAACAAGCGCATCGGGCAATTGCGACATTTCCAGAATGCCGTCGAGGTTTCGGCGGAGCTTGGCCGCTTCGCGATTGAGGGCGGCGATTTCTTGCTTGCCCATTTTCCTAAAAGCCGGCGACTGCTCGATTTCCTCGATGAATTTCAAGCGACCGATACTTTTACGGATCGTTGCCAAATTGGTCAGTGTCCCGCCAAGCCAGCGTTGGTTGACAAAAAACTGACTGCAGGCCAGGGCCGCTTCCTTCACTGCCTGCTGCGCCTGCTTCTTGCACCCGACAAATAAAATCTTCCCGCCACGCCGCGTTACTTCCTCCAAAAATTGAGTGGCACGTTGCAATTGCCTTACCGTTTCATCCAGGTTGATGATGTAGATCTGGTTTTTCTGCTCGAAAATGTAAGGCCGCATTTTTGGGTTCCAGCGCTTGGTCTGGTGCCCAAAATGCACGCCGGCCTCCAGCAATTCCGGCACAAGTTCAGTAGTATCTGCCATAGGGAAAATTAACGCGCCCGCCGACAGGCGGGCGGACGTGCAAGATGCCGCAAGGCGGCCTGAAAGGCAAACGGAAATTGCGGCAATGGAGTGCTGGAGTAGTGGAGTAACGAATTGGAGCGCAACGCTCGTCGGTACATTACTCCAACACTCCAATACTTCATTACTCCAGTCCTCCAGCTTGCTCGATTTTTCGGGCCATCAGCCAGCAGAGATCGGAAAGACGGTTGAGGTAACGTAGGATCTCGATGTTGAAGCTCTTTT
>QHPU01000132.1 GCA_003219175.1 Verrucomicrobiota bacterium | reverse complement strand
TCGAAAATGTTTAACGATGTCTGGATGGCCGAGCAGGGCTTCACCATTCGTCCGGTACACGGTGATCTGAGCGACTTGATCCTGCACCGTTACGAAGCCGGCGAAGTGATTACGGCCGGCCCGACTGACACATTGCTCACCGCTTTCAAACGGATGCGTCAGGCCGATGTCTCGCAGTTGCCGGTAGTCGACGACAATGGTCGTGTCATCGGCATCATTGATGAATCCGACGTTTTGGTGAAGGTTCATCGTGATGCTTCGCATTTTAATTATCAAGTGAAGCAGGCGATGACCGATCAATTGGAAACGCTCCCATCTTCCGCGAAAATTGATGATCTGTTCGGTGTCTTCGATCGGGGGCGTGTCGCCATTGTGATGGACGGTGATCAATTTCTCGGCCTCATCACGCGCAGTGATCTGCTTTCTTATCTCCGGCGACACATGCCGAAGTCACCGGTCGAACGCGAGTTTAGCTAAATTTGAGGGAAGATTATCTCGGGTTCTGTCCGCAGATTACACAGATTGACGCAGATTAGACAAAGCATACGGCACAACGCCTCTCCGCTGCACCTTCCGCGTTATGTCGCGTGTTCGGCGGATAATCCCAGCTTCAATTCACTTCCTTACCTGCCAAATCTGCGTAGTTTGCGGATCACCTTTTCCCAATGAAAAGCTACGATATTGCGACACGTGCCATCCACGCCGGACAGGAACCGGATCCGTCCACCGGCGCGATCATGACGCCGATTTACGCGACCTCGACCTATGTCCAGGAAAGCCCGGGCAAACACAAAGGTTACGATTACGCGCGTTCGATTAATCCGACCCGGCTGGCTTACGAAAAATGCATCGCCGATTTGGAAAGCGGAACGCGCGGCTGGGCCTTTGCCTCCGGGCTGGCCGCGATGGCGACCGCCCTCGATGCCCTCGACAGCGGCTCGCACATAATTGCGAGCGACGATTTATACGGCGGAACCTTCCGGCTTTTCGAAAAAGTCCGGCGCCGCTCTGCCAATCTGGATTTCACTTTCGTCGATCTCACAGACGCGTCGAATTTCCAAAAATCGATTAAGCGCAACACCCGCATGGTTTGGATCGAAACGCCGAGCAATCCGCTTTTGAAAATTATCGACCTCGAAGCGATCTCGAAAATCGCGCGGGAGAAAAAAATCATCAGCGTTTCCGACAACACCTTTGCCACGCCGTGGATTCAGCGCCCGATCGAAGCCGGCTTCGACATGGTGGTCCATTCCGCCACAAAATATCTGAACGGGCATTCCGACATGGTCGGGGGCGTGATTGTGGTCGGTGAAAACAAGGAGCTAGCCGATCAGATCGCGTTTCTCCAAAACTCCGTCGGCGCGATCGCCGGACCGTTCGACAGCTTTCTGGCGATGCGCGGGTTAAAAACGCTCGCCTTGCGAATGGAACGGCATTGCTCCAACGCTTTGGAGATCGCGCGCTGGCTTGAGGAACAGCCGCAGGTGAAATCAGTTTACTATCCCGGGCTCAAAACGCATCCGCATCATGATCTCGCCCGCCAGCAAATGCGCGCTTTCGGCGGAATTGTGACGGTTGTTTTGAAAACGGATCTTGAAGGGACGCGACGATTTCTGGAGAACACACACCTGTTTGCGCTTGCGGAAAGCCTGGGCGGCGTCGAAAGCCTGATCGATCATCCCGCGATCATGACACATGCTTCCGTCCCCAAAGAAATGCGCGAACAGCTCGGCATCAGCGATTCACTGGTGCGATTAAGCGTCGGGGTGGAAGGCGTGCGGGATTTGATTGACGATCTCCAATTCGCTTTCGAAGCGATCTGACCTACCCGTCATCCCGAGCGCCTGTAGCGGCGGTCTATGACCGCCGGTATGCGTCGAATTTCGGCGGTCGTAGACCGGCGCTATAGAAGATCCGGTGCAAAAGTTTTTGAGGTAACCTCCAGGGCATCCCTCGACTTTCGCTCGGGATGACGTTTTTTTCTTTATGGGCAACAGTTTTGGCCAACTTTTTCGCGTCACCACCTTCGGCGAATCGCATGGCGGCGGAATCGGAGTCGTTGTCGACGGCTGTCCGCCGCGGATTGATTTGTCGAATGATGATATTCAACGGGAACTCGATCGCCGCCGTCCGGGCCAAAGCAGAATCACCACTCAACGAAAGGAACCGGATCGGTGTGAAATTCTCTCCGGCGTTTTCGAAGCAAAAACTCTCGGCACGCCGATAACAGTTCTGGTTAGAAATAAAGACGCACGGCCGGAAGCCTATGAACCGATGCGCGAAACGTTCCGTCCTTCCCACGCGGACTTTACCTACCAGGCCAAGTACGGAATTCGCAACTGGCAGGGTGGCGGCCGTGCTAGCGCACGCGAAACCATTGGTCGCGTCGCTGCCGCGGCGATCGCGCGCAAAGTCCTGGCGGCGTTTTTCCCGAAAATCGAGATCGTCGCTTTTGTTACCCAGGTTCATGAGATTATTGCCGCAATTGATCGCTCGAAAGCGAAAGCTGCGGAGGTCGAAGACTCGATTGTTCGTTGCCCCGATAAGGCGGCAACGAAAATGATGGTCGATTTAATTGAGAAGACTCGGGCCGATGGCGACTCGCTTGGTGGCGTAATTGAATGTGTCGCGCGGAATATCCCCGCCGGACTGGGAGAGCCCGTTTTCGACAAACTGGAAGCGGATCTCGCGAAAGCGATGTTGAGTTTGCCGGCTACCAAAGGCTTCGAGATTGGTTCCGGCTTTGCCGCGACACGAATGCACGGATCAGAGCACAACGATGCGTTCGAAAAACGCGGTGGTCGCATTGTGACGCGCACGAATTTTTCCGGCGGGATCCAGGGCGGTATTTCCAACGGCGAGGAAATTTACTTTCGCGTTGCCTTTAAACCGACGGCCACAATCGCACGCGAGCAGGACAGCGTTACCTCGTCTGGCAAAAAAACGAAGCTCGCCACACGTGGTCGCCACGATCCGTGTGTGCTGCCGCGGGCCGTCCCAATGGTGGAGGCAATGACCGCTCTAGTTTTGTGCGATCATGCGCTGCGGCAGAGGGCAATATCGCGGAGTTAGCGCACTGAATCAGATGAACTGCAAGATCACGCGATGCTCGGAGGGATATGCTTCCGCATGTCCGGGACGCGGTCCGAGCCGGACGGGCGTTAAAGCGCGTCCCTCCGCCCAGTGATTCAACACGCCAGGATCCAAATTTCGCTTATGCTCGCCGCCATTAGCAGTTCGCTGCCTGCAACCGGCTCGATCTCGAACTGGCAACTTGTCTTCGTCTCGTTAGCCGTTGTTATTTTGTTGCTGGAAATCGTTCACGGCTGGCGACTCGGTCTCATCCGGCAACTGGTTCGCGTGATTGCGATTATCGTGGCTTATTCGTGCGGCTTTTTCGCGGCGAACGCGACCATTCCGATCATGCGTTCGTACCTTAAATTGCCCGACCCGATCCTCGCCATCCTCGGTGGCGCAATTTTGGCGTTCATCCTTTTCGCCGCTATTAACCTGATCGGCGCTTTCCTGTTCAAAAAAACCGCCCAACATTCATCGCCGGTCATCCGATTGATTTGGGGAATTGCTGGTGCGCTTCTCGGGATTCTGCTCGGAGTGTTTACGCTCTGGCTGACCTTTACCGGAATTCGGATGGTTGGCTCGGTCGCGCAGGCGCGATTGCACACCCCGAACCCGCCCGGTCTCACCCCACGCCCAAATGGAACAGTCGACCCCGCCGCACAGCCAGCTCCACCGAACCCGCTCATGACCATACTGGCGGATATGAAAAACTCGCTGGAAGGTGGTCATGTCGGCGAGGCCGTGCGCGCCGTCGATCCGCTCCCTCCGACGCTCTATCGCGGGTTGGAGAAAGCGGGCGAGGTGGCCTCAAATCCGGAGTGCGCCGAACGATTTCTTTCTTTTCCCGGCGCCCGCGAGATCAGCGAGCATCCCAGGGTAGTAGCGTTACGGAATGATCGGCAGGTAATGGAGTTGATCGCAAGCGGACAGATTTTTGAGCTAATGAAAAACCAGCGCATGATCGAGGCTCTGAACGACTCGTCGCTGCAGGCACGCGTCAAAAAATTCGATCTCGAGCGAGCGCTGGATTATGCGCTGCAAAAGAAGTGACTCACACCAGGTCCACAAAAGTCACAAGGGATGACTGAGAATGAAATTGCCAGCCCGGTTTTAGACGCTGCGTTTCTGCTGCATACGAAACTTGATCCGGGACTCTTAGAGACGGTCGTACTTGCTCATGAGATGCGAAAAAAAGGTCTCTCCGTCGAGCGTCAGCTCCCGGTGCCAATTGTCTACGATGGCATTCGATTGGATGAGGCCTTTCGGATCGATTTGCTCGTCGGTTCCAAAGTGATCGTGGAGCTCAAATCAGTTGAATGCCTAAGCCCTCCGCACGTGAAGCAACTGCTGACTCAGCTTCGTTTAGCCAATTTCAAGTTGGGGCTACTTATCAACTTCGGAGAGCGCCATCTTAAAAACGGCATTAAGCGAATTATCAACAGAACCCTACAACCTGAAGAGCCTTCGGAATTTTCTTTGTGACCTTTGTGGACTTTGTGTGAGTAACTCTGAAGGATGAAATATCTCACGACTATCGGCCTGGAAGTGCACGCACAGCTAAAGACGCGATCGAAAATGTTTTGTACTTGTCCGGTCGAGTTCGGCGCTGAGCCGAATTCACATACCTGCCCTGTCTGCCTCGGTTTGCCCGGCGCCTTGCCGGTGATGAACGAGGAGGCCCTACGTTTTACACTCCTAACGGGACTTATGTTGGAGTGCGATATTGCGGACACCTCGAAATTCGATCGCAAGAACTATTTTTATCCTGACATGCCGAAGAATTATCAGATTTCGCAGTACGACGTGCCATTATGCACCAACGGGAAGGTGCCGTTGCATGACTTGGCTTATCCGAAAGATGCGCAGAAGAATATCGCGACTCCGGACAAGGAAGTGCATCTGGTCCGTATTCATTTGGAAGAAGACGTAGCCAAGAGTTTTCATTTGGAAACGACTACTGGGATCGATTTCAACCGCGCCGGCACGCCCTTGATGGAAATCGTGACCCAGCCAGTGATCGCTTCTCCGGAAGAGGCCTTCGCATTTCTGACCTCTCTCAGGCAAATCCTGATCTACGGCGGGGTGAGCGATGCGGATATGGAGAAGGGGCAGCTGCGTTGCGATTGTAATGTGTCGGTGCGACCGAAAACGCAGACGGAACTTGGGGCGAAGGTCGAAATCAAAAATATGAACTCGATCAGCGGAGTGCGACGCGCACTAACCTACGAGATTGCGCGACAAATCGCGTCGCTTGAGCGCGGTGAAAAGCTGGAACAGGAGACCCGCGGCTGGGAGGATGCCATGGGCGAGACCTTTTTGATGCGGAGCAAAGAAAGCGCGCATGATTATCGATATTTCCCCGATCCGGATCTGGTGCCGGTAAAAACAGAAGTCTTACTTTCAGAGGTGCGCGCCCGCTTGCCCGAACTGCCAAAACAAAAACGGGCCCGCTTCGTTCAGCAATACGATATCACGCCGTACGATGCCGGTGTGCTTGCCGATGACTTGGAGTTGGCCGCTTATTTTGAAAAGGCTGCACGCGATTCAAAGAAACCGAAGGCGATCGCGAATTGGATTCTGAACGATCTGCAAAGTGCGCTCTTAACCGCGGGAAAGTCAATTAGTGACTGTCCGCTTCCAGCTCAGGCCTTGAACGAACTGGTGGCGCTGATCGATTCGGGAAAGGTGAGCAGCAAACAAGGCAAGGATATTTTTGCCGAGATGTTTGCCACCGGCGAGAGCGCGGGCGCCATTGTTCGGGAGAAAAAAATTGAGCAACTCAGTGACGTGAACGCGATTGAACGAATTTGCGACGAAGTGATCGCGGCTAATCCTAAGCCAGCCGCGGATTTTCAAGCAGGCAATGCGGCATCGCTAAATTTTCTCAAGGGCCAGGTAATGAAGTTGTCGAAAGGAAAGGCCAACCCTCGGTTGGCGGGCGAGGTTTTGGAGCGCAAGTTGCGGCGTTAAGGCGGGGCAGTGCTGTAGTGGCGGCCGTGTCGGCCGCGAATTAACTTTATAGGATCTTAACCTTCCTTGATGAAATTCCTTATCGCACCTGACAAGTTCAAGGGTTCGCTCAGCGCACAGCAGGTTGCGGAAAACGTCGCGCTCGGAATTCGCGATGTAATTGAAAATGCCGAAATCGAAATTGCACCCATGGCGGACGGTGGGGAGGGGACGGCGGAAGCCATCTGTAACGCGCGCGGTGGTAAGTGGGTGACAATCAGCGCCCGCGGTCCGCTCGGTCATCCGATTAAAGCTTCCTACGTCTGGTTAGGCGAAAGCGCGGTGATGGAGATGAGTGAGGCGGCCGGAATGCGCCGGCTCAAGAACACTGTCCGGGATGTTCTGCGCGCAAATACGTTCGGCGTCGGGGAAATGTTGCTCGATGCCGCAAAACGCGGCGCGCGAGAGATCATTATTGGGATCGGCGGCAGCGCCACGAACGATGGTGGGTTGGGAATGGCGCGCGCCCTCGGGTTTCGATTTTTTGGCGAAAATGAGAATGAGATTACCGATGTCGCCCTACTGCTAGGATTGAAGAGAATCATAGCGCCCACACCTCAATCCTCTCCCAATGGGAGAGGATGGCGCGTAGCGCCAGGTGAGGATAGTTGTCGCATAATTGCGGCGGTGGATGTAAAAAATCCTCTGCTCGGTCAGAACGGCGCGACGCGAACGTTCGGTCCGCAAAAGGGTGCGACTCCCGAGCAGCTCGAGATTTCAGAGCGGGCGCTTACACATTTGGCCGACATTGTGACGAGAGATTTGGGCTGCGATTTCCGCAACGAACCCGGCGCGGGTGCAGCGGGCGGGCTGGGATTTGGTTTAATGAGTTTTTGCGACGCGAAAATTCAGCCCGGCTTCGAGGTCGTGGCCGAAGCCGTGGGGTTGGAACAGAAAATCAAACGCGCTAACGTGATCATTACCGGCGAAGGCAAGCTCGATAATCAAACGCTGGAAGGGAAGACACCGGCTGGCGTTGCCAACCTGGGGCGGAAATTTTGTAAACAGGTCTTCGCGATTGTGGGCCGTGCCGAAGCGAATTCGAAAGCGCGCGATCTCTTTGCTCGTGTTTACGAACTTGCAGGTCCTATTCCCGAAGCAAAGGAGTTACTGCGAGAACGAGCGCGCGAATTAGCCACGGCATTGAAGGGGGTTGATGCTGTTCGTGGATAGTTCGGGGAGCGCAGGCAGCTTGCCGAGCACATATTTTTGATCTCGCTCCGACGATTTAAGCGAGTGGTCGTCGGCAAGCTGCCGACGACAGCAGGCTAGTAGCCTGCGCTCCCCGGAACAGAATGTGCCACGCCAAATCGAGCAACGGTAACGGCCGCTTTACTTGAAATGACGCCCGTTTCCTTGTTCGCACTTCTTTATAATCGGGGCAAATTAGTAAGCTAATGCCAGAAGATGTCCCGCCCGGGCTGACGCCATTTGTATTCTCCGATCCGCTCGGAAAACGCTGGCCGCGTCTCCGCATTCTATTGCTGATCACCGGCGTGCTGGTTTTTCTAGGCACGGTCTTATTTGTCGAAACGCTGTTCATCGCACCGCGGATGACCGCGCCCTTTTCCTTGCGACAATTGAAGGGGCAGTTGAAATCGCTACAAACACAAAATCCCGCCGGTCAACGATCGGCGCCGAATTCGCTACTCTGGCAAAAGTTTGAGGCGACCAAGCAGGCGGCGAAAAAACTTGCGGCGCCGGCGGCGGTCACAGGCTCGCCCACTGCCACGCCGGCTCGAGCGCGTCGCCAAGTATCGGAAAATGAGGTGCGGCTAGCTTTTTACACGAACGGCGATCCCTACAGCTATTCTTCGCTTGAACAGCATGCGTCGCAGATCACGCATGTCTGTCCGGAATGGATGTCAATGGTCAACGGGGTTGGCGATTTGCAAATCGATGCCGACGCGCGGGTTCTCAAACTGTCACAAAACAAGGGTATCGCACTCATGCCGCTGCTAACGAATCTGGTGGGCGATACCTGGCAACCCGAAGCGGTGGAGAATGTGGCGCACGGTCCGCCCGAGCGGCAGGAGAAGTTCATCGCCAATGTGCTGGTCGTGCTCCGTAACGCGAAAGCGGCGGGAGTAGTGGTCGACTGGGAGCAACTGGATCCAACCTACAAAAAAGATTTCACCGACCTACTCGGGAAGTTTGCCAATGCACTTCATCGGGACGGCCGCCAGCTATGGTTGATCGTTTCGCCCGGCCAGGAAATCGACTACATCGATTTCGACGAACTATCTCCGTATATCGATCGCTTCGTGGCGATGTTATTCGACGAGACTTCCGATGTCGATGCGTCCGGGCCGCTGGCCTCGCGGATGTGGTTCGAAGGCTGGTTGCACGTGCTTATGGAAGATTCCGACCCGGGACAATGGATCATCGCGCTCGGTAGCTACGGTTACGACTGGGTCATTGGCGGAAAGAAAGCGGAACTAATCAGTTTCCCGGAAGCCATGAGTCGCGCGAGCAGTGCCGAAATCGAGTCGGCTGAAGTAAGCGCTCCCGGTTACAATGCGTACTTCTACTACGAGGATAACGATGTAGAACATGCAGTTTGGTTTCTTGATGTTGTTACATTCCTGAACGAATTGCGCGAAGTTCGGAAGCAAAAAGCAGGCGGCATTGCCTTGTATCGCCTGGGAACAGAAGATAGCGCGATTTGGGATGCGCTAAGCACACCATCTGATTTCAAGTTCGCCCCCAGCACGCGGTCGCTCCTGGAGGTGTTGCACGGGACCGATACGATCGCTGACGTCGGCGATGGGGAGATCGTAACAGTGGACGAATCGCGGGCGGATGGAATGCGCAGCCTGACTGTGGACAAGGACGGTTATCTTAATGCGACCTACACCAAATTCCCGGAGTTTCCGACATTGTATCACCAGGGTGCCGGCGATGCGCACGAGGTGGCTCTGACCTTTGATGACGGTCCCGACCCGGAATGGACGCCCAAAATTCTCGATATTCTAAAAGCCGCGAAGGTGAAGGCGGCATTCTTCCTCGTCGGCGTGAATGCGGAACGCTACCCGAATCTCGTTAGACGAATCGTCGATGAAGGACACGAAATAGGCAATCATACCTATTACCATCCCAATCTTGCACTTTGCTGGCCGGAGCACGTTCGGCTGGAATTAAACGCTACACAGTTACTTATCCAGACATTAACCGGCCGGGGCACCACCTTGTTTCGTCCACCTTATGCAGCGGATACCCAGCCCGCGCGTCTGGCAGATTTAATGCCATTGCAAATTGCGCAGGACCAAAACTATCTCGTCGTTCTGGAGAACATCGATCCGCAGGATTGGGCCAGACCGGGAGCAGACGTCATTTTGCAGCGGATCAAGCAACAGCGCCACGATGGTAACATTATCCTGCTCCACGATGCCGGCGGCGATCGCTCGCAGACTGTGGAAGCATTGCCGCGCATCATCGAATATCTGCAGGCCCGCAACGATACCATTGTGCCGCTAAGCAAACTTCTGAATACCACTCGCGATGCCTTAATGCCGCTGTTGCCCGGAGGGCAAACCATGTCCCATTACATCAGCAGCACCGGTTTCCGCGTCGTGCATGCGGTCGAGGAATTTCTCTGGGCTTTCATGATTGTCGCGACGGCGCTGGTCCTGGTGCGCACGCTCATCGTCATCTATCTGGCCTATCGTTTCCGTAGTTCGCCCCCCGCGGATTTTGCTGAACCAGTCAGTGTAGTCATCGCCGCCTACAACGAGGGCAAAGTCATCGACGCAACACTCCAGTCGCTCTTAAAGACGGACTATCAGGGTGAGTTGGAGGTCGTCGTGATCGATGACGGCTCGCGGGACGATACCGCCGTTGAGGTTGAGAAAGTAGCGGCCACTGACGGGCGAGTCCGCTTGATTCGTCAGCAAAATCGCGGGAAAGCCCGCGCCTTGCAACGCGGCGTGGCGGCGGCCAGGAACGAGCTCATCGTTTTCATCGATGCGGATACCCATTGTCAGCGGCAGACCTTGCCGCGACTACTGGCTCCATTTATCGATCCCAACATCGGTGGAGTGTCTGGCCATGCCAAGGTCGGTAACTTGCGGAGCTTCATCGCACGCTGCCAATCTCTCGAGTATACGGTCGGTTTTAATCTTGATCGACGCGCCTACACCCGATGGAATTGCATTACGGTTTTGCCCGGAGCAATTAGCGCAGTTCGCAAGCAGGCAATCGATCGCGCCGGTGGTTTGAGTTTGGATACTTTGGCCGAAGATACTGATCTGACTTTAAGCCTGCACAAGCAACGGCTGCCCACCGTTTATGTTCCTGGCGCCGTAGCGTGGACGGAGGCGCCGGAAACGGTGCGGGCGCTTTCGCGTCAACGATTCCGCTGGGCCTATGGCACCCTGCAATGTTTGTGGAAACATCGTGACATGGTCTTTAACTGGAAATATCGCGCACTGGGTTGGTTTAGTTTGCCAAGTATTTGGTTTTTCCAGATCATCCTCGTCGCAATTACTCCAGCGGTAGATTTGTTTCTTATTTTGTCGCTGCCATTCGGGGCCTGGCGCGATCTTCTTCCATTTGTTATCGTGTTTTTGGCAACCGACGTGATCCTCGCAACGCTCGCCTGCATTTTGGAGCACGAGAACGTCCTGCACGCATGGCGGATCATTCCGATGCGGCTGATTTATCGCCCGATGTTGAGCTACTGCGTTTGGAAAGCAATCTTGCGCGGTGTAAAGGGCGCATGGGTAAGCTGGGGCAAGCTGGAACGCACCGCGTCCGTGCCGGTGCGAGCGTGAGGGGAATGACGAAGCACGGATGACGAATTAAATTTAAATGACGAAGTTCGAACGGCCGACAGCTCGTTCCGGAGCTTCTAAATAATAATTTAGCCGCACGATTGTAGTCGCCTCGCTCTGTCGAGGCATCCGAGAGACACAGCGACATAGCGCCGTACTACGGGTTTAAGCAAAAAGCACTAATTTCTGATCTGTCCGCGCAACACCGAAACTGAATAAGGCGGTAGTTCGTAGTATTCAGAGGCTAGACGCTGAATCTGTCTCGGCGGGTTACTAAGGGCCGGGCGGCCATTCTCTCCATCATCCTGCCAGCGGTACTGCTCGCGCGAGAATTGCGTGATAGCTATTTCGCCGACAAATTTCTGAGAGGGTATCCCGTCTGAAGAACGAAATCGGACGGCAAGGCGCGCCGAACGGTTGGGGTCCTTGTTAATTGTCATTAATGCCCATTGCTTGTCTGGCCGACGCGTAGCATAAGCCGTAACCGGAGCGTCGGTTGGTTCGATAATTACCGGATATATTTCATGCAAAGCAGCTACGGGCTGCATCCAATCGCGGGCAATTAGCCCGGCACTATAGTAGGTCGACAGTCGATGCAGTTTTTGGCCTGCGTTTGGCATCTGTAACATCATCAAATTCCCCCACGAACACTTTAGCTCGTCCGTAAGCGTGTCGGGCTCGTATCCGTAAAGGTAGGCTTTATTGCCACCCGCCGTGAGGAACGTTCCGACGGTATCGGCGTGAAAGAGCGCGGCTTCGATGTCGACTTCATGGCGACTGGCAAACACCGAGTAGCCAAACTCCGTCATCAGCCACGGAATTTCCGAAGGAACACCATCATCACGCAGGCTGGATAACATCTCCTGGAGTCGTCGCGGGACTTCGGGTAGCTGCGGTGCTGAATCCGCGCAGACATTATCGAAGGGGTAATATTCGAATGAGAAAAAATCGAACGGCGAATCGTTTTCTCGAACAAATCGCAGGAAACGATTCATCCACGAACGCGTTCCGGATTGATCCGGCCAGGTGAGAAGGTGAGCGTCAAAATTCTGCAGGCTCGGGCCGCCGATCTTTAATTTAGAACTGAGATTCCGCAGCCGTTTCGCGGTCGCAACATAAAGCATTGCGTAATGCTCGGGCGATGCCCATTGCCCGTCGGGCTCTTCCCCGAGTTCAACGCCTTCGAGCGGATACTTCCTCGTCAGTAGGTATTTAATTTCGGCGACGGCGTTCTCCGGTGTGTCATAGAACACACCCACAGGCACCAGTACCGGCAGATGGTTGGTCAGTTTACTTTGAAGAATAAAATCGAGACCCGGCTGTTCCGTTTTGTAATCGATGTCTTCGGCGCGATGCCACGGATCGGTCGACGAAACATAGATGATCGTTTGATGATGCTCCGGATTGTGCACTACGTAGTCGGCGAAGTGACCGGTGTCGTCAGTATTGCCGACACTGATTTCGCGAACAGCAAATCCGAGGCGATCTCGAATGTCGGTAGAAGCTTGCGTGGTTGTGCCCGAACCATGCGTCATTAGGACGCGGACATATTGCGCCTGTATAATGCTATTAGTAAGCCGAACAGTTGAGTCCCGCCCGGCACAATCCGATACAACGCCTTGCGGGAAGGTTCGCCATTCATCTTTTTGGTCAATGTGCAGATGCATCGGATCATTCCCGCTCCAGTACTCGACCCGAAATTGCCTGGCATAAGGTGTACCCCATTGGATGCGAATGGAATTGAGCAACTTCCGCGTGCCCAAATCGATTACGATCCACTGCGGATGAGCTTCCTCATTTTCATGGGTAAAGTACGGATCGAGGTAGGGATTACTCTTCCAAAAGGAATTTTCATCGCCATCGGAGATCCGGGAGTAACCATCGTTATTAGCCTGGTCGATGGTATTGCCACGACGGGGCAGGCGATAACCATAGGAAATAGTAATTGGGTCAGTAATTGAACTACTCGATGTCCAGTAACCGCAATGATGACCTTCATCGCTCCAGGTCCCGCGTGGATTCCAATGCCAGACTTCGCCGCCTAGTTCTGTGCGCAACCGATAGGTTAAAGGGCCGAGACCGGCAGATAACATCTCAACGATATTTCGCTTAGACAGCATTCGCATGCATTCATCGTGCTCGTGTCCGTCAACTCCGCCACCGAGCGTTCGCTTTGGCACGCACTTGTTGACGCAGCGATCGATTGTGACTATCGCCGACAGGGAAAGGGGTTTTTCAGTTGTAGGGCGGCTGCCTATCTCTGGGGAGGCATATGACGCAGTTGCTGCCATCAAACCGATGCAGCAAACTGCCGCTGTGCGGCTGATCCAGTTTGTAAGAGTAAGTTTTTGCATCGGCGTCATATTGGCTTTGCCATCATGCCATCAGACAAACCGGACCGAAAAGGCCGATCGCGACGCCGCCGTCGAAGTGATGGTCCCGGAGCGCGGGGATTACACAGGGGCATTCATTGATTTCGGCGAGGCAGAAGAGGATGTCACGCTGGAGGGGATCGAAGATTTCGAAACCATGGTGGGCAAGCACCAGGCGATCATCGCCTCATCGAGCTTTTGGGGCGAACAGGATTTTCCAACCAGAAGCCTCAATGTCATCTGGCAGCATCATTCGTTGCCGCTGGTTTTCTGGTCGCCCTGGGACCGGCCCTATGAGCAGAGCAAAGGGCCCGATCGTTTTAGTCTTACCTCGATCATTGCCGGAACCTGGGACAAATATATCGATGACTGGGCTGACGCCGCGAAAGCATTCGGGAAGCCGATGATTGTGGTTTTCGCGAACGAGATGAACGGCGACTGGTTTCCCTGGTCGGGTATTTATTATGGGGGCAACCGGCCGACTAACGACGATAAAACGAAATGGCAGGGTCCTGAAACATTCAAGAAAGCGTATCGGTATGTCGTGGATCGGGTCCGCGCGCGCAAGGCTAATAACGTCAAATGGATGTTTCACACCAATAACTATTCTTACCCGCTCGATATCTGGAACTTCGCCCCGGCCTACTATCCCGGTCCTGATTACGTCGATTGGCTGGGATTAAGTATCTATGGTCAACAGTACAGAGAAGAAGCCTGGGCTGACATACCTTCCCTGGTCGACTGGCCCTATAAAGAAATGAGCGGCCTCGACCCGAATAAGCCAATCATGATCGCAGAATGGGGAACGGGGGAATTTCCACCAGCCAACAAAGGCGCATGGATCAAGCAGGGCTTGGAATTGTTTCGGACAAAGTATCCAAGAATTAAAGCGGCTGTTTACTGGCACGAACGCTGGCAAAACGAGGAGGGTTACTATAGCAACTTGCGTGTAAACTCTTCGGTCGAAGCGCTGCAAGCCTATCGCGAAGGGGTGGCGAACCCCGACTGGCTGGGGGAGCTACTCCTAAGGCCAGTTGCCGTAAAGTAAGAATAAATTTGGGTGTGGTTCGAGTGCAGTCGCAGACGCGCTCGCCGCGGCAAGCGCCTGTTTAATGATTCGGCGTCTGTCACAAACGCCGCTACAACGCGGGAACTCTGCAGGGTGAACAAAGGTAGGGCGTCTGTGCGCGACGCCAACCCGATTCAAAGTTCCGTCTCACAGAGACGGCCTACAATTGTTGCTTCGTTGCCAGTTAGTTTCGGACTTATCGCCAGCGACAGATTCGGTCGATGCTCTTAATCAGACGGCGGATCTCCGTGGCTATCTCGGGCGGCAGGCTGCGAGATTCTTTCCGTATTTTATTTAGGGCCAGTCGCAATTCGCCATAAAGCTCGTTCGACGTGGTCCAAGCCATCTCATGAACCAATTTGTGAAGGCGATTCGCCTCGCCGCTGAATCCATGGCTTCCCAGCTTGTCCCTGACTGCATCAATGACGCCGGGAAACCCCTCGCTGGTTGCTAACCTTAAGTGCGTCTTTCGTAATCTTTTGAAGATCGACATCAGTAACTTAGCGTTTGATGATCGCCTGGACGGCCATTCGGCATATTCGTTCAACGAGACGAACTGAATACGCTGCTGGCAAGAGCGAGTTTGCTCTTACGCCTTGTCCGGATCAACCGGCGTAGGCAGTTCGTACCAAATCTCCAACTCATAACCGTCTGGGTCGCGACAAAATAGATACGGTTCGCCTGGGCAAAACTCTCCCTGGCGGAGAATGATTCCTCCGGCTGCTTCGACAGCTCGCACCGCCCGCTTGATCTCTGCGGTATCGACAAGGCGAAATCCAAAATGCATGACGCCGCCAGCGTGGCCGGCCAGATCTGGATTTCGCTCAAACACAAGCACGTCACGCGAGCCGGGAGTTTGCGCTTGAATGAAGTCTTCGTTTTCAGAGACCGCAACCGCACCGAATACTTTCTGGTAGAAACGCAACGCTCGTTTCGGATCTCGCACGGCCAGCGCAATGTGAGTCAAACCATGCGTTCGAATCGCAGCAGGCTTCGCGCTCATGGGTCTAGCGAGAAAAAGCTGAGCTTTGCCCTACTCTCAACTACCAACTCTCAACTCTCAACTTTCTTCGTCACATGAACGACGGGACAACGATGTAAATTGTAGCGATGGCGACCATATGCGTGAGAATAGCTAGCTCAAGGCCGCGCCACCAATAGATCGATCCCAGCACGATGCCGGCGATGCCATTAATCGTGACCGCCCGGAGCACAGGATGAGCAACATTTGAAAGATTTGCAACGTGGGCTAGTCCAAACAGGTAGGCCGCGACCAAGGTTCCCACCCATTGTGCCAGCTGCTTCGGTTCGCGATTGAAATGCGAAACGGCCAACCACACCAGCCACGCCACCAGCGTCGCGATGAAAACCCGGTAAATGAGTTCTTCTTCGACAGCGGAGAGAATCATAATGGCGAGGCGCGTGCTCAGAGGCTGCGACCCGATTTCTCGGACCCGGCCGAGACTCGCCCCTGCAAAGAGCACCTGATCAACCAGCAACACGGCAATTGAAGCGATCACCCCGGCAACCAGCGGAAGCCACCAGTTGCGCAACACCAAGGATGGAGTGCTGGGCGAAGCGACCGCCAGATTAAGCGGTGTGCCCAGTCCGAGCGGTCGTGGCGGCCACCGAAACTGAATCTTCATAAGAGTCCTAGTAGCGGCTAGCGAGAACTCAACTTTTGGGTCTTTCACGGTCCGCGGAGAGCGCACTGATCGTGACGTAATATCCATCCGGATCGCGGAGTGAGAACTCCATTGTTTGAGTGTTCGGGTTCACGTGCGGTTCCTCTTCGAACCGGTCGACGAGAGCGCGTGCCCTCTTCAGCGCCATCTCATAGTCATCAACGCGGAAGAACAAGAGCAGCCCGTTGCCAGGTGGCCCATTTTCAGGACTCATCAAGGTAGGATGGTCGTGCGCACCCCACTGATGGAGGCAGAGCAAGACGGTTCCATCCGCATCTAGGATCTGACCAAAATAATCATGGCCCGGAGGCGTCTCGGGCTGGCCGAAGAGCGACTGGTACCATTTGAAGCTGCTGGGAACGTTCCTTACCCCTATGATCGTCCAAGTTCGTTTCATCGCATATCCGTTGTCAGCCTAACGAGAACAAGGTGAGCGGCGGCGGACGATAGCGGGCATCGGTCGAAGCAGGCGTGCG
>QHPU01000131.1 GCA_003219175.1 Verrucomicrobiota bacterium | reverse complement strand
ACATAGGCATCGTACTGCGCCTGCATCCAGCTCCGATGGAAGGGGTGCGCTCCTTTGTTTTGGAAAGAATCGCTGTTCACGCTGTTGATGCAGAAGATTCGGATTCGCCCCTGCTCCAGATAGGGCTTGAGGGTACCGATCATGCCCTGACCTTCCTGCTCCCACTCATCGCCGCAGCTCGTCGGGAAGGCGAGGAGTGGCCAACCGTAATTGCCGTACATGGCGACGCCCATGTCCCGATTGAGACGGTGTGAGTACCAACGTTGATAGTCGCGGTGCATTGCTGGTGAGGATAACGAAGTGACAATCGCCACTCAAGGCTGCAATGGCCCGCTAAAAGAAACGCCCCTTACGACTGCGCCGCCCGCCGGAGCAGGTGAAGTGAGCCTGACAGTTCCCGTGACGGTTCCACGCGCCACGACAGATGGTTGACTCAACGTGAGGGAAGAAAGACTCGGAGGTGGGGTGGGACTTCCGGATGGAGTCAGCACAATCGAGATTTGAAACGCGTGCACGCCGCTGTCGCTTTCGGTGCCGGGGTCAAGCGTGACGCGAGTCGGCACAGAGACGCCGCTGGTGGCAATAGCAAAATCGGCGTCGGTAGCGCCTGCGGGAATGAAAACCGTCGCCGGCGGCCTAACGAGACTTGTATCGCCGCTCACGATGCGCACAGTCACGCCACCTGGAGGCGCGGCTGATTGTAAAGTCACCGTTCCATTGAATGACGTGCCGCCGATGACGCGTTCAGCGCTGATGTGCATGCCGTAAAGAATCGGAAGAACGCCGAGGGAACTCTGTTGCCAACCCTGGCCATACGCCGCGCGTAGGATTCCGATAATTCCATTCGACGGTACCGGCCCGGTCGGTGATCGGATTAACGAGCACGTCCGTTTTGCCCGCTGGAATCGTGACGGTGCGAGACGGTACTTCCGCTTGCGGAATGTCGCTCGCAAGCGTGACCAACGCACCGCCCGCCGGCGCCGCCTGGTTAAGCATCACGCGCGCGCTGGTTGAATTACCGCCGTAGCCGTTTCCTGGTTCGGTAATGATCGCAAAGAGATCGACGCCGGCGGGCGTGGCGGGCGCAGCGGTCACGGTGATCGCCCGAGCGACAGACCACGGACCGGCGACATCACCGTGCAATGCGCGCACCCGCCAGAAGTATTTACCAGGTGCAAGCAGATCGGGCGTGATCAAGTAATCGGAGCGCGTCACCCCCTGGAGAAAGAGAACGCCGAAGGCGCCGGCAAAATTAGGATCAGTATTCACATCGAGATCGTATCCCGGGATTTGCGGGTTGGCCGTATCCGACCAATCGAAAATGAATGGAAGCGAAACGGTTGCTCCGGCTGCGGGGGAAACTTGGGAAACACCCGCTGGGACCGGCGCAGAATTTGTGATGTGATTAAGCGTCGGTGAAGGGAGGCTGCGTACGTTGTCGACCGAAACGGCGCGAACTCTATAATAGATGTTTGCGATTGCGTTACCCCAGAGGGCCTCGGATTGGGTGCCGAACGTGAGCGCGTTGGTCGTTAAGGTGAGCGGGAAAGAAAACGCGGGATCAGTGTCTGCTTCCAACAAATAATAATGCGCACCGGGAACGGCAGACCATTTTATTGTGAACGATTCGCGCACATGAAAGCTGGCGCCCGTGGCAGGTGTTGTGAATGTCGGCGCGGCGGGTGCCGGACCGGTGCCGGTTACAGTAAAACTGCGTACCGCCGACCATGGCGAGTCGACCGAGCCGGTTGCGCCACCGACGAGCTGCGTGGCTTTGACTCGCCAGAAGTAGGTTCCGTTAGGCAAACCGCTGACCTTGTCCGCAGTCGGCGTCGAAACCGACGGATCGGAATCCATGTTGGTAAAGCCGGAAGCGATGATGCTGGTAAACCCGGATGTAGTTACGATCTGCCACGTGTAACTTCCGATTGGTCCATCCGGGTCCGAGACTGCATTCCAATCGAGTGTGATTAGCTGGACGAGTGATGCGCCATTTGCCGGCGCCGCCAAAACAGGAGCAGGCGGCGCATTCGACGACGGTGTTGGGATCGGTGTGGGGTTTGGCTGCCCGTTTCTCGCAAACGAGTGTTCGGTCTTACCTGTCAGGAACAAGAGAAGAGCGACAACGAACGCTGAACATCGTCTCCTGCTGCTCATATCTATTTAGATATGCGCGTGACCAGCCGGCGATCTACCGGCAATTGTAACAAAGTTGTTATCTTTTGCCTTACAAGGCGGCAGCCGACACAGGGATTCTGCGTTGCAAGGAAGCGAGGCGCGCTGATGTCACCGCGGGTTCACAAAGTCTTTCTCGAGAATGATCAGGTGTACCTTTATCAAGCCACCCCTTAGGTTGTCCTTACTAATAAGGCGGGCAATGCGCCTTGCCTACAATGCATGACGTTCATCCAGGAAGGAAGGCGTGCCTATTGTGCGCGCAGCGCAACCATCGGATCGACAGTAGTGGCACGCAGGGCCGGGATGTAGCTGGCGAGTGCGGCCACCATTAACAGCACAACGCAGATAATGCCGAACGTAACCGGGTCAGTAGCGCTGATACCGAACAAGAGGCTCTCCATCACTCTGGTCAACACGAATGCGCTGATCAAACCGATCAATAATCCGACGCCAACAAGCTTTAATCCTTCTTTCACCGTCATTCTCAAGACGTCGCGGCGCTGAGCTCCGAGCGCGATACGAATCCCGATTTCGCGGGTTTGCTGGGCAACTGAATAACTCATTACGCCGTAGATGCCGACTGCGGCCAGGACCAATGCCAGTCCGGCGAAGATAGCGAGCAATAGCATGCTGAAACGCTGCCGCGCCACCGCACTCGCGACAATGTGCTCCATCGAATCGATATTCGCGACTGTCTGATCTTTATCCACCGACCAGATCGTATTTCGCACAGAGGTGCCAAGGCTCAATGGATCAACCGACGTCCGCACGACCAGCGCGTTCGCCCCAAGGTCCTTCATCTGGCGATAGCTGAAGTACATTTGCATCTTCGGCTCGGCGATGAAATCGTTTTGTCGCACATCTTTGACTACACCGATAACCGTGCGCCATGGAGTCGTGTTTGTGGTGGCGCCAGGTTTCAGGCGTTTGCCGATTGGATCTTCATTAGGCCAGTAATGCTTCGCTGTCTTTTCACTGATCACGACCACCGGCGTTGTGTCGAGCGTATCCTGGTCGTTGAAATCGCGGCCGCGCACCAGTGGAATTCCCATAGTGGCGAAATACCCCGGCCCAACAGTGCGATAAATCACGTCCGGCCATTGATCGACCGGAGGATCCGGAATTCCCTCCACTGCGATAAACGTCGAATCGCCGTTAATTGTGAGCGGCAGATTGCCTGCAACCGCGACGGATCGCACACCCGGCAACGTCTGCACCCGACGAGCCACTTCGGCGAAGAACGTCGTCCGACGCTGAGTATCCGGATATTTCACTTCGGAAAGGTCGACATTCAGCGCGAGTAAATGATCTGCGCGAAAACCGGGGTCGAGATTTCGCAGATGAACAAAGCTGTTGATCAACAGTCCCGCGCCCACGAGCAGGATGAATGAGATTGCGACTTCGGCGATCACGAGCGAGTTGCGAAGCCGTTTACCGCGAGCGCCGGCGCCGGAATCGCGTCCCCCTTCCTTCAAGGTTTCATTTAGGTTGAAATGCGATGCCTGGCTTGCGGGGACGAGGCCAAAGATCAGTCCGGTAATGACGGCTACCGCGAGGGTAAACAGTAGCACCTTCGCATCGATCGTAATGGTATCCGCCTGGGCGACGTCGTGCGGAATGAAGCGGGTCAGAACATTAAGGCCGAAATAGGCGAGGCCCAGACCCACCACACCGCCAACAAGCGAAAGCAGTACGCTTTCAACGAGCAATTGTTTGGTCAGACGCATCCGATTCGCGCCGAGAGCAAGTCTTAGGGCGATTTCTTTTTGCCGGACCGCGGCCCGCGCCAGCAGGAGATTCGCGACATTGGCGCAGGCGATGAGAAGAACGAACGCCACCGCGCCTAACAAAATCAGCAGCGGCGATTTCATCTTCCCGACAATTTCTTCGTGTAAGGGCTTGACTACCGCGCCTATCCGCGTGTTGGTCGCGGGATATTGCTGGGCGAGACGCGCCGCGATTGTATCCATTTCCGCCTGTGCTTTCGGCAAAGTCACCGCGGGTTTCATGCGCGCAATCACCTCAAGGTAGTGGGCGCCGCGGGACGCCGCTTCTTCCGAGGGGAAAGCGAGCGGCACCCAGACTTGGTCGCGCCAATTGCCAGACGTGGGGAGGCGCACCGTGGGTGGCAGTACGCCAACGACAGTGTAGGGCTCGCCATTTAGATTGACCGCGCGGCCAATCACGGCGGGATCGCCACCGAAGCGCCGTTTCCAGAGACTTTCATTCAACAGCACAACTTTGGTGCCTGGCTGATCTTCCTGCGCTACGAAAGTCCGCCCGATGATTGGCTTTACGCCTAACACATCGAAGAGGTTCGCCGAAACGCGCCGACCATCGAGACGTTCCGGTTCGCCTACGCCGGTAAGGTTAAAGCTGCGCTCGGCGAACGCTGCCATGCCCTCGAAGACGGTGCTTTGTTTGCGCCAGTCGAGAAAGTTGGCGGGCGAGGGCGTGTCCTTGGGAAAACCAAGATGCGTCGCGTTTTCCCAGAGGACGACGAGTTGATCGGGACTCTTATAAGGCAGTGGCCGCAGCAGGATCGCATTGACGACACTAAAAATGGCGCTGTTGGCGCCGATGCCGAGTGCAAGAGCAATGACTGCCACGATCGTGAATCCCGGGTTCTTGATGAGCGTGCGCAGTCCAAAGCGCAGGTCCTGTCCAAGATCTGCAAATAGCTTTCCTTCCCGGCCGGGGATAACCGCGTTTGCGGGGGCGCGACGCTCCACGCGTTTTAGTTCGCGGTTAAGCAATTCGGACGCATTGAGGTCCTGGAAAACGGCTTGGCGGGCTTCCTCTTCAGAGGCTCCGCGGTTGATCGCCGCCTCATACTGGTCGGTTAGATGTTGCGAGAACTCTTCCACGATCTCTGCTTCGCGCACGGGAGGCAGTCGAAGCTCGGCGAGGCGCGCTCTAATTTCGGCTTTAAAATCAGGCATGTTGTGTCGCGGTGATTAGCTTAACGGCAGCAACGAACTCAGCCCAGCCGTGGCGTTGCTTCGCCAACATTTTCTTGCCCGCCGATGTTAGACGATAATAGCGGCGACGCCGTTGTCCGGATTTTTCAATCCAGCGCCCCCGGATCCAGTTCCGTTTTTCCAGGCGATAGAGGAGAGGGTAAAGCGAGGCGACATTAAATCGAACGGCGCCGCGGGAGCGCAGCTCGATGAGTTGTCCGATCTCATAGCCATGACGCGGGCGATATTCCAGGAGAGAAAGAATCATCAGCTCGGCGCTGCCCTTCTTTAATTCGCGATCTAGAACTGGCGTTGCCATATATGTCAGTGACATATACGGAACAGACATACGTTGTCAACAGCGATCGATGCTTAACGCAATTTACTGCAGGACAATCCCGGCCTGGCGTCCCCGCAAAACGTATTTCTGAATTTTGCCGGTTGCAGTTTTGGGAAGCTCTTGGAGGAAGGTCACACTGTGCGGTGCTTTGAAATGTGCGAGGTTGGCGCGCGCAAACTCGCACAGCTCCTTCGCATCTGCGCGCTCCCCTTGCTTAAGGACAACAAAAGCGTGTGGCGCCTCGCCCCAGCGTTCATGCGCCAGCCCGACGATCGCGACCTCCTGCACCGCCGGATGCCGCAAAAGCACGCCCTCAACTTCGATCGAGGAAATGTTTTCGCCGCCACTGATGATAACGTCTTTGAGGCGGTCGCGAATCTCGACGTAACCATCCGGATGCACCACCGCAGCATCGCCCGAATGAAACCATCCACCGCGTAACGCTTGTTCGGTCGCCTCCGGGTCGTTGTAGTAACCGGCCATGATCACATTGCCGCGAGCCACAATTTCTCCCTGGGTAATTCCGTCTTGTGGAACATCGTTTCCTGCTTCGTCCACTACGCGTAACTCGCCGGAAGTAATCAGCTCGACGCCTTGACGGGCTTTCATCGCGGCTCGCTCGCTGACTTTGAGTGACGCATGTTCCGCCCGCGGTTCGCACACGGTGATGAACGGCGCGGTCTCGGTCAGACCATAAACGTGGATAATCGTCCAGCCCAGCTCTTCCTCGAGTCGCTGGATGGTGGAAGCAGCAGGCGGCGCGCCGGCCGTGAAAACTCGAATTCCTTTCGGTGCGAGGTGACGCACACCTTGCGCATTTGCCAACGAGATCAGAACTGTCGGCGCCGCACATAGCATGGTGACCTTCTCCTTTGCCATCAATTCGAAAACCGCGCGCGGTTCTACCTTGCGCAGACAAACGTGGGTCGCACCCGCGGCCGTTACCGTCCAGACGAAAGTCCAGCCGTTGGCGTGAAACATCGGCAGCGTCCACAGATAACGGTCGGCGCAGTTCATGGGTTGATGGACGAGGACGCCAATAGAATTCATCCAGGCGTTGCGATGAGTAATCATCACACCTTTCGGGCGCGACGTAGTGCCGCTGGTATAATTAATCGTGAGCAGATCGGTCTCGCGAATTTCGGGGCGAACAAATTCAGCCGGGCTGGCTTTGAGCGCAGCTTCGTAGTCGAGCCAGCCTTTGGTCACAGAATTCGGTTGGGAACTGCGAAAGCCTTCGCCAGCAGGCAGCCCGACGCTACAATTCAAAGCAACGAAGTGTTCTACGTGGGGAAGGCGGGAACGAATGCTGTCGATCGTGCCGAGATAATCACGGTCTGCGCAAACCATGCGGGAGCCGCTGTGATTGATGAGATAAACGAAATCGTCCGCGGTTAGACGATAATTTAGCGGCACCAGCACCGCGCCGACTTGTGGGACGGCGTAAAATGATTCGAGCTGCGCGGGACTATTGGGTGAGAGATAGGCGACGCGGTCGCCCCGGCGAATTTCAAGTTTCTGCAAAACCGCCGACCAACGGTCACATCGATCCTGAAACTCCGCATAGGTCCATGTTGAATCACCATCAATGATGGCAACGCGGTCGGGATAAAGTTTGCGTGCGCGGCGCGCGAATTCAAGAGGCGTCAACGGCGTTTCCATTGGTCTCGTTCCAAATGTTTGAGAAATTGGTAACGAAAAGATAAAGATAATGCGAGTTTGGATTTGCGCTCGTCGTGGCAGCGCCCCTACAACTGAGGCTGCAGGTGTGAATCCGAAACGGTTGACCATTGTTAGTTTCGTCTGTGCGATGATGGGATTGCTCCTGATTTTTGAAGTTATTCGACCTTTCCACGATATGTCGAAAGATGGCCCGCTGGCGATGATCCTGTGGGGCCTCGGCGCGACGGTGGCAATCATCGGCTTTTTTGTGCAGCCACCCTCGATTTCCCTCGGTGTCGTGGCCTTACTTGCGAATCTGATTCCGCTCTTCGGCGTCGCCGCGGTGCTCGTACTTCTCGGCCACTCGACTTTGATTTGGCACTAGTCGGAGCCACGGGAAAATCGGACAGAACTCTCGGCGTGGTTCGCTGCGGAACATTTCCAGGAGGTGAAAACAATTTATGGAACCGGCAATTGATTATCTAAAAAATAGTCGCGGTGCGTTTGAGACGATGTTTGGTCTCCGAAAAATATCTGGCTCAATCCGGGCTCGACCACAAGCTGATGACTCTGATTAAATTGCGCGCTTCGCAAATTAACGATGCGCCTACTGCATTGACATGCATTGGAAGGATTTGCGGGCCGCGGGAGAAGCGAACAACGGCTCTATGGCTTGGATGCCTGGCGAGAATCTCCTTATTACAGCGAGCGGGAGCGCGCCGCTCTCGGCTCGGCGGAAGCCGTCACAAACATCCAGCAAGATCATGCTCCCAACGAAGTCTTTGAGCAAACACACCAGCATTTCTCGGAAAAGGAACTCGCCGATTTGACGCTGACAATCGCGACAATCAATGCCTGGAACCGTCTCGTAATTTCCGTGTGGGCGGGCTGTCCCCGGGAAGTATAAGCCGAGCGACGCGCTTTCTGGCAAAATGGCCGCGTAAGAGCGCGCGACTGTCACTTTGATTCCGATTTGATTGGGTAGCGCGCCCGTCACTCTCCGAGCTGCAGGCTTTACGGAGCTGGAAGCGGGTGCTGGTCGCGGCGTCTCGCCGCGACGAACTTCATTGAGAATCGACCGACTAACGTGCACGAAATAGAATCTATTTAGCGTACTTCGTGTAATTCGTGGGCGAACTGCCGGTCCAGTTCAGGACTTTCTTCCTTATGCTGCGACTGCCATCTTTAAATCATGGCAGCGACAGTGAACGTAAATGGACGAATCTCGGATGAACAGGAGGCGGTGATCTCCGTCTTCGACCACGGGTTTCTATACGGCGAAGGAATCTACGAAACACTGCGGACTTATAACGGCCGCCTATTTCTTTTTGATCGGCATATGCGTCGGCTGCGCAACTCGGCGCGACTGATTGGGCTCGCGATTCCATTTACGGACAACGAGCTGGCCCGACAGATTTCCGAAACAATCGCCGCGACGAAGCTCGACGAAAAGGAGGCCTACGTCCGGGTACTGGTCACTCGCGGAGTAGGCGAGCTGACTTACGAGTTGAAAGCAACGCCGAAGGCGTCGTGGGTCATCATCGTCAAACCGCTCGTTGAACCAGCCGCTGAGGTTTACAAGCGCGGCTGCAACATTGTACTAGTCGACGTTGTTCGGAACCACCCCGGGTCGGTGAATCCGATGATCAAGTGCAATAACCTCATGAATCAGGCGTTGGCAGCGCAGCAAGCGTTCAAGCGCGGCGCCTTCGACGGAGTCATGCGGAATTATCGTGGCGAACTGACGGAGTGCGCGACTTCCAATTTATTCATCGTCAAGAACGGGATTGTGCTCACGCCACCGGTGGAGTGTGGGCTGTTGCCCGGGATCACGCGCGAATTCATCTTCGAGACCGGCCGCGATGTTGGCATAGAGGTTGGTGAACAAGTGTTGCGCGACGATGACCTGTTGAATGCCGACGAAGCATTCCTCACTAGCACGACGCGTGAAGTGGTGCCCATCGTGGCCGTTGACGAGCGAGCGATCGGCGGCGGCAAGCCCGGACCGGTAACTGTGAAGCTCCTAAAAACCTTTCGCGATCTAGCACGCGCGGGTTAGTTGAATCAAATGTCGAAATATTAAGACGCGACCTCGTTTGTTCCCCGGGTTTCGGCCGTCCCTACAGGCTTGACGGCGGTCACGGATTGCTTTCGAAGCGTTTCTGTGTGGCCAAGAACTCGGCGGATGGCGGCTTCGGTGGCTGCGCCCGCGAATTTGCCATTCGCATCAAGCGATCAAGTTCAGCTCGCTCCGTTTCTGCTTGATGTGCCCGCAATGCGGCGAGGTTGGCTACGGCATCCTGGTAGGCTACCTGTCGGGCATAATCATTCGCCCGATCAACTCGGGTCTCGCCCCGAGACCGGGAGGCGATGATGTCGCCCACGACATTAGAGATATAATCATTACCGTTAGCGTAAATCCATACGCGCGGATGAAACTGCCCCCGATAATAATCCTGGGCCAGCGCGAGCGTCGGCAGGAAGAAGAGCAGACAAGCGAACCTTTTCATGTGTCGCACGGGCATTGGCCGACCATTAGAATCCTATAATAAACTACTTTGGATGTCTACTTCCAAGTGGTCGGTCCGAAAAAGGCAATAAACTTGAATATAGAAAGATACCCTACGTCGACACTCCTCCCTTATCGCCGCAGCCACTGGAACCCCGATGGCAGATTGCCTGGGATTCTGTCAGTTACCGCTCACGACGCGCGGAATAGAGTTACCTGCCTCAACTCGAGCAGTCACCTTCTGCAAACCAGCAGTGAGGGCTTCAATCTCCTTTTGCTGTCGCTCTATTGTTGTTTCCTGCTCCTGTAGTTTCCGATGCGCCTTGAGGAACTCGTTCAGCAGCATCGCGTTTACCGCTTCGTAGCGCACGCTGTTAACCTTCCCATCCTCGTCGCGCACGACTAAGTCAGGATTCACTTTCTCGACCTCCTCAGCGATCAAGCCGAACTGTGGAATCTTGTCCGGATCAAGTTCCTCCTTGTAGCGGAAAGTAACAGGTTTTAAGGCAAGAATAGCTTCGCTCGCTTTATCCATTGGTTTGATTGCTTCCTTAAAGCGCGCTGAGGAAACAACGGTGCCAAGCTTACCATTGGAGTTGACGATCACACCGACACCATTTGCCACCATGACTCCGGAGATGCCGGCAATGAACGCGCCATTCTGCGTGCCGCCTGTGCCGATGCGGATTTTGTTGGATTCACCTGCCGCTCCAACGGCGCCGATATCGATGTTGTTGTTTCCGGTGGTCAGATTGCTTCCAGCCTTACTGCCCAATGCGATATTATTTGCGCCGGTGGTATTGGCAGACAGTGCCTGAAATCCGCTCGCAGTATTGTCGTTGCCGGTCGTGTTGTTAACGAGCGCATCGCGACCCGTGGCCGTGTTTTCGACGCCGGTGGTGTTGAAACCGAGCGTGTCAAAACCGGTGGCGGTGTTATCGCCGCCGGTGGTATTGCGAGTAAGCGCAGCCACGCCGGTAGCGGTGTTATCGTTGCCGGTGGTGTTGCCAGTGAGCGCCTCCTCGCCGGTGGCGGTGTTACTGATGCCTTCGGTATTGTCATTGAGGGCCCGGGAACCGGTGGCCGTGTTGAAAGAGCCGGTGGTGTTGCTAAAGAGGGCAAAACGACCAGTGGCGGTGTTATCGCCGCCGGTGGTATTGGCAAAGAGCGCAGAATCGCCCGTGGTCGTGTTGTTGCTGCCCGTGGAGTTGTGGACCATTGCAGAATTGCCCACGGCTGTGTTGTGTCCGCCCTCGGTGTTGAGAAGGAGTGCGCTGCGACCCATGGCTGTGTTGAAGCTGCCGGTCGTGTTGCTATCGAGTGCCTGAACGCCGGTGGCGGTGTTCTCGTTGCCGGTCGTGTTGCGACTGAGCGTAAAGGCGCCGCTGGCGGTGTTGTTGTTGCCGGTGGTGTTGCTGGAAAGCGCACCGTCGCCAGTGGCGGTGTTAGCGCCGCCGGTGGTATTGTCAGCGAGAGCATCGCGGCCCACGGCTGTGTTAGCCTGGCCGGTTGTATTGCTAGAAAGCGCCTCGCGACCCATGGCCGTGTTGTCATTCGCGGTGGTGTTGCGAGAGAGGGCATTGACACCGACTGCGGTGTTGCTACTGCCGGTGCTATTACTAAAGAGTGCGTTAGCGCCGGTGGCGGTGTTACTGCCGCCGATGGTGTTGCTAAAGAGCGCGTCAAAACCGTTGGCTGTATTGCTGCTAGCGGTGGTGTTTTTCTGGAGCGCATTAAGCCCCGTGGCGGTGTTGCTGTTGCCGCTGGTATTGCTTATGAGTGCTTCAAAACCGCAGGCCGTGTTGTTGCTACCGGTGGTATCGCGATTGAGCGCTTGAAAGCCAATACCTGTATTCGATATCCCAGTCGTGCGGCTGACGAGAACCCCGCTGCCGTCGGCTGTATTGTTGCCAGTCACGACACTCTCCAAGTCGGTTGCCCGCGCACAAGGCAACAATGCAAAGCAAGCGAGTGCAAGCGCCAGCGCGCTGGATGGCGACCTGGGCCGTAAAGTCATGGAAATCGCAAAGGAAAACGCGGTTGAGAAGAGAACTGACATAGGAGCTTCTTTCTATTTCTCCCGGTCGTGATTGTGGGAATTGGTTAAACCCGAACGAGGCCCGGAAGTCACCGGGAGGAAAACGTCCGCGCCCGATTCAGATTCTTTTTGCGGAAAACTTTCTTAGAACAAATCCGCGCTGGTTTGTCGAGCGAAATCCTACAATTTTGGAGTCAGAACTCGCTATCGGCAGTCTCCGGTTTAGGGAAATTGTCGATTATTAAGCTCTGAGCCCCATTTGGTTTTCGCTATCGACGTGGCTTCGAAGCAAACTTATCGGTCGACTGTCAATACCTAGCCCTGATCCCTTTCTACCCTCTGGCCAAGCGACTCCCGTTCGAGCGTAATGAGCTCCCGCCACGGGAAACCAAGATTCAAGCCACCGGACTAGTGGCTACGGATGAGCACAACTTGCCTACGTTCTTGCATCGCAATATTCCCATACCGCGATTCTTTGATCCGTGATTGAAACGGTGGGCGTTTCGTCGACCGAAGTTTACGATCTCGATTGGCTCAGAGTTGCCGAAGCCGCTGGGGCACAGTTCATTGTATCTTCCAAGTCGTGGTGCGTTAATATTCCGTACCCATGGGATCCGAAACATCCGGCCAGCTGCGACGCGTTCTGGGGCTTGGTTTCGGCCTCGCGGTAAGCGTCGGCGGCACCATCGGCGTCGGCATTCTTCGCACACCCGGTCTAATCGCGGAGCAGTTCCAATCACCGTTTGCGATTCTTCTCCTGTGGATTGCCGGAGGGATATACACCTTGCTCGGCGCGAGTTGTTTGACTGAGTTGGGGGTCATGCTGCCAGAAGCCGGCGGTTTTTATGCTTATGTACGCCGCGCCTTCGGCAATACGGCAGGATTTACTGTCGGATGGACCGACTGGCTGATGTACTGCTCGATCCTCGGATATCTGTCGATAGCCATTGCCGAGTTCGTCGGAACACTTGGTTTGGTCCCCGGCGACGCCGTTCGATTCCTGGGTATTGCAATCCTTGTCGGCATTGTATTGCTGCAGTGGCTGGGAATCCGTGTCAGTAGCCGATTTCAAGAAGTTACGACGTTATTGAAGTGTATCGCGTTCCTGGCTCTCATTGGGATGTGTCTCCTCGTCCGGGCGCGTGAAGACGCATTGGCCGGCGCGGCGTCGTCGATAACAATCAACGGAGTAGTCATCGCGTTGCAGGCGATCGTCATTACTTACGGTGGATGGCAAAGCCCCTTGTATTTCATGGAGGAAGATCGCGATCCGGCGCGCAATCTTCCGAGAACGATGATCCTCGGTGTCTTATCGGTGATCGGGATTTACCTGCTGGTCAATATCGCATTGTTAAGAGTACTGCCCATGTCGGAGCTCGCGGGCGCAACATTACCAGCGGCCGATGCCGCAAGGATCATCGCGGGCGCGCAAGGGCGAAGCTTCATCACGATTCTGTCAGTGCTTTCCCTCGTACCCTTGTTGAATGCGGTCATGATGATGGGCACACGAATCGTATTTGCTCTGGGACGAGACCGGCTCTTTTGGTCGCGCACATCGACCGTAAACGCGGGCGGCACACCGGATGTTGCCATGCTCTTAACCACCGCGATCGCTCTCGGCCTGATCGCAACAGGGACATTTCAGCGGCTGATCGCAATGACGTCCTTTTTCTTGATGGTCAACTACTGCCTTTGTTGCATCGCCCTCATCGTCCTCCGACGCCGAGAACCGGATTTGCGACGACTGTATCGGGCCTGGGGTTACCCTTGGTCGGTTTGGATCGTCATGATCGGCGCTGTGATCTTCTTGATTGCGATGTTAATCGGAGACTTGGTTAACGGACTCGCGGCGCTTGGATTGCTGGCTGTCGGCCTAATCGGAAGCGCGCTATTCGTGCGGCAGGCCACACCCACTTAAGGCATTTCTGGCTTGTCCCTCTTCTTGAGGTCGAACATCCGCTCATGGCGGCTCGATTAAGTCGGCCAGGTCATCCAACGAGAATGCGCCCGCTCGTGTCGCTCTCGGCAGCTGGATGCCTGTCCGAGCCGGACTGGCGTTTGTTGAGAGTTGAGGGTTGAGGGTTGAGGGCAAGACAGGAAGAAACATCAAATATCGAACGCTCAACACTCAAAGCCCGACGGTCAGTGATCGACTGGTCGCTTATTTATGGCAAGCAGCTACTTCAACGGCTCGGATATAAGCCGAGTGAGATTAGTCCTATGACGAAGGCGCCCCAGAGAGAGCATCGGCTGATAAGCTTTCGAATGTCGCGGCGATCTCCGGTGCCTGAGCTCGGGCGTTGCGATTCGTAGAACTCCAGAAAAACGATGAGGCCGAAGTAACCAAAGAATGCGGCTGACCCAAACGCCACAAAAGCATAGAAAAGAAACATAGCCTTCCAATTTGCAATGAAGCGCAGACTAGCGGAGCCCGCCAGCACCGACCCCATCAGGCTCCTCCGACGTCCTCGCCCGAGGCGGGGCAAAATTTTACACTGAGGGCTTGCGAATCGCGCAATTAGGAAGTTGCTTTTTTGAAATGAGAGAAGCGTTTGCTTAAGAGAACCATAATTCTTGCTGCCTTCATGAGTTGCCTGGCGGCTGCCGCGCAGACGCCGCAACGCAAAGTTGTAAACAACAACATCATTATCTCGGATCACGATCCGAAAGTACGGATCGAGCTGCCGAAAGCGGTGTGGTACGTCGGCGTCGATCGGTTTGTCTTACTGGATATTGCTGATTGTGAATTGTACGCCTTTGTCGACGTTGATGATCAGAAAAATGTGCAGCGACTCTACTGGATTCAATTCGAAGATTATCTTCCGAGCAAACCGAACTTGCGACATCACTATGAATCGCCTCGACACATGACGGTCGGCGGCTTCCGCTTTTATGTGGATACATGGGTCAAGCGGACGAACGAAAACATCACGGCAGGCTCCGATGAAGATCACCTCATAGCGTTAATTCTAAGCCGGGGATACAAAATGCCGGCCGGGATGATGTCGGTGCGCCTTGTTCACTTATTGGATGAACAAAAACGGAAGGAGTTAATGATCATCTACAGCGAAAACCTCACTGGATTCGCCCCTGCCGATCTTAAGAAAGGCGGCAAAGCAGAGAACCTCTGGCTGAGTCTGGAGGATGATTTAATCCTGCGCTCGAGACAAGAGATCAAGATTGAGGTCCCGTAGTCAGTTGTCCTGTCGTCTTGTTGTCCCGCTCTCTTGTTAGAAACGTAAATGTCAAAGGTTGAGATCTGACCGAGTCTCGACCAATGCTTCGCAAGCCGTACGATAAATTGCGTTAGATGTGGCTGAAGGTCGTTACGGGCTCATAAAATCGCAGTGCCTCGATGTTGCTGCCGAGCTCGCGCAACGGGTAGAAACCTCTAGCGGCGCCCGCGCCTGGATCGCGCACGAGGTAGTCGAACCCGTCCTTGCCGGCGATGACGACAAAATGTGTGACGCCACTACTGAGATGCACGCGAACAATGACCGGATTACCACGGGCCAGGTTCGAGTCGATGAGCTGGTACGAAGGCAAATCTTCGTATATATGCCGGACACGATCCGGCGCGAACCAAGCCGCGCGGTCCCAATATATCCAGCCGCGCTCGGTATATCCGCCGGTGGAAGCCAAAAACCAGTTTAACTGCTGTGGATCGGTGTCGATCCCGTAAAACTTGAACACCATTGCCGCCGCGGCCACGGCGCAGCCTTGGCCGCCAAGAGTACCGTTCTCCGGAACACCTCCCAGCGGGTCGTCGCGCCATTTTTCGTCGGACTGTTTCAACACGGGAACGGCCAGCTCAAGGCGATGAAAGAAGTAACGCCCGCCGCGCGGTGAAAGCTGACGTTTCCAAGTCCAATCGATGTAGACAGCGAGCCCGGCAATGAGCAAAACGAAGACAAAAATGATGACCGACTGAACGCGCTTCAGATATTCAACTCTAAAGTCGGCCGCTCCGACGGCAAATTCCGCTCGGGGTAGCGCACGCGGCTCGCGTGACATGCCAGTCCGGCTCGGACTTTCGGTGTCCCACCGTCGATACGGACGAGAAGGAACTGACGATGCCGTATGAAGAATGAGACGATGCGAATACGCTGATCCGCGCGTTCAAGTCAGTCAACGACGATGCAGGGCTCGTAAATTATGTCAACGAGCCTCGCAGCTGGTCGGCGCGACTGGCGTCGGAAGTCAGCCTGTAACGATGAAACAGGCGAGCCCGATCGCTACCAAGTCTTCGAGCAAAGCGACGAAAATG
>QHPU01000010.1 GCA_003219175.1 Verrucomicrobiota bacterium | reverse complement strand
CGAGCTGGGCGTCGAAATGTGCACGAGTCGTCGGTGGCCAGCCTCTTTCTTTTCCGATTTGGGTAAAGCTTTCGGCGTAACCGGGGAAGAAATCGTTCGTGGCCGTGGCGAAATCTTCGGCAACATAGCCTAACGAATGGACACCGACTTTCAGTTGTTCGAGGGAATGGCCGGCACGTAAACCGGCCTCGCGGTAAAGATCGATCAGAGGCCGAAACCGGCGATGTTCACCGCCGATGATCGCCACCATTAGCGGAAGTCCGAGGGCTCCTGCGCGGGCAAACGAGGCCGGGGTTCCACCGACACCGAGCCAGACTGGCAGCGGATTCTGGACGGGGCGCGGGTAGACGCCTTCACCATCCAACGATGCACGATGCTTGCCTGACCAATGGACGTGAGCGTGCTCACGAATTTTGAGAAGCAGGTCGAGCTTTTCGGCGAAAAGCGAATCGTATTCTTCCAGCTCAAGACCGAAGAGTGGGAAGGCTTCAATGAACGAGCCGCGACCGACCACCATTTCCGTTCTGCCGTTGGAAAGCAGATCGAGGGTCGCGAACTCTTGAAACACCCGGACCGGATCGGCCGCGCTGAGCACGGTCACCGCACTGGTCAGGCGAATTTGTTTGGTCCGGGCTGCGGCCGCGGCCAGGATGACGGCGGGCGCCGAGTCCAAAAATTCCTGCCGATGATGTTCGCCGATGCCAAAGACGTTAAGACCGACTTCGTCGGCCAGCGTGATCGCCTCGAGCAAATCCCGAAGATGCCGCGCCGGTTCGATTACGCGACCGGTGGCGCGGTCGATCGTTGCGGCAACGAAACTATCCAGTCCAATTTCCATCTGTATTCCTCCTGAAAGTGCTAGGCTGTTTTTTCCCGCAGGGCCTTCAGCGCACCAGCCCAGGCCACGAGCTGATCCAATAGGGCGTTGACTGATTTTTCATGGTGCTCAGCCGGTTTAAAAACGTTGAAATTCTCGAAATCGGTCATGAGCGAGAGCTGGACTTGGTTCTGCACCGTCGCGACCTGGAGGTAGGCCATGACCACGCGCAACTGCGACACGGCTCGCGCGGCTCCGACGCCGCCATAACCGACAAACCCTGCCGCCTTGTTGTTCCACTCACGGTAGAGAAAGTCGATGGCGTTCTTGAGCGCTCCATTTATGCCGTGGTTGTACTCGGGTGTGACAAAGACGTAGCCATCGAATGAATCGATCTTCGCTCCCCAAGCCTTGGTGTGCGGCTTGGAATAATTACCCATGGCCGCGGGAACCGGTTCGTCCAGCAAGGGCAGATTGAAATCTTTGATGTCAACGAGCTCAAACTCGGCGTCGCTGCTCTTTTGTGCGATCTCGTAAACCCATTTCGCTACGGCCTCGCCGTTACGGCCCGGCCGGGTGCTTCCAATGATAATGGCAATCTTAAGCATAAGTTTTCCTTTTTGATTTGATTAATGCGAAGCCGGCACCGCGACACGTGGTTGCAACAGGCCAGCGAAGGCCGAGCGAACGCCGAGGAAGGTGAATATCCACAGAACGGTAACGAGGAGGGCGAGGGGAAGACCGCTGGGCGCCATCAAAATGTGAAAGAATAGGATGTTGAAGATGATGGGCGCGAGGATTGCGAGCGCGAGCGGGACGTAGCGATTGATCAAAAGTAAAACCGCGCCGATTAGCTGGAGAGCGAAGACGACGACCAGGTACTGTGAGACGAAAAGTGCTCCCATGAATTGACCGGCCACGCCGGTGGGGGGAGGCATGGGGATGAAGTGGAAGAAACCGTTTAGTCCAAAGACCAGGAAGATGAGGCCGAGGAGGAAACGGGCGATGATAGCAGTAATTTTCATGGTAAGGGCATTTGTTTCGATTCAAATCATATTGACATCAATATAATTTTAGTCAATAAATAATTTTGTGAAACGAAAACGAGTCAGCAAGACGCAGGACGCCAGCGGCGTGCACGTCTGGCTCGTTCTCATGAAAACCTTCCAGGCTCTGATGCCGCACGCCGCGGAGAGCATCGGACGAACCAAGCTAGGCGACTCTGATTTTCGGGTGCTCGAGGCGCTCCTTCATAAGGGACCGCTGCCAGTGAATACGGTAGGTGCGAAGGTGTGGCTAACCCCGGGCTCGATCAGCGTGGCGGTCGATCGATTGGTAAAAAAAGGCCTCGTCTCGCGCAAAGATCACCCGCGCGACCGGCGCGTCCGCCAGGTTGAGCTGACAGCGAAGGGGCGGGCGCTGATCACGCACGGGTTTCGGCAGCACGCCGCAGCGATGGAAATGGCAGTCAGCGTCCTTTCAGAGAATGAGCGGCTGACATTGCTGCGGCTCTTGAAGAAGTTAGGGAAACACGCTGCGCCAACGCGCCGATAACTTAATGACACCGACGCGAAGAATGCGGCGAGAATCAGTTAGTTCGAAGAAGCAGCGGCTTTATCGATGATTTCTGCGACCGCGCGCGGTTTTGAAACATAAACAGAGTGGCTGCCTGGAACTTCTGACACCTGTGCTTTGGCGCGTTCGGCCATTTTTCTTTGCGCCGGAGGCGGAATCATTTTGTCATCGGAAGCTACCAGATAGTAGCTCGGCTTGGTTTTCCACGCGGGCTCAGACACAGCACCGGCAAGCGCGTCAACGCCCCATGGAACTTGAGAGTCGGCCATGAACGCTGCCGTTGCCCGGTCCACATCCGCAGCGAAGGAAGCCACGAATTTGGCTCGATCGAGGAAGAGATAACCATCCTGCGGTGGCAAGATTGGCGGTACCGGAGCGCCGGGCGGGGGATTCGCTATCAATGACGAGACGGATTCTCCTTTGTCAGGAGCAAACGCCGCGATGTAGACGAGATGGGTTACCTGTGGATGTGTCCCTGCTTCTGTTATCACGACGCCACCATATGAATGCCCCACCAGAACAACCTCACTCTTCAGACTGTCGATTGCGGCCTTTGTAAAGGCGACGTCTTCGGTAAGGGATTTGGTCGGGTGCTGCACGACAGCGACGTTGTAACCCTTTTCCTTGAGCATGCTGTAAACACCCGCCCATCCCGAGCCGTCTACGAACCCGCCGTGAACAAGCACAATTGCTTTGCGCGTTTTGCGCTCCTGCTGATTCGATCTCTGCATATTTACAATGATTGCCTTTCTATTATTAATCTTTTTCTCGTTGGGGATTGGCTTTGCCAATCTGCAGCAACGCATGGGTTTGGAATTGCGACAACCCCATACCGTGTTTTGATCGTCATGCGGAATCGAGCCCTGCGAGCGCCTTAAATCGCGTTTAGTCTGACGAGGGCTTCTACTGGCAAGGCCAATGTGGCAGCTTCCAGGTTCTCGCGCAGGTGCTGCACTGACGATGTTCCCGGGATCAGCAGAATATTGGGAGAACGTTGCAGCAACCATGCTAGCGCGACCTGCATCGGTGTTGCACGTAATGATGCCGCGACCGCATCAAGCGCACTGGATTGCAACGGATTGAAACCGCCCAACGGAAAGAAAGGCACGTAACCAATCTCTTGCTGCGCGAGATCGTCGATGAACGCATCATCGTTTCGGTGGGCAACGTTGTAGAAGTTTTGAATGCAAACGATCTCGGTGATGGTTTGCGCCTCCTTCAATTGCTTCGGCGTCACATTGCTTAAACCCAGGTGACGGATCCGCCCTTGTTGTTTTAGTTCGGCCAAGGCTGAGAGGGGCTCGGCGAGTGGCTCTTCACCGGGCGCCTGACCATTATCACCCCACGCACGAAGATTAACTACGTCCAGCGCATCGACCTCGAGGTTGCGCAGATTGTCATGAACGGAATCAATCAGATTCTTGCGCGTAACATCGTGGATCCACGATTTGTCATTGCCGCGGCGAGCGCCAACTTTGGTGACAATCACGAGACCTTTCGGATAAGGATGAAGCGCTTTCCTGATGATTTGATTCGTCACGTGCGGTCCATAAAAATCGCTCGTATCGATGTGGTTCACACCAGCAGCGACCACTTCGCGCAGCACAGCAACAGCGGCGTCCAGATCGCGCGGTAGTCCGAACACGCCGGGACCGGCGAGTTGCATGGCGCCGTAACCCATGCGGTGCACGGTCATTGAAGTACCGGGAAACGTGAATTTGCCGGCAAGTGTAGCTCTTCCATTTAGTTTTCCGTTTCCCATTTTTCGCTTTCAACCTAGTTTGAAACTAGGCGCTGTCGTATTTTCGGAGCAACTTTGTTTGTTCACGCTTCGGCGCAGCACGGCAGATTTTGTTGAACGAGTTCAAACAACCTCGAGCTGCGTGTCGGTTTCGGAAGAATGCGGTGCCCGTAAACACTCCGGCCGTCCTTTGCCTCTTCCGCTGTGATGAGCGAAGTGAGGAAAACGATCGGCACGCCGTGCAGCGCCCAATCCGCGTGGAACTGCGCCGCGACCTCGGGACCGTCCATTTGCGGCATAATAAGTTCAGCAAACACGAGGTTGGGCTTGAAATTGCGCGCGCTTTCTAATGCGCGGCGTGGATCGATCACCGTGCACGCGACGTATCTTCCGCTTTGGTCGAGGAGTAGCCGCGCCCTGCGCGCGAAGTTCGAATTGTTGTCTACGATCAGGATTCGCGGTTTCCCGTTAGTTTCGTTAACAAATTGCTCATTCATATGTTTGTTCCCTCTCACCAGGCCTGCGAATGCAACAGTTGCTCGAGCGCGTGCATCGCCTGTGCAGCGTCTGGTCCTTCGGCGCGGACGAGCACTTTTGTCCCCTTCGGTGGGGCGAGTGTCATCAGGTCGAGGACATTTTTGCCGTCGACTTCCTTGCCGTCGTAGGCGACACGCACATTGCTGTAAAACGGGATCATGGCGCGTGCGAATTTGGCTTCCGACCAAACGTAATGCCGCTTCCTTACCGTGATTTCCTTTTCTAGCTTCTCTGTTCCATTGCCGGAATTGCTGGCGCTAGTCGATGGCGCTGCCATGTGCCGCATGATTGCCTCAATTGTTCTGCTCATATCGTTGTCCTCCATTAATTAAAGTCTTCATACCCACACGATCGACCTCGCGGATGGCGCTTGTGAAAGACCATGTTTGTTGTCTCAGTATGCCGCCGCGGCATAACTGGGGATCGACTCAGTCGAACCAGGAGATTTACATTCGGCAACCGGATCGGTTGCCCTACAATAATCCCGCGATCGCGCCTCGATAAAATTGTAGGGTAGACGCATCGTCTGCCACGCTCAGATTCGGCAATTGTTTTCCTTTATGATCCCACGGACAGTTATTAATGAGCGGCGATGGGACCGGTTGATTTGCCGACTTTCTTGAACAACAACGCGAGCGCGGCACAGACCAGGCAGACCAGCACACAGAAACGAAAGCCGTAGACGTAACTAAGGAGTGAACTTTGTTGCTGGAGAATTCCGTAGAGAACTGCGAGCGATTTCTTCGCCGCTGCCCAATTGCCGGTGTTGCTCGCAAGCGCGCTCTGGAGGTGCGCGAGTTGTTGTTGAAAGTTGAAGTTGAACGTCGACATGTGCGAAACAAGCTTGGCCTGGCTCGCTTGCGCCTGCCGCGTGACCAGCGTGGTGATCGCCGCAATGCCGATGCTCCCTCCGATGTTGCGCATCAGATTAAAAATGCCAGCAGCGTTGCCCATTTGTTCGCGGCTGAGCGTTCCCATGGCCGCTGTGGCCACGGGCACATACATGGACGATGCGCCTACACCGCTGATGATG
>QHPU01000046.1:310-59377 GCA_003219175.1 Verrucomicrobiota bacterium | reverse complement strand
GGCGCCCCCGTCTCCCGTCGGCAAGCGCAGCAGTTTCCCTTCTGCTTCGGCTTTTTTGAACTGCTCGGTGCCACGAACAATCTGTCGAAGCGTTTGCATCTGATCGCTCTGCTCGGTGATCAACAACTTCGAATAGCCAACGATGTCGATGAATAAGACGTGACCGATTTCAAGCTTCACGTCGGAGGAAGGCTCGGATGGCATGAGATTTCCTCTCTATCTCACAGAAATATCGCGCCGCTTCAGCTCGATGAAGAAATTATCGATCTTCATTTTGGCGCAATCACTTTTTGCCCGAGTGCTTCGAAGCGCGGATCGCCGCGCAAGGGATCGAGCAATGGGTCCACTTTGATCCAGGTGAGGCTGGAACCGTCCCGAGCGGCGACGGCCCGTTCAATACAGCGAAGAGCCTCCTCTTTGTTGTTCATCCCCAGGAAGAGGAGGGCGCGCGAATACTCGTCCACATCCTGATTTTGAGCTGCCTGATCGAAGCCCTTCAGAGCCTGCTGAGCCGCGCTTTTGTCGCCAGCCAGACCCTTCGCCGCTCCAATGAGGGCCAGCACGAACGAATCGTAACTCAGTTGTCTGGCTTTTTCGTATTCCGCAATCGCCGCCGATAGATCGCCTTTTAATTGCAGAGCGATGCCGAGGTTATAATGGGCGTAGAAGAAGGTCGGATCAATCGCAAGCGTCTTTCGCAATTGCTCCATTGCGTCGTCGTAGCGACGAGCAAGGTAAAGAGTTACACCCAGATCCGCGTTGATGACCGGTGAGAGCGGGTCGAGCTCAATCGCGCGTTTACCTTCGGCGATGGCTTCATCAAATCGTCCAAAGCTGACCAGCGAGTCGTTGCCAAGCCATTGATGGGCGGTGGCGTAGTTTGGCTTGAGCTCGATCGCGCGCTGGTACTCACGCAACGACCCGGGGAGATCCATGCTGAAGAAATTACGCTTGCCGAGGGCGGCATGCGCTTCGGCTACCTTGGGATCAAGTTGAAGCGCTTTGAGTGCAGCTTCTTTTGCCTTCGCGAGTGAGTCGCTTCGGCGGGCGTTTCCCGTGTAAAACGGAAGCAGAACGTAGGCATTGGCCAGGCCGGCGTAAGCCAGCGCATAATTGGGATCGTGCGCGATGGCTTGCTCATAAAAACCAATGGCTTTGGGAATGTTATCGCCGGTTCTTTTTTCCCATAATGATCTGCCCTTGTGATAGAAGTCGTTAGCTGTTGTGTCGGTTGTTGGTTGCGACGCCATCATCTGCTTTTCCGAACCGGTCAGCTTCGCCTGCAAGGTGTCGGCAATTGTTTTCGCGATGTCGCTCTCGACCGCAAAAATATCAGTGAGCTTGCGATCGTAGATTTCCGCCCACAGATGCGTGTTGGTCAGGGCATTGATCAGCTGCACATTGACGCGGACCTGATCGCCCGCCTTTTGCACGCTGCCTTCCAGGATATGCAAGACGCCGAGCTGTTTCGCGATGTCAGGCAAATTTTCCGGCGCGCTTTTGAATTTTTGCGTCGAGGTCCGGGCAATGACTTTCAGATCCGCGACTTTGGCCAATCGCGTCAGAATTTCGTCCTGTACGCCTTCGGCAAAGAACGCATTGTCGGGATCGCGACTGAGATTATCGAATGGCAGGACCGCGATCGATTTGGCAGGTAATTCGGTGCCACCCCCGCTGGCGGAATGCTGACCACTGTAGCGGCCGATGAAAAATAATGCGATGGAAAGCGCAGCGCCGATGACGGCTACAAAGATCCAAGTGCGACCTTTCGATGTTCCTTCGACACTCGGGCCGACATCTTCCGTTCGCTTGATTCCTCCCGGCGTCAGTTCAAACGCCCATGCAATCACCAACGCGATTGGAAATCCGATCGCGACGAATGCGATCACCAGACGCACAACCCAGTTTGGAATTTCCAAGAATGGAAAAACCTGCGTGGCGATCTGGACCAGCAGCCAACCGACGATCGCATACGCGACGGCAACTTTGTAAACGTTGCGCCGCTTCAGTTCCGCAAAGAACGAAGGCTTCTCGCTCATTGCGGGGGGAAATTCATCTTCGCGACCAACGTTTTGTAGCGGGGATCGTCGCGCAAGCTTTTCAACAACGGTTCAACCAGAAGGGCCAGCATTCCGGTGTCATGATTATCCAGAGCGATTTGTAACCATTCGAAAGCCTTTTCTTTCTCGCCGCGCACGGCGTAAACCTGCGCGACCTGATAGTCCAGCCCTCGGTTGTTGCCAATCAGGTCGGCCAAAGCCGCATCCGCGGCCTTTTGATCTCCGCGGGCATATTGCGCGAGCGCAAGTTCGAAACGGCGATAGCTTTCATCTGGTTCGAATTGAGCTTCGCGTAACGCTGTTTCGTTATCGCCGCGTCGAATGGCAACTAAAACCTGCCACCGGCGACTGGAAGACGCAGTCGGGTGTAACTCTGCTGCTTTGCGTGCAACCGCATCGGCTTCGTCAAGTTTGCCCTCATACCAAAGAATGCGAGCAAGATTGTTCTGGGCTGCGAAGGCTAAGGGATCCGATTCGACTGCTTGCCGGCCTTGCTTCTCCGCCTCATCGAGTCTCCCAAGATAAACAATGACCCGCGCTAGCAGATCGTTCGCGGTCGGATTGGCTGGCGACAGCTCTTTGGCGCGTTTTAGTTCGCGCAGACCCTCGTCAAATTTCCATTGTGTAAAAAAGCGAACCCAGCCGAGGGCGGCATGCGCCTCAGCTAACGCAGGTGCGATGGAGACGGCTTTTTCCGCATCGGCGCGCGCCTTTGGCCACAAGGTTTTACCCTCACCGGTGCCATCCCCGATCAAAGTCCACACTTCGGAACGTTCGGCGTAAGCCAAAGCATATTCAGGGTCGAGTTCGATCGCTTGGTCAAAATAACCGATAGCTTTGCGATAATCCTCGAGACTGCGTCTCTGGAAATAATAACGCCCTTGTAGATACGCGTTGTGAGCTTCTGAGCTTTTTGGATTTGAGGGCTGAGATCGGTCTGATCCAAGCAGAGTAGCCTTTAATGATGAAGCCACTGCCGCGGCGATTTCCTGCTGGACGGCGAAAATATCTTTCAATTCGCGGTCGAAAGTCCGAGTCCAGAGTTCGATCCCATCCGCGGCATTGATCAATTCGGCGACGATTCGTACGCGATCGCCCTGTTTGCGCACCGTGCCCTCGAGCAGAGTCGCGACGCCGAGCTTCTCACCAATCGTTTTGGTCTCTTCTTTCCTTTCCTTGAATCGAAACGAAGAGCTGCGCCCGATGACCTTTAGCTCCCTGATTTGAGCAAGCGCCGCGATCAATTCTTCTGACAAGCCATCGGAGAAATATTCGTCTTTCGGATCGCCACTTTCATTGAGCAACGGCAGCACTGCAATTGACTTCTGCGGAGCTGTAGCTACCTCCCTCTGCCGAGGCGTTCCATGTCCAGCGGTATATCGTCCAACAAAGAACAATCCGACGGACAAGAGTGCTCCAATCACAGCGACGTAGACCCAAACGCGATTTGTAGAAGCAAATCGGGAACCCGAGCAAAGTCAGCACTACAACCCCAGTCGTGATCGCATCCGGAAGATGAAGAGCGGGCACCACCGTCGCTGCGACTTGCATGACCAGCCAGCCGATGACTGCATATGCGACCGCAACTTTGTAAACATTGCGACGCTTTAGCTCCCCGAAGAAACCCTTCGGCTTCATGCTCCCGTTTTCTGCCACACCCTCAATTTATCAGCAAGGCAGCGTTTATTAGACAGGATTAACAGGATTCCAAACAATGATTCGCGAGCAGAGGCTAGCATACTGTCGAAAATTCGTCCCGATACTTTGCTAATCCGTAGACACCCTGCATCTTCGCCAGGTCCAGGATCCGCACCATGAAGACATCATCTGGAAGATCCCATTCGCACTTGATTCCATATTGGCTCGCCGGTCTGAATCCGAATCGAGGATAGTACTCCGCATGGCCTACAACAATGATGAATGGATACCCCGCATCTTTCATTTTCCGATTTCCCGCTTCCACCAGCTTACTCCCGATTCCCTGTCGTTGGTGCTCCGGGAGTACTGCCATCGGGCCCAGCGCCGCACCTTTTACCATGTCACCAACAGATACCGGACTGTAGATGATGTGTCCGATCGCTCGGTCGTCCATTATCGCAACTAACGAAAGCAAAACGCCTCCGTTCGTCCGCAAGGCATCGACGATATTGCTTTCCTGCTCCTGCCCGAATGCGCGCCTGTTCACCTCACGAACAGTGGCAATATCATCAGGACGCTCGTCTCTGATCTCAATTAACACGTGGAGTCTTTCGTATCCATTTTAGTACATCATCGCTTGAAAAACTTGACGGCCCGCTCAAGCTCATAAACCCGAAACAAAAAAATATCATGGCACATCAACAAACCGAATCGAAACGTCTCCTTTCACATACCATTGCCGATTGGGCTTGCGCCCTGAAGTACGAACATCTTTCCCCGGAAGCGATTCAAGCAGCGAAATTATTCTGGTTCGACTCCATCGGCTGCGCGCTGGGCGGCAGTCAACAGGACGACGCCAAAATCCTGCTGAAGCATTACCGCGCGATGGGAAGTGGGAAAGGAAACGCAACCGCCTTTGTTTCCGGTTTCAAAACCAATCCCGTCGATGCCTCGTTTCTGAATGGTCACATGATCCGGGCGATGGATTATAACGACATCTATTGGAAAGCTGATCCGTGTCATCCGAGCGATCTCATCGCCGCGCCGCTGGCACTTTGCGAAAGCGAGGACTTGAGCGGGAAGGATCTGGTTCTCGCCACCATCGTTGCCTACGAAATTGAAATGCGCCTTTGCGAGATCGGCCGGCCGGGTGTGCGTGAATACGGTTGGCATCACGCCACCTTAAGCGCATTCGCCGCGCCGGTTGCCGCGGGGCGGGTGCTGAATCTCACGCCCGGGCAAATGGTTTCCGCGATCGGCATCAGTGCCGCGCGAACATTTTGTCCGGGCGCAGTCACGGCTGGCAAATTGACGAACATGAAAAACACAGTCGATCCGTGGGCGGGACGGATGGGAGCGGAGAGTGCGCTACTTGCCCGCGATGGGTTTTCCGGTCCCGAGCACATTATCGATGGCAAGGAAGGTCTCTTTGCCGTTTTCAAGCATGTGCAATACAAGGGCCAGCCGGCCACCTTCGATGGTGAGGGATTGATCAAAGACCTTCCGACCTCGCCGACGTCACACTATCGGATTCTCGATTGCGGGATGAAAAGTTTCCCGATTGAAGCGCTCAGTCACGCGCCACTCACCGCCATGATGAAGACGGTGAAGGAACATAAGCTCAAGGCTAACGAGGTTAAGGAAATCAAAGTCGAAGTGATCGCCCGAGCGGCAGACATTCTGGGCGATCCGCACAAGTATCGACCTGACTCGAAGGAAACGGCCGATCATTCCCTGCCTTACTCGCTGGCGGTGGGCCTGGTGGATGGGATGGTAACGCCGCTTCAATTCAAGGAAGAACGCGTTCGTGATAACGCTCTCATTCCGATCATGGACAAGGTAAAAGTAGTGGCGAACGAAGAGTTCGAGGCGCTCTTTCCGAAATTCCAGCCCAGTCGCGTGACGATCACGACGAATGACGGGAAGCAGCATTCTACTCGTGTCGATGTCCCGAAAGGCGATCCACGCGATCCAATGACGGAAGATGAAATCGCGGTGAAGTTTACTGCACTGGGTGGCGACCTGGTTGGCAAGGATCAGTGCAAGAAATTGCAGAAGTTTATTATGAGCATGGAGACCGCCGACAAACTCGACGGCTTATTTGAGCTAACGACTGCGCGCGCTACCCTGAATAAATCGCGCCGAAAGAGCGCGAATCTACACCGTTGCGCTACCTTCGTCGCCGGCGCCGAAATGAATGCCCTGGGCCAACGGCAACTCGCTGGAAAAATTAATGGTGTTGGTTTGCCGGCGCATGTAGCTCTTCCAGCAATCGCTTCCGCTCTCGCGGCCCCCGCCGGTTTCTTTCTCGCCACCAAACGCACCGCCGATTTCGGCGCCACTCGTTCCCGTGTTCACATTGGCGATACCGCAATCGCTTCCCACCGCGCTAACAAATTTTTCTGCTTCGCGGACGTCGTTAGTGAAGATGGCTGAAGTCAAACCTTGCGGAACGCCGTTTTGAATCGCGATCGCTTCGTCGAAATTGCGGTAGGTCATCAAATAGAGCAGCGGCCCGAAAGTTTCGTGACAAACAATGTCGAACTCCGGCTTCGCGTTCACCAGGCACGGCGTCATGTAACAGCCGCCGGAATATTGTTCGCCATCGAGTCGCTCGCCCCCGTATAAAACTTCGCCGCCTTCCTTTTTGACCTTCTCGATCGACTGCAGGACGGCGTCGACCGCACCCTTGTCGATGAGAGGACCCATCAACGTTTTCTGATCCAGCGGATTGCCGATGGGCAGACTCTTGTAGGCTGCTAAAAGCTTTTTCCGCACTTTATCCGCGACTGACTCGTGCAGGATCACGCGGCGCGTGGAAGTGCAACGCTGACCGGCGGTGCCGACAGCGCCGAAGAAGATCGATTGCGTCGCCATTTCGAGATCGGCACTGGGCGCAACGATCAACGCATTGTTGCCGCCGAGCTCCATGATGGTTCGCCCGAGCCGGCCATGAACCGCCTTCGCGACGTTCAAGCCCATGTTTACCGACCCGGTAGCCGAGACGAGAGAAATCCGCTTATCATCCGCGAGTTTCTGACCAACGCTTTTGCGGTCCCCGAGTAGCAAAGTGAAGATCGCCGGGTCAGCGCCAGTTTCGCGGCAGACGCGCTCTGCAATTTTCGTGACAACGATGGCAGCGAGGGGAGTTTTTTCCGATGGTTTCCAAACCGTGGCGTCGCCACAAACGGCGGCGAGCGCGGCGTTCCACGACCATACTGCGACCGGAAAATTGAATGCGCTGATGACGGCAACGACACCGAGCGGTTGCCATTGTTCCATCAAACGGTGGTACGGTCGTTCCGATTGAATGGTCAGACCGTAGAGCATGCGCGATTGACCGACCGCGAAGTCACAGATGTCGATCATCTCCTGCACTTCGCCTTCGCCCTCGGCCAAAATTTTGCCGGATTCGAGAGTAACGAGCTGACCAAGCTCGTGTTTCAGCTCGCGGAGCGCATTTCCCAAGCGTCTGACGGTATCGCCGCGGACTGGTCCCGGGGTAACGCGCCATTTTAAGAACGCTTCCTGCGCGCGCGCGATTGCCTTGTCGTAATCATCGGCCGACGCGGTGCGAACGCTGGCCAGTTTCTTCCCATCAATCGGCGAGATCTTGTCAATCTTCGCGCCGCCGCCGCGCCATTCGCCGTCAAAGACGCCGGCGTTGTCGTCAGTGAGCCCGAGTTTTTCGAACACAGATGTCATGATTTTGGGGCGCAGGCGTTTCGCCTGTGGGGCACGCAGGTTTCCAACCTGCGCATTTTGGCAGAAACAGGCAAGATGCCTGTAAGCCCCACAGCCAGGATGGCTGTGCCCCATCGACTCGCTGTTAACGCTGTTTGCATTGCTTCCGCAAAATTTCGATCGCTTCGTCCACGACCTGTTTCGTGAGGTCCAGCGCCGGACGAAAGCGAATCGAGTGCTCGCCTGATTTCAAAACCAGCAAGCCGGCATCAAACAATTTGCGCCAGAAATCGTCGCGCGTTTTCGGGTCCGGCAAATCAAAGGCGATAAACAAACCGCGCCCGCGCACTGCCGAAACGAGGTCACATCCGCGCTGCCACTCGAGCAGTTGTTCGAGGAAATACGCGCCCACTTTCCCGGCGTTTGCTGCCAAATTTTCTTTCTCGATGACGCGCAAATAATGAGTCGAGCGCACCATGTCGGTGAAATTTCCGCCCCAGGTGGAATTCAGTCGCGACGGTAAACGAAAGGCGTTGTCTTTCACTTCATCGAGACGCGGGCCCGCCATCACACCGCAAACCTGCACTTTTTTGCCAAACGCGAGCAGGTCGGGTTGCACATCGAAATGCTGGCAGCACCAGCTGCGGCCGGTCGTGCAGAGGCCGGTTTGGACTTCGTCGAAAATCAAAATGATCCCATTCTCGTCACAAATCTCCCGCAATTTCCGCAGCCATTCGCCGCGGAAATGATTATCGCCGCCTTCGCCCTGGATCGGTTCAATAATAATGGCGGCAATATCGATTCCGCGTTCATCGATGAATTTTCGAATCTCGGCCTCCGATTTTTTCTCGCGCTCGATCACGTCGGCTTCGCGCTTATCTTCCGGCAGAGAAAAATCGATCGCCGGATTCGAAACCCGCGGCCAGTTGAACTTGGCGAACAAATCGGTCTTGCGCGGATCGGTGTTGGTCAGGCTCATGGTGTAGCCGCTGCGGCCATGAAATGCGCGACGGAAATGCAAAATCTCCGTCCCACGTTCCCCGCGACCGGCGGCCATGTTTTTGCGCACCTTCCAATCCATCGCCGCCTTCAGCGCGTTCTCGATTGCGAGCGCGCCGCCCTCGATGAAGAGATAGCGATCGAGCGGCGGGAATCCGGCCACGCGCGAAAGCGTGTCGACGAATTCCGCATAGCCTTCCGAATAAACATCGGAGTTTGCGATCTTGAATTTCGCCGCGCGCAGCAGGTCCTCTTTCACCGCGGGCTCATCGAAATAGGGATGATTGAATCCGATCGTGAGGGAGCCAAAAAATCCGTAGAAATCGATCAGACGCCGTCCCGTCGTTGCATCATATAAATAGGAGCCGCGACTTTTTTTGAGATCGATGACGACCTTGAACCCATCCATGAGGATGTGTTGTTCGAGTGTGCGCAAGGCCCACGAGCTGTCGTGAGCAGCGCTTTTCGTTTCGGCAATGCGACTCCGCTTTTTTGGTTGGCGGGCCGCTTCTGTGAGCACAGGCGGCATACTCAAATAGCATAGCCTGTGAGGCAATTCCGGTCAACCGATTGGGGGACGCACGCGCCTCGCGTGCTGGCGATTGAGGTCAATCGCCCCTACCGGTGAATGGGGGGACTCGCCGCGGCGAGTCCCAAAAATTTAGGGACGCGACTCCGAAAGGCTTCGCGAGTTGGCAGCGCGCGTCCCTCCAGAGAACCGGCGGTCCGGCTCGGACCTATTTCGCGCTGGCGAGGGCGTTCTTCTCCGCGGTCGTTTTGGCCCGGCTCTTCAATCGCATAGCCGACGGTTTGCTTTGACTACCGCAAAAACGATGCGGTGGGATGAGCGTTGTGCATGTGCAGGGTGATTTCTCATCGCGTGACCACAAAACTAGAATACACACCCAGCGTCGCTGCTGCAGCGCGGGCAGTCGGTCTTCGGATTCAGCTACCGCGCGGGTCAATATACGTTGTCGGCGCTTAGCTTGTGCACTGCTGAGGTAAGCGCTTCGATTTGCTTTTGCTGTAATGCCAACCTTGATTCGAAATACTGTCGCTGCTCTTCCAGCTTTTGGTGCTCCTTCAGAAATTCATTTAGCAGCATCGCATTGACGGCCTCCTAACGAACGGTGAACGGTTTTCCGTCGTCATCATAGGTAACCAAATCAGGCGCGACCTTTTTTACTTCCTCCGCTACCAGTCCAAACTGTGGAATAGCATCCGGACCAACTTCTTCTTTGTAACGGAAGCTGACCGGCTTCAGCTTTAGAATTGCTTCGCTACTTCTGTCCATGGGCTTGATCTGCTCTTTGAATCGAGAAGAAGACGTAGCAACGCCCAGCTTACCCGTTGAGTTAACTACGACCGTACTCCCGCTCATCGCCGTCCCAAAGATACCGGCAACGAAGGTGGACTTCTGTGTCCCCTGTTTGCCGATCCGGATCACATTCGCGTCAGTCGCGTTGCCGAGAACGTTCGCGCCAACGATGATATTGTTGCTGCCGGTGGTTAGGTTTTGGCCGGCATTGCTACTGAGTGCGATGTTGCTTTTGCCCGAGGTATTATTGATAAGCGCATCAATCCCCACAGCGGTGTTGTCAGAACCGGTGGTATTGCTGAGAAGCGCTTCAAAGCTGTCAGCCGTATTATCATTGCCGTTTGTGTTACTTGGCAGCGCAGTAAAACCAGTCGCGGTATTATTTCCTCCGGTCTTGTCGGCACTGAGCGCTTGAGAACCAGTCGCCGTATTGGCTGCGCCGGTGGTATTACTAAGGAGTGCCTGAAGACCGTTCGCGGTATCGAAACTGCCGGTTGCATTACTTTGCAGCGCACTAAGACCAGTCACGGTATTTGAGGAACCGCTCGTGTTGCTTTCAAGTGCGCTGCTCCCCGTTGCAGTATTGGCGTTGCCGATGGTGTTGGCAACGAGCGCGTCAAGACCGGTGGCTGTGTTGTTGGCGCCCGTTGTGTTGGTAAAGAGGGCCGCGAAACCCGTCGCCGTGTTGCCGCCCCCGGTTGTGTTATGGGCGAGCGCGGTAGATCCAATGCCGGTGTTGTCGCCGCCGCTCGTATTGTTCTCCAGAGCCTGAAAGCCGCTTGCGGTGTTCTTGATGCCCGTCGTGTTGCTCAAAAGCGCACTGTCGCCTGTGGCGGTGTTGAATTTGCCGGTGGTATGAGTTCAAGCGCATTACTACCGGCGGCCGCGTTGTGGCTGCCAGTTGTGTTGTTTTGGAGCGCATTAACACCGCTGGCCGTGTTGTTGCTACCAGTTGTTTTATTTCCCAGTGCATTAACACCGATGGCGGTGTCGTTACTGCCGGTTGTATTCTCTGCGAGCGCCTGAAGGCCGACGGCCGTGTTTTCGATACCGCTTGCGTTGAAATCGAGGGTTAATGCACCGCTGGCCGTGTTGTCGCTGCCGGTAGTGTTTCTAAAGAGCGCACCAATACCGATAGCCGTGTTGTCGCTGCCCGTTGTGTTGCTCATGAACGCATCGTTACCCGAGAACGTGTTTCTACGGGGATCGCAACCGCTGGGGCAGGTGAAAACTTGCGCTCGAGCCGCCGCTGGAAGCGCCAGACACACGAGCATGAGCACAACACTGCGAAAACGTGGTAGTAAGATGCAGACAAGTTCCGGGCCTGTGAATGATTGGGATGAGTGATACATAAGTTTTCTTTTCCTCTGGTGTATTGATTGGATTCCCCTAATGGGGAGTCATTTCTTGCCGCTCAGTAGAACGCCACAATCGAATCAAAGATCCAGATGACAATCAAGGTTTCGCGCTGTGGCGATGGAGTAATTACTGTGAGGTAATTACCGTCAACCGATACCGGTTGCTGTAGTGGCGATCTATGACCGCCGATTATAAGGCGCCTGTGTTAGGCGCCGATCTGCTAGTCTGCCCGGCAGAATGTCGGCCAGAGCGAGCAAAATGCTCGCGCTACCCTACTTCGCCGCGGCGAGCGCATTCTTTTCCGCAGTGGCTTTGGCCAGCGCTTCGCTGTAGGACGTCAGGTCGATCGCGTAGACGCGGTTGCCTTCGGTATCGCTGTGAAGAAGATCGCGCTTGCGCAATTTGAGTTCCGCTTCTACTCCGCGCAGTCGCTCCAATTCTGTTGCGTTAGCGGTGCGACGTTGTTCCAGTGTCGGCGTAGGAGCAGCATTTGGGTTTTTCGGAGCGCCCGGTTTTTCCATCGCATACCCGACTGTTTGCTTTGATAGCCGCGGAGATGCGGCCGTTGGATGCATTTTGGGCATGTGCAACCTCATTCGTGGTTGGTAGATGACAAAGCCAAAAACACACAACAGGGTTGCCACTCGGAAAAAGTACGAATTGCGCGCTTCTTCGGGATAATTGAGCCGAAAGAATAGGGGACCAAAGGGGAGAAATACTCCGAAGGCCCAGCCAGCGCTGATCTTGATGGCCGCGATCAGGAGGAGAATGCGCGAAATCAGCGCGCAGAGGATGGCGAGGCCGAGGAAAATGAGCGAAACCATGTCCTTTTCCGAGCAGCCGTAGTGCCAGAGCACTCAGGGAAGATAGGCTTCCAGCCTCTCTCCGGGCGGCGAGCATCTTACTTACCGATTTCTAATCTTCAGGCTGGAAGCCTGACGCCCGAGGCCCGAGCCGGACTGGCGAATGGCAGGATGCCTATCTTCCTACTTACACAATTCCTTCGCGAAACCTCTGGTGTTTCCCAGCCAGCAATTCCTGGGTCAGATCGTAAGCTCGCTTATCAACATTTTCAGAAGTGCCGGCGAAATGATGATCGATTCGCATTTTGGCGGAACGACAGAAATAATTCGCGACGGAAAGAATTTCGTCGGCCGGCTCGCCGGAATCGATTTTGTATTGCGCGAAGGAGCAGGTGGCGCTGATGGCGAAGAGTTCTGTTGCGATGCCCACAAAACGAGAGAGCAATAATTGCTCGCGATCCAGTTTCGGTCCAAATCGCGCCATGGCGTGGAATAAACCGCGTGCCAGTTTCTTACTCGTGCGCGCAGCGTAACGGATGTACGGACGCAGATCGGCGTGAAGTTTGTCCAAATTTCCAGCGTTCGCGGGCAGCCACTGTTTTGGATACCAACCGGCATAAAATTTTCCGGAAGTGAGAACAGCTTTCAATCGCTCTGACATTGGCAGCTGCGTGTTGAAAATTGCGCCGCCGACTTTCAGATGTGGATCAAGAGCCTCGCGGGCGATAAACAGCCGCATGATTTCGCTCGAGCCTTCGAAGATCATATTGATGCGGCAATCGCGCAGAAACCGCTCCACCGCCACCGGTTCTTCGCCGCGACCGGCCAGCGATTCAGCGGTTTCGTAACCCCGACCGCCGCGCACCTGCATTGCTTCGTCGGCATTGCGCCAAGTCGTTTCCGTCGACCACATTTTGCACATCGCGGTTTCGATGCGCAGATCGCCGGCCTTGCGATCGACCAGTGCGCTGGTCAAAAACGTGATCGCCTCCATCGCGAAAACGTTGCCCGCCATCTCCGCAATTTTTCCGGCGACGGCATAATGTTGGCCGATCGGGACGCCCCATTGCACCCGTTCCTTGGCCCATTTGCGGCAAATCTCGAGCAACCGCTTCGATAAACCGACGCAGGCAGCCGGAATGGTCAGCCGTCCCGTATTCAAAGTCGTTAGCGCGACTTTCAGGCCCTGGCCTTCCTTCGCGATCATGTTTTCGCGCGGGACACGCACGTTGGTAAACTTCACGATCCCGTTGTAGAGCGCGCGCAATCCCATGAAATGGCATCGGTACGTGATCTCGAGCCCGGGCGAATCGACATCGACGATAAACGCGGTGATTTGCTTGCGCTCCTTGCCGTTCACGATCTTTGGCGGTGTTTTTGCCATCACCACTAACACGCCGGCCTTGATCAAATTCGTGCACCAAAGTTTTTCCCCGTTCAGGATGAAAGCGGAACCGTCTTCGGTCGGATCCGCGCGCAAACTCATGTTGGCCGGATCGGAACCGGCGTTCCATTCCGTGAGGGCGAAGGCCGAGATCTCGCGGCGCGCCACTCTCGGCAGATATTTCTTCTTTTGCTCGTCGGTTCCGAAAAGAAGCAATGGCTGGGGAACGCCGATCGATTGATGCGCGGATACCAGCGCAGTCAGGTTCGCATCCCAACTTCCAAGCAACATCGCGGCGCGACCGTAATTGACCTGCGATAAACCGAGGCCCTCGTATTGTTGCGGAATCTTCACGCCGAACGCGCCCATCGCGAAAAGTTCCTCGATGTTCTTTTGCGGAATCTCTCCGGTGCGATCGATCTCATCAGCATCGACGTGATCGCGCAGATAATCTTTTAGTTCATTGAGAAACGATTCCCCTTTGGCGCGGTCCTCTTCGCTCTGCGCCGGGTAAGGGAAGATGCGGTCGAAGCCGAACTTTCCGATGAAAAGATTGCTGGCGAAACTACCGCGGTCGTCGAGTGGATCGCGTGATGCTTCGGCCAGTTCGAGGGCGGCGGCTTTCCCCGCCGACATCTTAGAGGTGTCGATGATTGGAGCAGCCTTCGGTTTTTCTTTCACGCCAGTTTCGGCTTTGACCTGTTCCGGCGGCGCTTCCAGCGGCGTTTTCATATCGTGGCGCAGGCTTCCAGCCTGTGGGGACAATAGGCATCTTGCCTGTTGCCTCTCGTAAATGACAGGCAAGATGCCTGTCTGCCCCACAGACAAGATGTCTGCGCCCCTGCGTCTTTAATCAGCATAAAATTTCGTTCCCTTTTGCGCGTGTTCCCGCAGGAGATTACAGGGTCCATACTTCTCGTTAGTTCGCGCAAGATTTTCCATTTCACCGACCATCTTTTTTATTCCAAAGTTTTCCGCGAAGCGCAATGGTCCGCCGCGCCAGACGGGGAAGCCGGTGCCGAGAATCATCCCGTAATCGGCATCTTCCGGCGAAGCGACCACCTTCTCTTCCAGACAACGCGCCGATTCGTTCACCATCAGGAACATTAAGCGATTTGCGATATCAGCCACTCTGTCATTCCGAGCGGAGCGAGGAACCCGACTAGGTCCGGGTTCGTGAGATCCCTCACTGCGTTCGGGATGACTGGATGCTTTGGTGCGCCATTTTTCAACTTCCGGATTCGGCGTCTGCGTTTTGCCTTCGTACTTGTAGATGCCGCTCCCCGATTTCCGGCCGAGCATTTTCGCTGATTGCATTTCGCGCAGAATTTTCCCCGCGCGATCGCGTTTGCCGTAGGCTTTCTCCAAGGTGTTCGCGATGTCCACCGTGATATCGACGCCGATCTCGTCAATTAACCGCAACGGCCCCATTGGCATTCCCCACTGCAAGAGCGAGCCGTCAATTTCCTGGGCGCTTGTTCCGTTCGCGAAAAGCTCCGCCGCCTCGAGCAAATAGGGAAAGAGAACACGGTTTACCAGAAATCCGGGGCTGTCGCGCACGATCACGGGCAGCTTCGCGATCTGTCGTACGAACGCGAGCGCCCGCGCAATCGTGTCGTCCGACGTTTCCGTTCCGACCACCACCTCGACCAGTTTCATTCGGCTGACCGGATTGAAAAAGTGGAGTCCAATTACACGCTCGGGATTTTTGACCTCGGCAGCCAGATCACTGATTGACAGCGCCGAGGTGTTTGTTGCCAACGCTGCTGTTTCCGGCGTCTTGGCGGAGAGATCACGGAAAATTTGTTTTTTTATTTCCAATTTCTCCGATGCAGCTTCGACCACCACCTGGACATCGCGCATTTCAATCGCGACGCTGGAAGCTACGATGCGGGCGCGCCCTTCCTTCGCTTGTTCTTCCGTCATGATCCCGCGTTTAACTGCATCGGCGTAGGTTTTCTCGATGTTGGCGAGTCCTCGCTTTAGTTCTTCCGTCCCAACGTCGCGCAAAATCACCGACACTCCGCGCGAGCTGAGCCATTGCGCGATACCGCTGCCCATCACGCCCGCGCCGATTACCGCTGCGTGCGCAATTTTTTCCGCCAGTTGTTTTGAACTCCCGCGTTTGTATTTCTCAGCCAGGAAAAAGTTCCGGATCAGATTTTGTGTTGCATCGGTTTCACCGAGCTCGGATATCGCATCGAGTTCCATTGCTAACGATTGCTCGACGGAACGATCTGATGTTTTCGTGATGATTTCGTAGGCGCGTCCCGGCGCGACATTTCCAGTTATGCGCGGCGCTGCGACATCGCCCGTTGGGAAAGCAGAGGGCGAAGGCCGTTTTCCTTCGCGAATCTTCCTCTTCGCGGTGTCGAGCAATTGATCGCGCGAAACCACTTCATCAACCAAGCCGAGCTGCTTCGCTTCCCGCGTCGAATGCAATTTCCCTTTCAAAATTACTTCCGCAGCTCTTTCCGCGCCGATCAAACGCGGCAGCCGGGTGCACCCACCCCAGGCCGGAATCAAACCGAGGGTCGTTTCCGGTAACCCGATCCGCGTTGATGGATCGTCGCTCGCCACTCGCCAGTCGCACGCCAGCGCAACTTCGTATCCGCCACCGGCACAGGCGCCGTGAATCGCCGCGCAGGTCGGAATTTTCAGGGCGGCCAGTCGATTAAAAATCCTCTGCCCCTCAGCGATGAAGGCACGCATCTCGCCGGCCTGCGCCTGGCGCAGCAATGTTTTCAAATCCGCGCCTGCAATAAAAATGGATTTCTTGGCGGACAGAATCACCACGCCCCCGAGTGAATCGTCCTGCTCAATCGCATAGAGCTGTTGCTCGAGATCGGCCATGGTCGCGGCATCGAAAATATTCGTTCCCGATTCCGGACGATCGAAGGTAAGCAGGCAGAGTCCATTATCGACCTCGCGTTGGATCGTCGAGGCGGTAGCGGTGACGCTCATCACAATTTATTTTGGCTGCTTTCGGCCGAATGCCAAGTGCAACCAGAGGTGGGTGATGGAGTATCGGAGTGATGGAGTAGTGCGCGCTTGAAGGGAAGAATAGACTCGCCTATGTGCTGGGCGAGGTACAAATATTCGCGGGGAAATGATTCGATCACTCGCGTTTACCACCCAGGGCCGTCTGCACACCAAGGACATCGAAATATTTTTGATGCCCACCTTATTGGCGGACACCAATCTGTTTCTTTGGGTGGACCTGGAAAATCCCACACCAGAGGAATCGCAGCGGGTGCTGGAAAGTATTTTTCATTTCCATCCGCTTTCGATCGAAGACTGCGTTGCGGTGAGCGAGGCACCCAAGGTCGAGGAATATACTCCGAAGGAGGGTGACCGATTTACGCCCTACCTGTTTATGGTGATTCACGCGGTGGATTACAGCCGCAAAGACGGCGTCTTTGCGACAAGTGAACTAAACTTTTTTCTGGGAAGGAATTTTCTGGTGACGTATCACGAATTGCCATTGAAAAGCGTGCACATGACCGAGGAGCGTTGCTTGCGAGGCACGGGCCACATAGCGCGGGCGCCGGATCGGGTAGCATATACCATCCTGGATGGGATCGTGGAAAACTATAAGCCGGCCCTGGATGAACTCTCCCTCGAGATCGCCCAATTGGAACACGAGGTTGTGCAAACTCCCGATAAACAAACGCTCAACCGACTGCTCCAGATTAAGAAGGAAGTATTGCATTTGCGGCATATTGTCAGTCCACAGCGGGAAGTGCTGGCGCGATTTGCGCACGGTGAGTTTAAGCTCATCCGGCCGCATTTGGTGCCCTACTATCGAGATGTCTACGACGGACTATTCCACATTTCGGAACTCGCGCAGCGCTATACCGATTCCCTTACCGGCATTTTGCAGGTCTATCTGAATATGTCTGCGAATCAGACGGGAGAAATCATAAAAGTCCTGACCCTTATCACTGTAATCACGACGCCGTTGATGATTGTGGGCACATGGTATGGGATGAATTTCGAGGGAATCCAGGAGTTCAAATTGAAGTACGGATATGAGATGGCAATCACCATCACGGTGGTGGCCACCGGGTTGACAATTTGGTGGTTCAAGAAAAAGAAATGGTTGTGAATCCGCATCTGCGTCTGCGATGTGGCGGTGACTGATATTCGTGGTGTTTCTCGTTAGCGCACGCCGAAAATAGTTATCGTATAATCCGCCCGGCGCTCTCTGCCTTGGAGTGACAGACGACGCCTGTCGCGCAAATCGCTGCCGGCGCTATTGCGCTCTGCTTGCACGGGTGTTACAAAGCTCGGCTAGCGCTCAAATCGAAGCACCGGTCCGCTTCCTATGGTCGGCAAAATTCTTATTCCGGAAATTCGCAGCTTGATTGAAGCGCGGAATTTCGCCGGTTTGCGGGAAATTTTCCGGGACTGGCCGCGGGCTGACGTGGCGGAAGTCATTCTCGATCTGCCGCAAGATGATCGTGTCATCATCTTCCGGGTTTTGCCGGCGGCATTAGCGGCGGACGTTTTCGAATACCTCGATGTTGAGGCGCAACAGGAACTATTGCGCGGTATGGCCCACGAGCAGGTGGTGGCGATTCTCAACGAAATGTCACCGGACGATCGCACCGCCTTGCTCGAGGAAATGCCGAGCTTGGCGGCGCGGCAACTGATTCAGCTTCTCACCCCAGAGGAACGACGCATTGCCCAGGCTTTGCTTGGTTATCCGGAAGGAAGTGTCGGCCGCTTGATGACGCCGGATTTCGTGGCCGTGCGCGAGCATTGGACCGTGAAGGAAGTGCTCGACTATGTGCGCGAACACGGGCAAGACAGCGAGACGCTCAATTTTATCTACGTCGTCGATGAGCGCGGCAAACTCGTGGACGACCTGCGCATCCGAAATTTCCTGCTCCGGCCGCTCGATACGCGTGTCGATGAGATCATGGATCGCAACTTTGTCCATCTCACCGTTAACGAGACACAGGAGGAAGCATTAAACATTTTCCGCAAATACGATCGTGCCGCACTGGCGGTGGTTGATTCAAACGGTGTCCTCGTCGGCATCGTGACCCAGGATGACATGCTTGATGTGGCTGAGGAAGAAGCAACCGAAGACATCCAAAAAATTGGTGGGATGGAAGCTTTGGATGAGCCCTACACTACCATCCCGTTTCCGCGCATGGTAAAAAAACGCGCCACCTGGCTGATCATTCTATTTCTCGGGGAAATGCTGACCGCCACCGCGATGCAGGGTTACAACAGTGAAATCGAAAGGGCGGCGATTCTTGCGATGTTTTTGCCGCTGATCATTTCGAGCGGCGGCAACTCCGGGTCACAAGCGACCACGCTTGTGATCCGCGCGATGGCTCTTGGCGAATTACGTTTGCGGGATTGGTTTCGAGTCGTCCGCAAGGAACTGCTGTCCGGCGTTTCCCTCGGGCTGATTCTTGGAACCATCGGTTTCTTCCGCATTACCCTGTGGCAATATTTGCACATTTTTGACTACGGGAAGTACCATTGGCTGGTTGCTTTTACGGTCGGCGTAGCGCTTGTCGGAGTGGTGCTGTGGGGAACCCTGAGCGGAGCTATGCTTCCATTCTTGTTGCGTCGTTGTGGTCTCGACCCGGCGGCCTCCTCCGCCCCGTTCGTTGCCACGTTGGTCGATGTAACCGGATTGGTGATTTATTTCAACGTGGCACTGTTCATTCTCCGCGGCACGCTGTTGTAATTGCACGGCCTGAGCCTGAGCCTCATCTTCAGAGCTGCCATCAGGATGCTTATACTTAGAGTGACCCATGTGATGGCGACGCATTCGCTCCATTTTCTTTTGGTGGCAGTAGTTGGTCCGGTGGCGGCCATGGCCGAGAAGCCGCTGGCTAAAGGTATTCAGGACAGCTCGTTTCTAATCGAAGAAGCCTACAATCAGGAGCCCGGCGTCGTGCAGCACATCTTTAATCTGCCGAGCTTTTTCACCGGACACGCGCACGAGACTATGCCCAGATTCACTCAGGAATGGCCGGTCTTTAGTCAAACCCACCAATTTTCCTACACCATTCCATACAGGTTCACGAACAACGCGAATGGTCCCGCCGATATTCGATCGAATTACCGATTGCAGGCCTTGATGGAAGGCGAAGGCCTGCCTGCATTCCCGCCCCGATTGACACTGGTCTGACCCAGAGGCAACAAACAGAAAGGGTTCAGTAATGGCCGTGTCGGTTACGAAACGAATCTGCCTTTCAGCAAGATCGTTGGTGATCGCTGGACCATTCACTTCAACGCCGGCATGTCGATCTTCCGCGACGTCCGCGGTCACGATCTGACCAATTACAATCTTGGAGGCAGCGGGATCTACGCCGTCACGCGCGACTTCAATCTGATGCTCGAAATGGTCGCTGGCTGGAACGAAGAGGTCGATTTCGCAGTGAAAACAGCGCGGGCAAACGTCAATCGCGCCATGACGGCCTTGATCTCGCCGGGATTTCGTTACGCCTTCAATTGCCCTAACGATCTTCAAATTGTTGCCGGCGCCGCGGCTCCGATCGGTATAACTTCCGACTCACCACTCTGGGGCCTCTTCTTTTATCTGTCATTCGAACACGCGTTCCTCCACCCGCGCGGTCAGATGTGACCGAAGCACTGCCTTTGCGATCATTCCCGGCGCGACGCTGTAGCCTGCTCGTTGGCCGCGGCTGGAATGTAGGCCAAAGGCCTATCTTCCGTCGTTTGCAGCGTGCTCCCAAAGAAATCCTCTGGCCGGAATCGACAACTCCAGCTACAACGACGCCATGTTCTCAATCGGTAAAATTTTCGGTCACGACGAAAAATTCTACGACCTCCTGGAAGCGAGCGCGCAGCAGGCCGACAGCAGTGTTCATCATCTGATCGATTTGCTGGCGAAGCTGGAGAAAAGCGAATCAACGAGTGATCTGGCGGCGTTTGCCGAAAGCCGACGCGAAGACAAGCGCATCACGCAACAACTGACCGAGGAGCTTTCCAAAACATTCATTACGCCGTTGGAGCGCGAAGACATTCAGGCGCTGGCGGCGACGCTCTACAAGATCCCGAAGACCGTCGAGAAAATTGGCGAGCGGCTTTTGATTTGCCCGGAAGATTTGCACGGGCACAATTTCCGCCGGCAGGTCGAGCTACTCGATCAGGCTGCTGAGGTGGTTGTGGCGATGGTGCGGCAATTGCGCAAAGGAACCGACATTCACACCGCCCGCGAAATGAACGCCCGTCTGCAGACGATCGAGGGCGATGCGGACAAGCTTGAGCTGGAACTGTTGCGCGATCTTTATCATGGCGATTATTCGGCCCAGCACGTCATTTTCCTGCGCGATCTTTACGACTTGCTCGAGAAAGTAATCGACCGTTGTCGCGATGCGGGCAACGTCATCGTGCAAGTCGTTCTCAAATACGCGTAACCGACTCTTCGCGATGATTACATTTTTCGTCGTCGTCTTTGCCGCCATTGTTTTTGAGTACAGCAATGGCTTTCACGATGCCGCTAATGCCATCGCCACGGTCGTTTCCACGAAGGTCCTCACGCCACGGCAAGCGATTGCGATGGCGACGGTTTTCAACCTGACGGGTGCGCTTCTGGGTGGCGCTGTTGCGTCCACTATCGGCAAGGGTTTGGTCGACACTGACGTCGTGACCATGGCGACCGTGCTATGTGCCCTTATCGCCGCCTTCGCGTGGAACATTACCACTTGGTTGGTTGGCCTGCCGTCGAGCTCGAGCCATGCGCTCATTGGTGGATTGTGCGGCGCCGCGATCGCGACTGCGCATGGAAACTGGTCGGTCTTGAAATGGGAGACCGGACTCTGGCCCAAGGTAGTCGTCCCGATGGTTACGTCACCGCTGGTCGGATTTTTTCTCGGCGCTCTGGTGATGTTTACGCTTTTCGTAGCCTTCCATCGTTTCACGCCTAGGGCGGTGCATTCTGTTTTCGGGAAGCTGCAAATTCTCAGCGCAGCTTTCATGGCGCATTCGCACGGAACGAATGACGCACAGAAAACAATGGGCATCATTACTCTCGCGCTTTTTACAGGAACAAATGCCGGCCGGTTCGAGCATTTGCCTGAGTGGCTAACCTTCCTGCGGATGCCGACTTTCGGTGCCATTCCGGTATGGGTGAAAATTCTTTGTGCCATCACGATGGCAGCAGGCACGGCCGCGGGCGGATGGCGGATCATTCGTACCCTTGGCCACAAGCTGGTGAAACTTCAGCCGGTCCATGGATTCGCCGCTGAGACCAGTGCCGCGCTCATTATTCAAACGGCGAGCGTCTACGGCATCCCGCTTTCGACCACCCACGTGATTTCGACTTCGATCATGGGAGTGGGAGCAGCCAAAAGATTCAGCGGCGTGAAATGGATGGTGGTGGAAAGGATCATCTGGGCGTGGATTCTGACGTTACCCGCCACGGGCATTATCGGATTTATTCTCGCTCGCGCCGCCGTGGCGTTTGAATGACCGGGCGGGCCGTCCTCTCGGCCAACTGGCAGATTCGTCCTGTGACGAACAAGTCGCCCCGTTTGGAGATCGGCGACGAGAGAACGCCGTTTTTTGAGATTAGTACACGTCGCGCTTGTAGCGTTTCTCCGCCTTCATCTGCTCAACGTAGACCTGTGCTTCCTCCGGCGACTTGCCACCTTGGTCTTGCACGATGGTGCGCAGGGCGGCATCGACATCTTTCGCCATCTTCAACGCGTCGCCGCAGACATAGAAGTAGGCTCCGGCGTCGATCCAGCGCCAAAGTTCAGCGGCATTCTCCAGCATTCGATGTTGCACGTAGACCTTGTGTTCCTTATCGCGTGAGAAGGCGCGGTGGAGATGAGTGAGAAAGTTCTGTTTTTTTAGTTCCTCAAACTCCTCGCCATAAGAGTAATCATATTTTTCGTGCTGGGCGCCAAAGAAGAGCCAATTACGCCCGCGCGCACCGACTGCGCGCCGCTCCTGCAAAAAGGCGCGGAACGGCGCAATCCCAGTCCCGGGGCCGACCATGATGATATCAGCATCGCCTTCCGGCAGGTGAAAATGTTTCGCTACGCTCGGGAAAACCGGTACCGGCTGATCATGGCAACGTTCAGCCAGAAAGGTTGAGGCCACGCCCTTGCGCGGGCGGCCGTGCGATTCGTAGCGAATAACGTCTACGATAAGATGGACGGAATCAGGATAGACGCGCAAGGAGCTGGCGACGGAATAAAGGCGAGGCTGCAATTTCGTTAGCAAGCTAACGAATTCTATCGGAGTGAATTTGGCGGAGGGATGTTGCAGGAGAAAATCAATGATCTCCATCCCCCAGAGATAAACCTGGAGATCGTGCTTGTGATCGGGCTGGAGAAGTTCTTTCAACAGCGGTGCTGCCGAAGCTCGCTCGACGATCGCTTTCAAGAATTTCGGAGTGGGAGTGGTGATGGTATAGTTGCGAAGCAATGCCCGGCGCAGCGGCGCGGTTTCATTTTTTCCCGCCGCCACTATTTCGTCGCCGGTGGCGCCGAGCGCGCGAATAATTTCCTCGACCAGGGGTGGGTCGTTTGTCGCGTAAACCGCCATCGAATCACCGGGCTCAAAGGTCAGTCTTGAACCGACTAGCGAAATTTCGTGATGCCGGGTTTCTTTGTTGCGGTTTCCTTCGTTCATCCGCCGATTGACGACCATTTTGGCCGGGAATGGATTGGTGCGCGAATAGGCCGGCGTCATTGCTTGCAACTACGCGGCGTCATCTCCGATGCAAGTACAGCATCGTTCATTAGCATCGTGCCGATGATGTTGTAGATCAGACGGTCGTTTTTATAATTCGCCGTCATCCCCGATGGCAAGTGTAGGGCAAACGTCCATGGCACGCTCCGCTGCGATTTCTTCTTCCGGCGTCGCCGGCTGGCGTGCGAAGTACACATGCGTTTGATCTTGGCTGAGTTGCAGCAGTGAGGGGGCTTCCTCGAGACAGTTTCGGCAGAGCGCACAGGAAGCATCGACATACCATTGTCCCGCCGCATTCTCCGGTTGTTTCATCGTTTTGTCTGCCATGGTGGAAGGTCGACAGAATTAGATAGCCTCGAGCCTTGCAGCACAAGTGCGCGACGCTAGCCTCTCGCCAGCGCGTTTCAGCGCGTATTTTTCCATGAATCACGACGAAGCGCCACCGGTTACCCCGCCCATTGCTCTTACATCGCACGATCCGTACGCCGCTTTTCGGTTCGCCAATTTCAATCTCTACATGACTGGAAATTTTCTCGCCTTCGTCGGCCGCCAAATGTTGGCCGTCGCGGTAGAATGGGAGATTTACCGGCGCACCCATTCGGCGACTGCGCTTGGACTGGTTGGCCTGGTGCTGGTGATTCCGGTGGTCTGTCTTTCACTCCCGGCCGGCCACATCGCCGATAAATACAGCCGGAAACACATCATCATGATTGCGCAGTTTTTCATCGCGATCACTTCGGCAGTGTTAGCGCTCGTTTCCTGGAAACATCTGTCGATTCCGGCCTGGCCAGTTTTGCGGGAAGGTAATGGTTTGTTGCATGCCATCGCCGGAGTTTTCGAACGTCATCAGCAGGCGTTTCACTTCGATGATTTTTCTATTCCGGTGATTTATCTTTTGCTCTTTATTTCAGGAATTGCCCGCACCTTCGCCTGGGCCGCACGCAGCTCTTTCTTTCCGACCCTCGTCCCGCGTGACGTCTTCGCCAACGCCGTTACCTGGAACAGCAGCGTCTTTCAAATTGCCTCAGTCGTCGGGCCCGCCATCAGCGGATTCATTGTGGTGCATATTAGTTTTTCCTGCGTTTACATTATCGATGCCATCACTTCGTTTCTCTTTTTCCTGCTGGTATTGCCGATTCCGCGTGCGCCAGAAAAGAAAAAGCAAGAGGTTCTGAATACCTGGCGCAGTTTGCAGGCGGGAATGCGTTTTGTTATGAGCAAACACGTCATCCTCGCAACCATCACGCTCGACTTGTTCGCGGTGTTGCTCGGCGGTGCGACTGCGTTGCTCCCTATGTTTGCCGATCAGATTCTACGCGTGGACGCGATCGGTCTCGGTTGGATGCGCGCAACGCCGGCGATCGGTGCGTTTATCACTGCCCTTGTCGTCGCCTATTTGCCGCCGATCAAGTGCGCCGGTGTGACTTTGCTTTGGTGCGTCGCTGGCTTTGGACTCGCCACCATTTTTTTTGGATTGTCGCATGTGTTCTGGTTCTCGCTCGCGATGCTCTTTTTCATCGGCGCCTTCGATAGCGTCAGCGTGATTATTCGCGGGACTATCGTGCAGCTGGTCACCCCCGATGAAATGCGCGGCCGTGTTTCCGCCGTGAACAATATCTTTATCGGTACTTCGAACGAGTTCGGCGCGCTGGAATCCGGCCTCACTGCGGCATTGTTTGGTCCAGTGATTTCTGTCGTTGGCGGCGGTATCGGCACAATTCTGGTGGTTCTCGGCGTTGCCAAATGGTGGCCGGAGACCCGGCGAATTGGAAGATTGGATAAGACTCTGCGGTAGGTGTTGCCGCGCGTGTTAGGGCGACGCAGCCCGTTGCGTTACCTTTAAGATTACATGGGGGGATCGCTCGACTTTCGCTCGGGATGACCGCAAATAAGGATATGAAGATCGCTGCTGCTCAAATTTCTTGCGCGCCGGGCGAGATCGGTGCGAATCTGCGCAAGATTCGCGAGTTTACTTCGCGGGCGAAGAACGCCGGCGCGGAGTTGATCATTTTCCCAGAGATGTCCGACACCGGCTACTCGATGCCGATCATCCGAAAAGCCGCGACCGATTGGAACCAAGGGGCGGTGCCTCGGCTCGAAGAGATCGCGCGTGAATTTTCCGTAGCGATGATCTGCGGTGTGTCGGAGCGGGAAGGCGATCGCATCTACAATTCGCAGGTTTTCTTTGACGCCGCCGGGAACATGATCGCGAAATATCGCAAGACCCATCTCGTGACCGCGCCCCAGGTCGACGAACGTTCCGTTTTCACTCCGGGTGATTCGTTTGTGAGTTGCCAGGTTGGAAATTATGTTTTCGGGCTGACTATTTGTTACGATCTCCGTTTCCCGGAGGTTTGCCGTAAGCTCGCCGTCGAACAGCATGTGAATGTCTTCCTGAATTCATCGGCGTGGCCAATCGTGCGGGTTGAACACCTGCGGATTCTTGCCCTCACGCGTGCGATCGAGAATCAAAGCTACCTTATCCTGGCGAACCGCACCGGCGTAGATAATGGCGGCACACTTTGCGGCACGTCGGTGATCATCGATCCGTATGGTGTGATTCTTGCCGCGGCGTCGGTTGATCGGGAAGAACTGATTTCGGCCGAGATCTCCGACGAAGTGATCAAATCGGTGCGCGAACGTCTTGCGGTATTCGATCACCGCCGAAAAGATTTATATTAAGAGTAGCGCCGGAACATAAGACTTCCAGTTTGTGTGCCCAGCGGACATCCTGTCCGCTATCTTTTCTCATTGCAGCGGAGTAAAACTCCGCTGGGCGCACAGGCATCATGCCTATGTTCCGTCAAAACGCGCCGTGGAGCGCGATCATTCCATAGGGGGCGCTGCCATCCTCATGGAAACGGACGTTGGCGCGATAGAAATCAAAGGTGCGATAGGGCTGGTAACCGGCCTCGGCATTGAGCGAGAGCCAGCGGGCAACTTTCCAGTCAAATCCAACGCCAGTTCGCACTTCGCTGTAGGTCAGGACGGCGTGGTCCAACCGGGGTATCCCATGGGTGCGACCGAAGTCGTCGCTCACCCGAAAATTTGTTTCCTTTAAAGTCGCGCCGAGATACAGGGTGAGATTCTTATTCCATTCGTATTCGAGGCGTGGCGTCGGCGCAACCGCATTCAAGACCCACTGCGGCTGAAATCTCCAACGAATCCCACCGCCAGGAATGACCGGATACTTGCGTTCCACATCAATACTGACGCCCAGGACTAACTGAAAATTGGGACTGTAAATATACGTGCCGCCGATCTCGAATGGCATGTTGAAGTCAGTCGATCCTGGCCGGAACGCTTCGCTGTAAACGCCCGGCGTTGCTTCGATCCTAACGAGAATTGAATCGGAAAATTGAGTATCGATGCCGACGATGGTGGCGACTGATTGCAGGGTATTGGGCAGCGGCGCGTTTTTGCTTAATCCGAAAGAGAATTGTTCGTATTCGAACCCGAGCCGAAGGACGCCGAGCTTCACTCGTGGTGTGAAAACGAACCGGAGCAGCGTGTCGCTTTCATCGAAATCCTCCACCCGCTTAGCTCCGCGCGCGACCGTGGCCTCACCGACATACGTTTCCTCAAAGGAATATTCGAGCGGCCAAAAGTCAGTCCCGAATGAGGCGGTGGCCAGCAAAGTCGCCGCCAGCAATTGCGGGGTGAAGGAACGAGCAATCACAACTCAGCGTCCGCGTTCCTGGCGGAAACGCGCGATGGATTTGGCAACGTCTTTCATCATCGCCGATTCTGAGCCGAGTTTTTCCACGCCATGCAAGTCGGCCAGTGCAGCCGACGACACCATATCACCCCGCCAAACCAGGGTGTGCGGTTTACCGTCTATATCAACCGGCCACATTTGGTGCAACGTGAGGGTGACGTAATAACCCCCACTGGAATAGTAAAACGTATCGGCCGCCTGCGCCGCACCACTCGCGGTGCGTGAATAAAAAGCGCCAAGCGTTGCCACTGCCACATTATCGGTGTTGAGCAATTCCCAATACAAATCCGGCTTGAGTGATCCCGCGCCGCGTCCTATCCCGCTGCTATCAAGCACTCCGGCAAACTGCTTCCGAATTTTTGATTGCTCGCGCAGCAGACCATTTAATTCCTCGCCTGCTTTGATGGACGGACCAGCGTGATCGTAGGGTGACTGCGCCGATGTTCCGCCGCTGATAAAGGCGCGGGTGCGCCCGGCCAGAACGCCCATCCAAAAATCACCGCCCGCAGAGGAAAGCGCCGCATTACCGCCCTTCCATCGCGCTGCTTCCTCGCGACTGAGCTGCAAATCGTTGCCCATTTTGGCCGTCGCGTTCACCAGCGCTCGCACCGGGCCGTTGTCTGGTGCGCTCTTGATTCTGGCAAAGGAAGACTCGCTTATTGCACCAGAGAGGTCGCCGTGCAGAAACACTTTCGGTTCGTGATGCTCGGACGGGTTCCAATTGCGCATTGCCTCGAGATGCGGGGCAGGTGGTCCGGGCAAAACGTAGATGCTTTGCACCGATAAGAACCGCGAATTGCTCATCGGCGGTCCGTGCGCAGTTTTGGCATCGCTTTTTGCCAGTTGCGCCAGATCGATTTTATCGAAAATGGAAAAGCTGCTGAGTTCCGAAACTGGATCCGCTGACGCCACGCGGATGCTGGCGAGAATCGCCAGGACCAGGGAGAGGAGACAGCTCTTTCTCATGCGGACACTTCTAACGATACGTTGCCGGGTTGCAAATCTTGCTCTGCCATCGCAATAACCTTTCGAAAATGGATGAACCAGTGATCGTGCTCGACAGGCTGAGCAAGTATTTTGGTAACGTTCAGGCGGTGCGGGAAGTTTCCCTCACCATCGCTCCGGGGACAATCTTCGGATTCCTTGGAGCTAACGGCGCCGGTAAGACGACGACCATTCGGATGTTGTGCGGCCTGACGCATCCGACCGGCGGAAAAGCGACCATCGCACGCCACGACGTCTGGCAGGAACGGCAGCAGGTGCGGACGAAGTTTGGTTACGTCGCGCAACGCTTTAGCTTGTATCCCGACCTTACGGTGGAAGAAAATTTTCGCTTTTTCGGCGGCGCTTGTCGCGTGCCTATAACGGAACTGGATGGTCGGATCGCGAATCTGTTGGGGCTCACTGATCTCAGGGAAAAACGCGATACCGCGGCCGGGAGTTTATCGGGCGGGATGCGGCAGTTGCTCGCGCTCGGGTGCGCGCTCGTGCACGACCCGCCTTTGCTCTTTCTTGATGAACCGACCTCGGGTCTCGATCCGGTCCATCGGCAACACATTTGGAACCTGCTCTATGACTTAAGTCATGCGGGTAAGACGATCTTCGTTACAACTCATTACATGGATGAGGCGGAACGTTGCACCGAGGTCGGCTTTATCGAGAGCGGCCGACTCCTGGCCAAAGCTTCACCGCGAAATCTGAAAGCGAGTTTTCGCACCAAATTGCTTGAGATCGATGTGGACCCGGTGATGCCGGCGCTGGTTCGGTTGCGCAATCTTACCGGGATCCTTGGTGTCTCATTGCGCAGCGGTGCGCTTCGGATCTATGCGCCCGAGCCGGAAACATTGCTTCAAAGCTGGCGAACAAACTGGCCCTTCCCCGATCTGAAATTGTTAGCTGAACGTTGGGTCGAACCGGATATGGAAGACGTGTTTACGGCGTATTCGCAGGGGTATGATGCGGTGCTGAAAGGGGCGACGCAGAAGAATGAAGAGAACGCCAGACAGATTCAACGCCCAACGCGAAACGCTCAACGTCCAACGCCCAATTAATATGAAGAAGAAAGCATCCGATCTGGAATGCCCAATCATCCATTGGAACGCAGATAGCAGGGTGAAGGAGGACGCGGCGGAGTACGGAGCTGCGCGGAGAGCAGATTCAACGGAGTTCAGCGCGCGAATTATTCGACTGGTTGATGCTCTTCCGAATACGCGAGCGGGCAATCACGTTGCTGGCCAGCTTCTCCGCAGCGGCACTTCTCCATATGGCAATCATGGTGAAGTAGAGGCCGCCGAATCGCTTAAAGATTTCATTCACAAACTGAAGGTTTGCCTGAAAGAGCTCAAAGAAACCAGACGATGGCTTCGCCTGATTGAAAAATCCAAGATGCTCTCCGAAAAAAGTATGATCCCGATCCTCGCCGAAACCGAGCAGCTAATCAGGATTTTCTTCACGAGCATCCTAACAGCAGAGCAAAACGCAAAATGACTTCGCAGCTCTTCTCATTGGCCGTTGAGCGTTGGGCGTTGAGCGTTGGGCGTTTTCTTCTGCCGCGTTCGGCGTTCGGTGTTTGGCGTTTGCCGGGTCCCTCTTCATTGAGCGTTGGGCGTTTTCTTTCATGAACTCCTCTCTCCACGCCATCTTCAGCGTCGCCTACAAGGAGTTCCTTCACATTTATCGCGACAAACGAGTGCTGCTTTTGCTTCTGATTTTGCCGCCGCTTTTCATTTTGCTCTTCGGCTACGCTTTCGAATCGAGCGACATTACCGATGTCCCCGGCCTGCTGGTTAATCGCGACAACGCGCCGCGCACCCAGCGATTTATCGACATCGTGCTGAAGAGCAAAACGTTTCGGTGGCAGCAGGGTCCGCCGGACACTACTAATGAGTCCGATCTTCTGGGCCATCACGTCCAGGTCGCGCTGATCGTTCCACAGGGCTGGAGCGATTCTCTGAGCGCTGGTAATCCGAAACCGCTGACCCTGTACGTCGATGGGAGCGACATCAACACGGCCGATGCCGCGGAGGGCGGAGTGCAAAAAAGTCTGGCCGATTTTCAGATGAAAGAGCGCGACCTTATCGTTGAGGACTTGCCGGATGAAGTGATCGAGTTGGGTAAACAACTGCCGCTGCAGATTCGCAAGCAATTCGTCTCGCTGATGGAAGCGTGGTCAGCCAAGAGAATAGTGCTCTACAACCCAAAAGAGCGTTTCATTGATTACGTTATTCCGGGAATTATCGGGCTCATCTTACAATTACTCACGGTTACATTGATGGCCTGCACGATCGCGCGCGAACGGGAATCGGGAACGCTTTACCAGTTGATGGTCACGTCACTGAAACGTGGCGAAATTGTGATTGGCAAGATCCTGCCGTATCTCGGCGTCTCGATCGTGATCATCGCAGTGATCGCGTTTGTCGCCGGTTTTCAATTTCATGTGCCGTTCTATCAACCGCCCGCGTTGATGCTGATCTGCCTCCTCTTCCTGCTTTGTTCGCTCGGGCTCGGACTTCTCATCTCCGCTCTCTCCAAAACCCAGACGCAGGCGATTCAATTTTCCGTCTTCTTTTTGCTGCCGGTATTTGTTTTGTCCGGCGCTTTCGCCCCGCTCGAGCAACTGCCCAAAGCCATCCAGTATCTTTCGGAAATTTTTCCGCTCACCCATTTCTGCCGCGCGTTCCGACTGGTGAACATGTATCAAGCCCCGACTGCGTTTTATCTGAGGGACCTGATAGTTCTGTTGGCTGGCGCCATCATCACCTTCATCGGCGCCGCCCTTCTGTTGCGGCGCATCGAAGAGTAGCGAGGTTAAGCGGCCAACTGCGGCCACGGCAACGATGCTGATTCGAGCAGTGAAAGAGAGGAACTCCTTATTTTTCGCGAGAATTGCTACTCTGGCCGCGTTGATCAACGTGGGCACCGCCCTGGCGGCGTCGAATGAGCCGCCCAATGCGACGCCGCAGGATGTGTTCGATGCCATGCGCGGCAGTTTTCAACCGGCAAAAGCAAAAGGTGTGCACGCTCGTTATCAATGGGACTTGAGCGGACCGAACGGCGGCAAATGGTGGATCGAGGTCAACAACGGGACCTACAAGATGGGCAAGGGAAAAATCCCCGATCCAAATGTCACTTTCATAGCAAAAGACAAGGATTGGGTCGCCATCTGCCGTGATCAACTCAGCGGCACATGGGCCTATTTTACTGGCCGACTAAAGGTTCGCGGCGATCAGGGAGTAGCCAGAAAGCTCGGCGAAATGTTTCCTTAAAATTTCGCTTCCGCTGCGATTCTGAGATACGGCGCCGGATCAGTCCGCTTCGACTGATTGACCCGGAAGAAATCGAAATTGCGCTGAATTGTAGCGCCTGCGCCTGCAATGATCTTAAACGGTTTAAAACCCGAATACCCAACCTGCAAACCGGCGCGATACTCACTGTATTGAACGACGCCGTCGTCCAGTTGCAGTTTCCGCTCTGTTGTATGCACTTGATCTGTGCGAGCTCCGAGAAAATTCAGTTCCCCAATCGCCCGTATGTCCCAGTCGTCATTTGGCTGATACACCAGCGCAGGCTTTGGAAATACAGCCTGCAAGCGCACCTTGTCGTTAATCAGCCAGGTAATACCACCACCCGGGGCGACAACTGGATCCTGGAATTGGCCCCAGCCGAAACCGACCGTGGCGAAGATTTTGTCCTTCTTCAAAGGAAAACTCACATACGCTCTCCCGGGAACGTCGAAAGCGTTCCCGCTGATGTGATCTTGGAAGTAAACTCCAGGATCGAGTTCGATACCTGCGCCTGGATGATCTTCCACCACGTACTCCAGGGCCAGGTGCCCATAGAGTCCTTGCAAATGGTCGGGCAGGCCGTTGTTGGTGCCCCCAAAATCGTAACGCTCGTATTCGACGCCGGCGCGAAAATACCATTTCCCAGTGATTAAAAATCGATGGTCGAAGCTGAAGTCGTCGTAAAGCGAATCGCCATGCCCGAGTTTGGATTCCTCAAAATCGCTCTGGAACGTGTACGTCGTCTCGTAGTTAAAAAGATTGTGTGAATTTCCCTCTTCCGGTTTGGCGGTTTGCTGTATTTCGGGTTCGGTCCCTGCGAAGACGTCACCGGCTCCGGCTATAGTCAGCATTGTTAGCGTGAAAACGACTAATGTTCGCGATGCTTTTCGAAGCAGGATTTTGTTCACGGTGAAGTACAGTTATGAGTGAATCGCACGTGCGGGCCGCCATTGATGTATCGGATTGGGCCTTAGTCGGCAAGTGATGATTGTATAATCGCCGGATTTAGGAGCGTCGGGCATGCCTGACGTAGGGGGTGCGTCGTCGCCTCGAGCAGCGGGGTCCTATAACACATTAGCGGCGGTCTTCGAACGCCATTTGTTTTGGCGTCGGCAAGTCCGAGCCAGGCCAAACGCCAGAAACAGCCACTCCTTGCCTAAGGATCAAGCATCGAGGGAATCGGGCGAAATCTATCGAATTTCTTTTAAGGAGACATCGGACGAAACTCGAGTTCGGTGCATGCCACGGTAATTCCGTTTTTTGTGTCCAACGCGTTCTTTTCCCCCAGAGCGGCGCGACCCTCGCTGTGGTCAATCCGTTAGCCGGTGCGGACGATCATATCGCCGGCTGGTTTCATGCGCATCTCGGTCAAAGCTTCGTCAATATCTTGCATGTTTTGAGCGAGCCTGGCTCTGCCGAGTGGACCGGAATCGTCCTGTTTTTGGCCGCGATATTTTTTGTTTGGAGACGTGCCTGGCCCGCGCTGCTCACAATGGTTGGTGCGGTTCCTGGCGGCATGCTTCTAAATGAATTGCTCAAGCTCGCGATATATCGTCAACGTCCTTTTCTCGACGGGTGGTTCGTCGATTGGGCAGGTTACAGTTTCGCCAGCGGACATACCATCGGGGCAACTTTGCTTTACGGACAATCACTGTTGTTTACGCTGCCGCTGGTCAGAACGAAGTCGTGGCAAAGGTTGATCATTTTTTCGGCGGCCTTGCTGGTGATGTTGGTTGGGTTCAGTCGCATTGGCTTGGGTGCGCATTATCTCAGCGATGTTATTGCTGCGATATTTCTTGGGTTTGTTTGAGGGATTATCTGTTCGCTTTTGTTGAAGCCGATGCGGCGCACAATCGTTGTGCCAGTCGCTATTGCTGTAGAGGAGCCGCGGCCAACGACCACGCCTACAGCGGATGTCGTAGTCGAATCTAGTGTTGCGTTAGAGACCGTCTGGGCTGCGGAGCGCACACGCCTCGCCTTCGCGAATTTCCTCTCGCGTTCAGCGAGGGCGCCGAACAACGCACGCGAGCTTCCCGGAAAAATCGAGAAAACCCGCCATTCCTTGTTTTCGTTAGTTGCGACCAACGGAGATCGTATTCACGATCATTCTTCGATCGAACATGAAAACCCGCGGCAAGCTCAAACTAACAATTTACCTGCTCGGTTTCGCGGGTGCCGCGCTCTTCACCATTCTTCTCATTCGCCAAGGCGCGACCTCGGTCGGCACTGCGGTCGCGACTGCCGGCTGGGCCGTAGTCGGCATCGCCGCGTTTCATTTCATCCCGATCTTTCTCGATGCCACTGCCTGGTATGTGCTCTTTCCAAAAACACTTCGCCCACGTTTGCAAAGTTTGTTCTGGATGCGTTGGATCGGTGAATCGATCAGCAATCTGATTCCTTCGGCCGCGGTTGGCGGCGATATTGTTCGTGCGCGACTCGCCACCATTACCGGCACCCCGATGGCTGCGGCCGCGGCCAGTGTGATCGTTGATGTCACACTGGGCGTTGTTACCCAAATAGAGTTCACCCTGCTTGGTCTAGTCTTGCTGGTCCACGCTACTGGACGCAGCAGTTTGGTCGGTCCGACATTGATCGGAGCCGTTCTTGGAGTTCTTGCCATTGCCGGCTTCTACGTTGCCCAACGACTCGGCATGTTTCGTTTTGTCAGCGTAATCATCACCCGCCTGGTGAAATCAAAAGAATGGAGCTCCCTCGTGCAAAGCGGCGAAACGCTCGACCAAACCGTACGCGACTTTTATACACGTCGGCGTGGTGTGCTGGCGTGTTGCATTTGGACAATAGTTTCGCTCATCGGCAGCTCCGGCGAAATTTTTATCGCCTTATATGCGCTTGGCCTGCATGCGACTTTCTCGAATGCGGTCATTCTGCAAAGCATGGCGATGACCGTTAAATCAGCGGCTTTTCCTGTTCCCGGCCAGCTCGGGGTCCAGGAAAGCGGTTACCTTGTGATCGGCAATCTTCTTGGCATACCCGGCGAAACTGCCTTCGCCATATCCCTTTTGGCGCGCTTCCGCGACTTGCTCGTCGGCATCCCGGCTCTCGTTCTCTGGCAAGTGGTCGAAGGCCGCCGTTTGTTGCGCGCAGAATCGGTCGCAAGCGAATGATACATCTCGAATTTGTCGATGGCACGACCCAAAGCCTGAAACCTCCGTGTTACTTTTGTGTTCGGAGTAAAATTGGTTCGCACATGCCGCGCTCGACATCATGATGACGGCATCGCCGCTCCGTTCGCGCGCTTTCTTCGCAATAGTGTGATTGAGTTGTGCTCTCGCAACGGCCCCTCGCGCGCGCGTGCGCGGAATGGTCTGCTGCCTGGGTGTGCTATTGAGGAGAACCAGGCGGCGCGCTGAGCTGCTTTAGACCTTCTGGCGTGAATTCAGTGTTCGCGTAAGTCAAGCCTCGCTTGATTCGTGACCCGGTTATCTCGGTGACGGTGCCGCGCGGCCCGTAAACTTTGAGATCAGCAGGCAGGGAGTCGTTTCCATCGAGCAAAACACGGGTGATGTTGATCCGGCGCAGAACTTTGCCCGAGCTGTCATATTTCTCGATTCGCAGCGGAACGAACCGGCGAGGATCTACCCAGGTTTTCACGCTGGAATACGAGGAGCTGTGGCCTTTTCCAGGTTTCGATTCGAGGATCTGACACTGAATATTATCGATCGCTTCGGTTCCGACAATTGCCTGTTGAGGCCACCGGAAGGGATTATCGATTATGTCTTCGTAGGAAAGATCGCTGCCGAAAAGCGCTTGATTCATTTGTCCCGACACGATTGGCCTAACGGTATTCGGAGGAGCAAACGTGGTTCCACTGAATTTTTCGCCCGATCGATGAAGTAAAACGGCTTCGCCTTTACGCTCTTTCGGAAACAGAACCTGATACACGATATCACTGGTGGTATTCGACTGGCGGGATTTAATTTGAAGTTGAAGTATTTGATTTTCCCCGCTCCCGATCTGCATTCGCACCCGGACAAATGTTGAACCCTCTTCTTTTGCGCGCAGAGCGGCTGCGAGATCAGACGCCGACTCTTCCGCCACGGCAAACATAGGCACCGCAATAAGAACCACGCTCACGGTGGCGAACCAGCGGCCTGTGAAGTCAAGGGTCATAAATAGTTTCGACGAGCTCGTTTTCCCACTGTTCATCCGTGTAAGGCCAGGCTGGGTGCTACTCGTGAGCTCCGCCACGCTGGATAAAGTCCGCTTAGAACGCCGACAAACACCGCGATAGCAATGGCCTCAAGCATCAGGTTGGTCCGTAAGTCCGGTTCGAGCATGCCGCGCAGAGCAGGCGCCATTTTCAGCAATTGGACACCGATGATGCCCAGGAGCACACCGATAATGCCGCCGAGGAATCCCAGTAAGGCCGACTCCCACAAAATCATGCGCACGATCCGGCTGGGTCTCCATCCCAGGGCAAGCAAAACAGCGATCTCCTGCTTTCGCTCAAAAACACTCATGAGCATGGTGTTCGTGACGCCAAGCACACCGACCAGTATCGCCAGCAGCGACGTGCCCCAGCTCATAGCATTGATCACCCGATAGCCCTCACTGCTCGCAATATGTTCGCCGGCCGGCTCGGCATGCCCTTCCGGAATGAGCTTGTTCATCTCGTCGCACAGGTGCCGAATCCCGGCATCATTCATGCCGGGAGTGACCCGCACATCGATGGCGCTGATTTGATCGTGATTGCCGGTGATCTGTTGCAGCAGGGGGAGCGGAAGAATCACCGAGCCGTTTTCGACAAATGCCCCACCGTTAGCAATGCCTACGACGGTGAGTTCCTCAGTCTCGATCTGCACCGTGTCGCCGATTTTCTTTTTTAAGATGTCCGCGGCGTTGGTGCCCAGGACAACCGCATGTTCATTCTGATCGTTAGGCATCCGCCCGGAGACGAGCTTGAGATTTTCCCAGGCGAAGCAGCCCCATTCGCGTCCCGACACGATCATCAACTCGGCGTTTTCGATGCCCATCAAATCAACCAAAATCGTACAGGTTGCCGCGACACCGGGGAGATTGGCGATCCGGTCCCGGGTAAATGCAGGAAACGGCTTCGGGGTGAGAGAACCCCGAAAGTTGGAAACGACTATCTCGGTCCCACGTTGCCTCATTCCCGCTGTCCAACTGGTGACCAAACCTCGAGACAATCCAATCAACGCAACAACCGCGGCGATGCCGACCGAAATGCCTAACAATGTTAAGCCTGTGCGGAGTGGCCGTCGCTTGAGGCCGCGGATGATGACATCGAGAAAGGTCATGCGATTCTGTGGATAGAAAGTTTCGCTGGATCGCCGTCGAACACCGCGCACCCGTCCTTCATTTGAATCGCGCGCTGCGCGCAGGCCGCGATGCTCATATCATGGGTGACAAGGATGAGCGTCATTCGACGGTCGGCGTGAAGCGACCTGAGCAGGTCGAGGACGTGGTTAGCGCTTTCACTATCCAGATTGCCGGTCGGCTCGTCGGCCAGAAGCACCGAAGGAGAATTGGCCAGGCTGCGGGCGATGGCGACGCGCTGGCGTTCTCCGCCGGAAAGTTTGGCCGGATAATGATTCACTCGCTCTTCGAGTCCAACGGCCTTCAGTAATTCGAGGGCTCGTTCTTGTCGCTCCGCGCGAGACTTATGATCCTCGAACATCGGAATCTGAACGTTCTCACTCGCAGTGAAAGTCGGAAGCAGATGAAATGCTTGAAAGACAAAGCCGATCTCGTGCGCCCGGTAGGCGGCGGGATCTGGTAAATCGAGCAGTGATTCACCGCGGTATTTCAACGTGCCCTCGCTTGGCCGATCAAGCGCACCGAGCATCTGCAGCAGAGTTGTCTTGCCACTGCCACTCGGCCCAACGATCGCCACAAATTCGCCATCCTCGATCTGAAGATCTACGCCACGCAAAGCGTGCACCTGGCCATCATCAAAATCCTTTATCAGTCCGGTCGCTTCGAAAACGTAGCGCGAAGCCGCTCCCGCTTTCGATGGCGACGATGTTAAGTTCATCTTGAAAATGGAAAAACGCCGGTCGGTGGAGCGGCTCTTCGAAAGCTACCGGTTCCCGCTTAATGCTGGTTCCCTTTCGACCAATACGCCGTTGCTGACGCAATCGGCTGTCAGTTCCGTGTAGGGTCGCACCATTGTGCTCCAACTCGCGGATTCGCGAGGTTGCGAATCACGTCTGGCAACGCCTGCCGATAACTCATGAATGGGGCAACATCGCCCGGCGTTTTCGGAGTAAGCACGGATGTAAACTGAGGCAGCACTCGATGTGGCAGAGCGGCATTTTGATGGTGCACACCATGGTAAGGCTCGTGGAGCAGAGTGTAGGCAAAGACGCGTCCGAACCAGCTTTTCGGCACAATGCTCCGGGTGGAACTGTTTACCGTATCGCCGGTTAGGCCGACATGTTCGATATATTTGCGCCAGCTCTGGAGATTTGCCGCAATGATCGCCGGCCCCAAATACATCCAAAGGAAATATTTCCACACGCCCAAGATGGCGACTGCCGCGATGAGGGCAGTCCAAACGACCACACTGAGGGCTAACTCGGCCCAAATTCGCCGCCTGACCTTGCGGCTTCGGACTACGGGGGCGCGACCGACAAAAGTGCGCAGAAAAATGAACGGCGAGTAAAACAAGCCGACCGTAAGTTCGAGCAGAGCCGCACAACATCGTGCCGAGCGAGGAACTTTCGGAAGAACAAATGGCCAGAGCTCGGTATCGCGCTCGGTGGCGAGATGGATGTGATGCGTTTGATGCACCACGCGATAAAGGCTGAAAGGCAGAAAGCTGAACATGCCAATGATCACGCCGTCGAATTCATTCAGTCGCCGACTTTTCCGGAGCAGACCATGCGAAGCTTCGTGAAAACCAATCAACATGCCATGCATGAAATGCGCCGCCACCAGGACGAGCGGCACAGCGAGCCAGATCCAACCCAGCCAGACCGCGGCCCAAAGCGCAGCCTCGGTAAGACCGATTGAGATCACCAGAGTTTGGAAGGCAACACTGCGAACGTCGTGCTCGTCGTGCATTTCGGAAACAGTTTCGGCAGTTGTTGCGATATTCATCGTTTTAACTCGTTAGGGCAGCAGTCCGCCTCTCGGGCACCCGGGAACTATTTTCTATTACGGATTGGAACAGCCGACCTAGTTCTTCTATTTCGGGTCCGGAAAAAAGGTTCTCCCGGAACAACCAGACTACCTCGAACGTGTCGCCTCGTTCGGTGATTTCACACCCAAGGTCAAACCGCGGAGTACCAGTCGACCGCATCCGCAGCTTCAGTGACAGTCCGCGAATTTCGACATCGGGGATAGGATGATTTTGCAAAGCAAAGCGCACTTGGAAGATGGGGTTTCGCGTCGGCGACGGATGTTCGCCAACGGCCTGGACAAGTTCCGCGAACGGCATCGCGTTGGCAAACGAATCGACCGTGGTCTGGTGAACGATTCGCACGTGTTCAGTAAACGGGCGATCCCGCTCCACCTGGCCGCGCAACGGAACGATGCCGGAAAAATATCCCATCGTCTCGCGGACATCCTGGCGGATTCGGTTTGCCACCGGCGTCCCGACAACGATGTCGTTCTCGCCCGTCCACCGCGAAAGCGCGATCTGAAATAGCGCCAGTAGCGTACTAAACAGTGTGGCACCATTGCACCGGGCCAGTTCGCGAACCGCGGTTGTTGTTTCAGCCGGCAACTCAGACACCAAGCGTTGAGGCATCAGGACGATGTCGGAATTGTGGGGTGTGGTCCAGAGCGGGCGGATTCCCGTTATGCGCGATTTCCAGAAAGCGATGCGTGGCTCCAGCTCGGCAGCTTGCCAGGTGCTGCGCTCCGTGGCGCCCCATGCCGAGTATGAGGTGAGCACCGGAGGTAATCCGTTCCTCGCGCCGGTACGTTGCAGGACATAAGCGGCAGATAAGTCTTGGACAAAAATGCCTAACGTCCAACCATCGGCGATGGCATGATGAATCGCGAAAACCATTATCTGGTCGTCAGGCGCGCGGCGGATTATTTCCACTCGATAAAGAGGTCCCTGAACCAAATCGAATGGCTGGTAAAAGGTTTGGAGCGCAAGCTCTTCGATCTTTTCGGGCGGCGTATTCGATGGAACGTCACGGAATCGCATCACCGGCTCGCTGCGACTGCGAATGAGCTGAACGGGTCCATTTTTTCCGGGTAAAAACGACAACCGCAGCACTTCCTGCCGGTTCACGACCCGCTGGAGGGAAGCGACGCAATCCTCGGGAGAAATCAGCCCGCGAACGTTGATAACGCAACAGATGTGGTTCGACACGTCGGCTGGCGGAGCCGCAGAGGTTTCCCACAGTTCGCGCTGTGGTAAAGTTAGCGGATGCAGATGGGCCTCACCGCTCTCAAGCCATTGTTTGAAACGAGCGCGTTTGGCGTCAGACATGCGGGGTTGCCTCGAGTACAGGATTTTCATCGCCGCCGAGTAGCCGGCCGATCTGTTCAATCGAAAGTGCATCGAGATCAACCTCAATTGAAGATGGGACGGACTGTTCTGTCGGTCTTGGTGGAGTCGGCGGCGACGTCGCACTTTGCGCGGTGCCGCCAACGTGGCCTGCGATTAAAGTTGCGATTTGGCCAATCGTCCGGGCGCGCATCAAGCTCGTAGGCGGCAGAGCGACGCCGATTGCTGCTTCCAGCGAGTTCTCGATTTCAACGCCCATCAAAGAGTCGAGGCCGAGGTCGGTGAGCGGTTGATCGTCACGTAGTGTGTCCGGTTTTACTCGGAGGACAGACCCGACAACTTCGCGTACAGCGTGGGCGATTACGGTTTCCTTTTCCGCTAGGGCGGCGGACTCGATCTTATTTCGCCAATCGCTTGTGACACCGGCGCTGTCCTGGCCCTCGACCGCCGCGAAGATGCGCTCGAGGAGCGGGCTCCCTTGCATGCCTCGGAAGAACGTTCTCCATTTCGCCCAATCCACTCGAATGGCAGCGACCTGAGCGCTGCCCGCACGAAGTGAGGACTCAACAATCGACAGCACTTCGCCGGGCGAAAGTTCACTAATACCTTGTTTGGCGAGAAACTCGGCTACGCGTTCATTTCGCGCGACATAGCCTTCTCCGCCCAGCACACCCCAGTTTATCGTTAAGGCGGGAAGCCCGAGCGCATGACGGTGATGTGCGAGCGAATCAAGGAACGCATTGGCCGCTGCGTAATTGCCCTGCGCAGGATTGCCGAAGATTGACGAAATCGATGAAAACATAACGAAACAATCGAGGGCAATGTGCCGGGTCCCTTCGTGGAGGAGCCATGCCCCAAGTGCCTTCGGGCCGATTACGCTTGCCATTCGCTCGCGGTTAAGCGCAGCGAGCGGTGCGTCGTCGATGAACATGGCGAGATGAAATATTCCGCGAAGGGGCTGACGGTTGCTGCCGATTTCAGCCAATAGGCGCGCGATGTCGTCAGGCGAGCCAGCGTCGGCTTTTACGATTTGAACTGTGACTTTTCGATCATGGAGACTGTTAACGAACGCCTCAGCTTCCGAAGTGGATGCGCCATTCCGGCTGGAAAGCACCAGATGCCGCGCTCCGCACTGGACCAGCCAATTGGCAATGACTTTTCCGAAGCCACCAAACGCGCCGGTAATGAGATAGCATCCATCCGACCTGATTTCGAACTTCGATGCCATGGGCTCCCCGCGCCGCGGGACAAATGTTTCCGGGAGCGAAACGACGACCTTGCCGATGTGCTTCCCGCCCGCCATGAGCCGAAAGGCTGAACTGATGTTGTTTGCTGGAAATGCGCGGAACGGCAGCGGACAGAGAGCGCGCTGCTCGACGAGGTCAGAGATCTCCGCGAGCATCTTTCTCGTAAGCGTTTCGTTACATGCGAAGACGGCGTCCATCGCGACAACGTGAAACGATGCGTTGCGCCGCAACGGCCGGAGCGGAATACGGGAGTTTTGGTAAATGTCGCGTTTGCCGATTTCGACAAAGCGACCGAACTCACCGAGGCATCCCAGGCCCATTGGAATTGCTTCGCCGGCGAGGGCGTTGAGCACTACATCCACACCGCGACGATCGGTAAGTTCCATCACAGCTTCGGCAAAGTCACCGCGCCGTGAGTCGATTACGTGTTTTACGCCGAGCGTTTGGAGCAACGTTCGCTTGGCCGGGCTACCGGCGCTGGCGATGACTTCGGCGCCCAGATGATGCGCGATCTGGATCGCAGCCATGCCGACGCCCCCGGCACCGGCGTGTATGAGCACCCGTTCACCCTTCCTTAGTCGCGCCACATTTTTCAGCGCATGCCAGGAGGTCATGAACACAACCGGAATCGTGGCCGCTTCCTCAAAGGAGAGATCGTTAGGAATTCGGCGTACGTCGCCGCCGCGCGCGATCGTCTGCGTCGACAACCCGAACACGGCCAGACCAAAGACCCGATCGCCCGGCCTCACGTGCGTAACGTCGGATCCGACGGCAATGACGATACCGCCAACTTCGTCTCCAAAGACGCGCGCATCGGGCGCTTCGCCGGGATAAAGCGCGAGAGCTTTGAGTACATCGCGGAAATTCATGCCCGCCGCCTTCACGTCGATGATTACTTCGCCCGGCCCGCACGACGGCTGCCTGAAAGGCGCGAAGCTCAGGGTGTCGAGCTGGCCGCGCTCACGTGATTCGAGTCGCAGCGGGACAGCGCGATCAAACGTTTGCTCACGGCGCGGACGTCCGCGTTCGAGTCGCTGGACATATCGCGCCTCGCCGCGGAAGGCGACTTCGCGCTCCGATTCGGCGCGCAGCAGTTCCATCCAAAGCAAGTTTGCATCAGCTGCGGACGGCGTCGGCGGCAAATCAATCCCGCGACAAGCATAGTTCGGATATTCGTTCAGAATGACGCGCATCAGCCCGACGGCGGGGGCCTGCGCGAGTACGGTTGGGCTGGAATCTCGGCCGACGGCTTCCGCCCCTCGCGTAACGGAGTCGATTCGCAGATTGGTCGTGGGCCAGGTGCTATCGAGGCACTGGGCGAGGTGGAGCATCGCGTCGGTGCCAATCGCTGCATCATCGTCAATTCGTGTATCAAGGTTCCAAAGATAGATGATCCGCTCCGGCGCCGCTTCGCCCGCGCACGCCGCGAAAAGTTGCTGCCAATCTTCCGGCGCTTCGGCTCTTAGCGTGAAGGTGTCTAGTTCGCTCGCTGCGAACGAGGTCCCACGGAAGGCAATTCGGCAACGAATACCCGTCGTGCGCAGGCGTTCGGCTAAAGAGGAACCAATACCTTCTCGGTCGGCAAAAATAAGAAATGATTTTTCCGGCGGAGATTCCACTACAGGTTCGGGGGCGGCCGGAGCCTGCCACGCTTTGCGCGCGAGAATGGTGATCTGGCCTTCGCCGTCCGGCCCCATTAATCCTGGCAACGAACTAGTCTCGCTGAAACCGGTTTCGCGAAGCACCGTTTCCCATTGCGAACGTCCAAGTAGTGGATGCACTGGGCGCAGATCCCGATCGCTAAAGCGCCACCAACCGCTGGTTAGACCGAAAACCGTTTCCGTCCACAACTGAGGCGTGGCCACGTCCATGAAAACCAGCGAACCGCCCGGAGCGAGCAGATCGTACAGGTTACGCAGGGAAGCGCGAATGTTGGCTACGGCGTGAAGTACGTTGGTGCCGATGATAAAATCGAACGAGCCGATCTCGAAGCCCTGTTCGGCAGCGGATTTTTCAAGATCAAAGATCCTGGTTTCAACTTCCGGGAAGTTTGCGAGCTTCTGATGGGCACCCGAGAAGAAAGCAGCCGAGACGTCGGTGAATGTGTAGGAGTGCAAGCCGCGCTCCAGCGGCGGGAGCACTTGCGCGCTGAGGCCGCCAGTACCGGCGCCGACTTCGAGGATCCTCAAGCCGCGGCCCTCCGGAAGCACACGGGCCGCTTCCTGCACAGCAGCGCTGATAGCTGCAAGCCAGTGACTTGTCAGCAAACCGTCGCCGTAAAATTGGTCGAGCAATTCCGCTCCAGCGCCAGCGAACAGTACCTGCACCGCGTCCTTCTCGCCGCGCAGAATCGGACCGAGCTCAGCGCAATTTCCGGCCACCAGCTGCGCTTCAGGGAGGTGACCGGGGTGATCCGTAATGAACTGTTGCTGCGCCTGGTTAGCGGATTCAGCGGCAGTTGCGAACGCCAGCTTTGGTCGATAACCGGATTCACTTGATTCGACCAGACCGCGCTTTTGAAGTTTCAACATCAACTGTTCGAAAACTGGTCGCATCGACATGGCGACACGCAGTGAATCGGCGGTGAAATCAGCGCCGATCGTAACTCCCATTTCGCGGAGGCCTGCGCAGAGCAGGACAGCAGCGAGATCGTCCTGAGCGGCAATCGCACTTTCTAGCCGGGAGCGGCCGCGCATTGCGAGCACATCATCGAGCGCGCCTCGAGCAGCGTCGCGCAGACGGTTCAACGGCAGCGGTTCCAACGTCCCCGCGCGTGATTCGTTTGGTGTGCGCTGCCAATCCACATGATAGAGAACATCGCGGACTCCGCCGGGCGTACCCCGGCGCACCGCGGCGACACTGATGGCGCGGAATCCGTCCACTAGAACACACGGTTTGCCGGATTCGTCATAAAGAGCGATGCGCCCCTCGACGAACTCATCCGTGCATTGGACCACGCTGGCGCGCACCCGTGCCGAGGCTCCGGGAGAGTGGAGAAACAGGATCCGGCCAAATCGGACTGGCAATTTAAGTTGCGAGCCGCGCGCTTCGACCGTTGAACGACCGGCGGAAAACACGTGTAACGCACCATCGAGCAGTACGGGATGCAACGGATACTCACCGGCTCTCGGCGCAATCGATTCAGAAAGCGCCACCCGCCCGGACGATTCGCCATTTGCGGCGGAAAGCTCGCGAACAGAGCGAAATGTGTCACCATACCCGAGTCCCAGATCGTTCATATAACGATAAAACGCTTCGATATCGATGGGCTTGAGCTTGGAGATAACCGGCTGGATTTCACTTTCGAAACTTGATCCGGCGAACCTCGACTCGGTCCGTTCGGCGCGCATCGAGCCGACGACATGCAACGACCAGGATGTTCCCTGGTCCAGCCGACTCTGGATCATGAATGTGCGCTCGTTAGGCTCGTACGAAATCTCGAGCTGAATCCCGGTGCCCAATTCCGGCAAGATGAGTGGTTTGCGAATTTCAAGGTCCTCGACCACGAAAGGCCGGCCCTCGAAGAGCTGCGTGGCGGCCTCGATTACGAGATCAACAAATCCCGCGGCAGGAAAAATAACACGGTTCTCGACCCGGTGATCTTTGAGAAACGCCATGTGACGGCTGTCTAGACGGGCTGACCAGGTAGGCTTCGCGCACGGCAAGCGAAAATCGAGCAGGCCTCGGCCGCCTGGTGCCAGTCGGCCTTCGCGCCAGGCGGGAGCCTCGTTCCACCAGCGGTTCCGATCCCAGGAGTAAGCCGGGAGCGAGAGCAAACGACGCGATGGGGTCATCGCCTTGAAGTTGAACGGCACTCCCGCCCGATGTAGATCCATTGCCGCTTCGAGCAACGATCCGTGTTCGCGCTCCCGGCGAACCGACGAAATTACAATCGGGTTTGCACCGCCGCGGCCAGCAAGACACTCCTGGATTGAATGAGCCAGAGCGGGGTGAGCGCCGAGCTCTAGCCAAATATCCACGCCGAAATCAGCAATCGCGTTTATCGCCGGCGCAAACTGCACCGGTTGCCGAACGCCGCGGCCCCAGTGCGCCGCATCGCCGGCCTCACCGGCGAGGCGATTGCCGGTCACCGTGCTGAACAACGGGACAGTCTCAGATTGCGGCGCGAGATCGGCCAGCGCGTTTTCGAGGGCTTCTGAGGCCGGTTGCATCATCGAATGATGAAATGGGTGATCGACGCGCACCATGCGCGCAAACACGCCTTGCGGCTCGAGTTCGGCAAAGATCGCTTCGATCGAATGGCGCGGACCGGCCAGGGTAAGCGAGCGGGGGCCGTTAAATGCCGCGATTGAAACGGTGCGATCATGTTTGTCGATCAACGCCTGCGCTTCTTCTTCGCCGAGACCGACGGCGAGCATCTTTCCTTCGCCCCGGGCACAGCTCTCCATAAATTGTGCGCGGAGAGCGGTAATGCGCGCGCCTTGCTCCAAGGAAAACAAACCGGCCACGCAGGCTGCGGCAATTTCACTTACGCTATGGCCCGCGACCGCCGCCGGCTGCACGCCCCACGATTTCCAAAGCTCGGCCAGCCCGATCTGCATCGCGAAGATGGCCGGCTGCGCAACTTCGGTGCGGTGCATCTGCGAGGTTTCCTCGGAACGAGTGAGCTCTTCGAGTAGAGAGAAGTTCGTGATGCCACGCATCGCGCCATCACACTGTTCGATGACCCGCCGGAAAACCGGTTCGTGTTGCATCAACTCGCGCCCCATGGCCCACCACTGCGGGCCCTGTCCGCTCATGACGAACGCAACGCGCGGAGCGGACTCAGGACGCGGTGTGAACGAATTTCGCACCCTTACGCTATCCTGTTTGATCGCGAAAGCGTCGAGTTCCTGAATCAGATCGGCTATCGATTGGGCGACCAGCGTCAGGCGATGCGGGTGATGATTGCGCCGCGCGCCGAGTGTGTAAGTAAGATCAGGCAGGAGCGGCGAATCGCCGTTGAGGTTCAGCCGTTCCGTGAGCCATGCCGCCAGTTTCATCGCGTAGCCACGGAGCGCATCCTCGGAGCGGGCAGAAAGCATCACCGGCCAGGCGCGCTCAGGCCAGAATTCTGCATGGGCGAAATGCGGGAGCGGAGGCGGTTCCGTCAGAATAACGTGCGCATTGGCGCCGCCGAAACCAAACGAGTTTACGCCAGCCAAGCATTCACCATTCATTTCCGGCAAAGGCTCGACCGCCGTCGGAACACGCAACTTCAATTTCTCGAAATCGATGTGTGGATTCGGCGTGTTGAAATGGAGGCTCGGTGGAATTTTGCGGTGCTGGAGTACAAGCATCGCTTTCAAAAGTCCCGCGACGCCGGCGGCGGTCTCGAGATGTCCGACGTTGGTTTTTACCGAGCCGATGGGGAGGGGATCGGAGCGGTTCCTGCACAGAGCTTCCGCCAGAGCATGAGCTTCGATTGGGTCACCGACCGCCGTACCGGTGCCGTGCGCCTCGACGAATGCAATCTGGTGCGGCAATACGCCAGCATCTTTGCACGCTTCTTCTACCAGCCGGGTTTGTGCTTCCGCGCTGGGTAGGAAGATACCGTTTGTATGCCCGTCCTGATTGATCGACGTGCCGAGAATTACTCCCTGAATTGGATCGCCATCTGCAATTGCGTGGGAAAGGCGCTTAAGAAGCACCATGCCGGCGCCTTCGCCACGCACGAAACCATTTGCCGTTGCATCGAACGCGGCGCATCGGCCATCGGGCGAGAGCATTGACGCCTGCGAAAAACCGATGAATCCGCCCGGTGTGATTATCACGGTCACGCCGCCCGCCAGTGCGGTGTCGCCGCGTCCGGCCCAAATGTGCTCGCACGCGGCGTGGATCGCAGTGAGAGCCGACGAACATGCCGTGTCCATCGCGACGCTCGGACCTCGCAGATTTAGACAGTAGGAAATTCGATTCGCGGCGATTGAGTGCGCGCTCCCGGTAGGCGTGTGGGGTGCAATACCGAAGTGGTCGAAAGCGGTGCTCTGAATCCCTTGGTAGTCGTTATGCGAAATGCCAACAAAGACGGCAACATCGCTGCCTTTTTCAAAATCGAGGACGACTCCGGCGTCCTCAATGGCTTCCCAAGAAGTTTCCAGGAGCAAGCGATGCTGCGGGTCGACGTAAGGCGCCTCGCGCGGCGAGATGCCAAAAAACTGCGGGTCAAATTGATCGATTTGTTCCAGGAATCCGCCGCGTTTGGCGAAAGTCTTTCCGGCGATTCCCGGCTCGGGATCATAATACCGCTCCACGTTCCACCGGTCCGCCGGTGCATCGGTTACTGCGTCCCTGCCTTCGATCAATAATTTCCAAAAGGACTCTGCGTCATTGGCACCGCCGGGGAAACGGCATCCGGTTCCGATAATGGCTATGCGGTCTTTTGGCATAAAAAGGGTGCGGGGTTTCCCGACGCTAACGGCGCGATCATTAAAACAATTTTCAGACTATAGCAATGATCTATGATCTAGATAGATGCAGTTTATCGCGTTTGGCAGATAGGCGGCACGTGGCGCACTCAGTCTTCGACAGACCGTGACCGAATTCTTAGACGGCACGAAGGCGCTAATTATTCGCGGTCCAACTATTGAGGCCTGTCGCTATCGGCCAAGCAAACAGTAAATTTTAGAGAAAACCGTTAACCGACACGGGAATTTCGAACTAGAAGAGTATTTGTTTATGTGCGGCATCGCGGGCATCATCGATCTGGCCGGAGAGCGCCTTGTGCCGGAAGGTTGCATTCAGCGAATGGCCCGCGCTCTGTTGCATCGCGGGCCGGACGAAGAGGGTTTTCTGGTGCGGCCCGGACTCGCTTTGGCGTCGCGGCGGCTAAGCATCGTCGGTCTAGCCGATGGCCAGCAGCCGATGGGGAATGAAGATCGCAACGTCTTCGTTGTCTTCAATGGCGAGCTCTTCGATTACGTTGAGCGCCGGGTAGAACTGAGGGAGCGCGGACACCGGCTCGTCACTCACTGCGACACCGAAATCATTCCGCATTTGTGGGAAGATCATCGCGAGCAAATGTGGGAGAAGCTGCGAGGCCAGTTTGCCATCGCATTATGGGATGAGCGGAAACGCCAGCTTCAGCTTGGACGCGACCGCTTCGGCATCGCACCACTTTTTTGGACGCGGCAAGGGGACTGGCTCCTGTTCGCGTCAGAGATCAAAGGACTTCTTGCTTCGGGTATGGTCTCGGTGCGGGCAGATCGTCGCGGCATTGATCATGTCTTCACTTTCTCCGCTGTGCCTGGACCGCGAACGTGTTTTGAAGGCGTCCAGCTTCTCCGACCCGGACATTTCCTGAGCATCTCTCCCGGAAACGGAAACGGTGCTAGTGCCGTGGTGCAGGAGCGAGCTTTTTGGGAAATGAATTTTCCCGATCAGGGTGTGGAGGAGTGGGGCGAAAATCCGAAGCGACTCGTTGACGACTTCGAAAAGGTATTGCTGCAAGCGGTGGAAGAGCGACTACGAGCTGATGTTCCAGTCGGTGCTTATCTTTCGGGCGGTGTCGACTCGAGTATGATCGTGGCGCTGGCCTGCCACTTGAAGGGTCCGGCGATCAACACCTACACCGTCCGGGTGCACGAGCCGGAGCTGGACGAACTGGATGCGGCCAGTCTTTCAGCGCGACACATCGGCGCCAAGCCGCCGATCGTGCAGGACTTCCGCGACGAAGACGCGCTGGCGACCTATCCCCGGTTGATTACCGCCGCGGAAGCGCCGGTAATCGACACGGCCTGCGCCGCATTGCTTCAGCTTTCCGGGCGAGTCCACAGCTGTGGACAAAAAGTAGTGCTGACCGGCGAAGGTGCAGACGAATGGCTCGTCGGCTATCCGTGGTACAAGGCGGCTAAGCTCATGGGTTTTCTCGACCTAATCCCCGGGGTCGGTTTCAGCAATATTGCGCGAAACGCCTACCTAAGCGTGAACAAGGTACCGCATTTTTCCGATGCGTGGCGACAGCAAGTCGAGAATTCGGTCGGCGGTCCCAATGCCTGGATTGATGCCTACGGATTGCTCGCGATTTCCAAGCTGCGCTTTTATAGTGAGCCGATGCGCGAAACTCTCGCGCAGACGAATCCGTGGACGGAACTGGATTTTCCTGTGGAACGCGCGAAGCGATGGGATCCGCTCCATCGCGGAGTCTGGATTGCGGCGCGCGTTCTGTTGGCCGGGCATCTACTCCAGGCCAAAGGCGATCGCGTCGCCATGCATTCTTCGGTCGAGGTGCGATACCCCTTTCTGGACGAGGACGTGTTCGATTTCCTGGCCAAGCTGCATCCACGCTGGCGCCTTCGCGGGTTTCGGGACAAACACCTGCTGCGTCTGTTGGCCGAACGATGGGTGCCAAAATCCGTGGCACGTCGGCACAAAGTTATCTTCCGCGCGCCGCTGGACAGCTTTCACATGCAACCGGAACCGCCGTTTATCGCGCAGCTTTTGAGTGAGGAATCGCTGCGCAAAACCGGCTATTTCGACTTATCCGCCGTTGCTCGATGGCGTAACGATTTTCGTAAAATGCGCGCCGGTTCCCTGCCGCGGTTCTCGGTTGAGATGGGCCTGATGGCGGTCGTAGCAACGCAACTGTGGCACCATCTTTTCATGGGAGGCGGTCTTGCCGATCTGCCGGAGTGGTCAGCTATCCAAACGCCAGCAGCCGCCGAAGCGAGGCCTACCCAGGTCGGCGAACTGGCGAAAACCTAGTGGAGTTTCGCGAGCGTTTCCCGCCCGCGTTCCTTCGTTTCGGGATCATCCTTTTCGCTGTCCGGCATCGCCAGCCCTTTGTTGATGAATCGGCGCGCATCATCGGTCCTTCCCATCTGCGCGTAAATCCGTCCAAGTTCAATGTAATGCATCAGGCGATTCGGATTCAGCTCGATGGCCTTCTGCATGGCGCGCTCGGCTTCGTTGATGGAGCCCTTCGGCAGGTTGCCGTACAACAATCCGGCCATCGTGCGCTTCACTATATTAACGTCGGCTAGCACGCGATGCCATCTGCCCAAAATATGCCATGCTGTGTCGTCACTGGGATCAAGCTCAAGCGCTTTGTCCACCGATTCCTTGATTCGCGGAGATGCGGATACCTGTTCTTTTGTTGGTAAATAGGGCAGCATTTTTCCGAGCGTAATGGCCGTCGCAAGTTGAGCGTCGCAGTCCTTAGGTCCACACGCTGCGGCGCGCATGGAATAGTCCAGCGCGAGGTGGCCCAGCCGCAGTTTTTCTTCCTTCGCCGATGCGTCCGTCATCAGCCATCTATATTGCCGGGCAATCCGGACAAGAAGCTCCGGATTCTTTGGCTCCAATTTTTCCGCGGCGAGATATTGCGTCAGCGCATCGTTAGCCTGGAACTTTTGCTCGAAGGCCCTACCCCTCGCGACGCGGTCATCGACTGATTCAGCGCCGGAACTGACGTCGACTAGCAGCAGGGCTGTTGAAGCGACCGCGAAAAGGCGGTGAATAAGAGGTTTCATGAGAACGCGGTAGAGAACGGTATGCTCATAGTGACTTAACGCATCGCGCGCGCCGCAGGTAAAGAGTTTTCGTGTCCGAACGCTCGGTTGCCTTCCGAGGGCCTTAGGAGCCAGTCTTTAATATAGACGATAGACGCACGATTGACGTTCAACATTCAAATCCAACGTCGGGTATCAAGTGCCCCTCTGAGTGGAAATCGTTAGGGACATCTGGGTGTTCCCATTGTTTTACTGGGCTAACCCTCTGTGTAGCGCATTAGAACGCCGTTGAGGAGACCAGCTTCATAGCCGGCCGCGAATCCTCCTATGTATAATATATGAAGACAAACATTACGAAAATTGGCGCGGCTTTGCTCGCCGTTGGACTTTGGTTCGGGACGACTCTGGCGTTCGCGCAGACAACCACGACCGTGACGACGACGAAGGGCGCGTTTACTGAATATGTCCCCAACTCAGAAACAGTTGTTGTAAGAACAGACGCCAATTCGGTGCCGTTGCGCTACGGCGTTACCAAGCAAACGACTATTGTGGATGAATCCGGCGCGCCCATCGCAGTCGAGCGCATTTCGCCCGGTAGCCAACTTTCGATCGAGTACACCGGATCAGGCGAACGCCTGGTAGCATCTCGAATTGTTGTGCAGCGTCCGGCAACGGTCACTGCTCCCGTGACAAGCGCGCCCGCCGTAACCGAACAGCAAACCAGTACGACTGCCACAACAACGCGTCCTCTCACGCACGACGAAAAACACGCGATTAAAGAGGAGCGAGAACATCGTAAGAAAGCCGAAAAAGAAGAGATCGAGCGTCAAAGCCTCCCATGCCGGCGGTATTTTGCATCTGGTCTGTCGTATATTCGGAGGGAGATCAGATTCCTCTGTCGCGGCGGTCTATTTGCGCCGAAACCGAACGTTAATCACGCGGTTGGTATTCTGAACTAGTCTTAGTTTCATCATTTGACAACGAAGAGAATTTCAACGCCTGACCTCGCGCATCATTCCCTCTCCTCACGATCCTTCACCGCTTCTTCTACCTGTCTTCCCACATTAAGCAGTTCCGCCTCTCTCAGTCTTGGCCCGACAAGTTGGAGGCTCGTGGCCGGAACCCTCTTGTTACGAACCGGAATTGGCATTGCCAGGGCTGGATTGCCCGCGAAACTTACCGCGACCGTATTTTGCATCTCAAGGACTAGCGCCTCGAGTATGCCTATTCTCAAATTGAGCAGTGGAAGTCCTGGCGGCATTTTTTGAAGTGTCGGCACAGCAATGACATCCACATTCTCGAAAACGTTGCTCAGGGTTTGCTGCCACGCTTTCTGTCTCGCAACCGCAGCGCGGTAGGTTGTGGTGTAGGTGACCTGCCCCAGCCGGATTACCGCCTTGGTTCGAGTCGTCACTCCCAGCGCGAATTGAAGTCGTTGGTCGCTGATCCATGCTCCAGCCGACGCAAGGGTATTCCCGTCTTTCTTCGCGCTTTCCCATTTGTCGCGGAAGCTGTCGTCTAATGGCACGACTTGGAAGCCCGCTTTAGCGATTGCCTCATCAATTGCCACATCGATATCGGGATCAGTCCCTTTGAGTTTGAGGCGGCCCACCCGGATGCTCCGACCGGATGGCTTCGCCGTCTTAGCGGCAACATACTTGGCGGCGAATCCACTTTGAAGCAGGTCCATCCCCTGAACCGTGGAAGCGATATCCTTTGCCATTGGACCGATGGTGTCGAGGTGTTCAGGCTCGATCGGGTAAACTCGTTCGATTGAAATCAAACCATACGTCGTCTTTAAACCGACGATGCCACAGCACGCGGCAGGCACGCGGATGGAACCGGCTGTGTCGGTCCCGAAAGCCACATCTGCCATTCCGCTCGCGATTGCGACCGCGTTCCCCGACGAGGATCCGCCGGGAATGAGATTACGCCGCAACGGATTCTCGGGCGTCCCGAAATATTCATTGATACCGGAGGGCGAAACCGCGAATTCGGTCAGGTTCGTTTTGCCAACGATTTGCACGTTACGTTTGCGGGCGATTGCCAGGCATGCCGCGTCGGCGCGCGCAGGCTTGTGCGTTTGCTGGAAAATTTGCGAACCGGCGGTCGTGATCACTCCCTTCATGTCGATGTTATCTTTTACCGCCAGCCGTAATCGCTTGCTGTTCGCGTCTGACGGCCAGTAATCAATGAAAGCGCGGTTACCGGGGAGCTTGTTGTTAATAAGAGGCGTAAACGAGCATCCGCTACACAGGGCGAGCGACGCCAACGCAATGGGTAACCGTGTAAGAATAGCAGGGCCGGAATATTTCATGCGCGCAAGGCTCCGTGGGTGAATGCCTTTTGCAAGTGCATCTTCTGGGCCAAGCCGGGGCATCAAGGAGATTCAGTTTCAACCGTCTGATCGCCTGATCAGGCCGGCACTGAGCTAGCTAACGCTCGCCTATCTGTGATACGCGCTGGCGTGTTTGGCCGGGTTGTATGGTACCGAGCCCTCCTTAGCGGGGGCATAAACGAAGACAGACCGATCCTTTTTTACATCCACCGGGTCAAGAAGTAAGCCTTTATTACTCGCCTTCTCAGCGTATTCGATCAGGACTCGGGTGGTTCCGTTGAACCCCCACATCATGAATCCGGTGCCGAACAGCCCGCCATTCGGGAAAAGCTCGTCCAAGCCTGCCATGGCGTGAAAACAACTGATGGCGATCTTGTCTTTTCGATAAAGACGGTCGTCGGCACGGTATTTGATGGTTCCTCCATCAAGTAAGCGTTTGCGCCTGACGCCTAGATCAAAACCTTCCTTTCGGATTTCGTATGGGCCCCACATCGCAACCGCATTCTTTGCGTCCACCGAAAGCTTGATCGTTTCTGCGAGAGTAAAATTTCGGCCGGGCGATATCGGACACTTATTGTTTTTCGGAAAAAGCCGGCTGCCGGGGCCATCAAAGACGCACAGGTGAGGATTAGTGAGGAAATCGCGTGGCAACCAGCTTATGGTAAACGCTTCGAATTCCCAATTCTTGTATTTTCGCGTTGGCAAGCCAGGGGTCAGCTTTTGATGTTTGTTGTTGTCCGCAAATACTCGAATGACAGAGATAAACGAATGCGAGAATTCCGGGTGATTTTCGCGGTCTTGATACGCGAACGGTATGATAAAATAACGCTCACGGGTAAGCGGGCCATTGCCTAGGCGGGGAGCGATTTTGGCTTTGATCTGGTCTACGATCTGAACGTAGAGCGGCACATCATAGTTCGAAAAATCGACATCTCGCTGCCGTTCCGATTACGACCATGAGATTGCCACGGCGAATCCGTCCAGCGGCGAACACGATTCCAGTTACACCCGGAGCCGACGCTGTCCGGCGATCAACAGCTTTCCATTTCCAAAATCAAACATAGGCCTAGCTTCCTCTTAATGTTCGTTCTTTGAGATTCGAACCTGGACCGGCATTCAATCGTCTCAGTCCGACAAGGAAATAGTCTCGCCCGGTTTCATTGCGTGGACCTGTGCATTCGAGCCGAGTTTTTTTAATTCGTCTGCCAGCATCTCGGGCGTCCCGGTCAGAACTGGAAATGTCCCGAAATGTATCGGGACAACGAACTTCGCTTTGACAAGCTCGACTGCTCGCGCCGCTCGCGCCGGTCCCATGGTAAAATGCCCGCCCATGCATACGAGCATCCAGTCGATGGGTCGCTCGAGCGGAACCAGGGCCATGTCAGAAAACAAATCGGTATCGCCGGTGTGATAAATGGTGGGGCCGTTCCGAATCGACAAAACCACGCCGCTGGGTGTTCCGCCATAGATTGGCGGCGACTTTTCATTTGGCATGATCGCCGTGCCATGCCACGCGGGAACAAAACGGGCCTTAATTTCGCCATCGAGCACATTGATCTCACCACCGAGATGCCCCACGAGCGAAGAATCGTCTCCTGGAAAGCCGAGCCCATTTCGTAAAGCGGCCGCGAGATCGAACGTGCAAAGAAGTTTTGCATTCGTTTTCTTGGCGATTTCCACCGAATCGCCGACGTGATCGAAGTGCCCATGGGTGAGGCAGATTACATCCGCGCGATTCAGTCTTTTCAGCTCTTCTTCGCCTTTATCGAACAACGGATTTTTCAGCCACGGATCGATCAGCAAGATTTTCCCGGAGGGCGTTTGAACTTTGAATCCAGCATGACCGAAGTAGGTCAGTTGAGTAGTTGCCATGGCCATCACGAAACTGAAAAGACCTCCTGCGGCAACAGGAATGACGTGGGAAAAATAACGAATGACGGATGACGCATGACGAAGGAATGACGAATTCAAATGACAAATAGTTTGTGTGCCTGCGCCATGGTTTTTTCTGACAAGACGCGCTGACGCCAACACGTTGTCATCCTGAACGAAGTCAAGGATCCCGGCCTACGAAGCTGGGATCATGCAAGCTTTATCGCGTGATCATCCCTCCATTGGTGAGATCCCTCGCTTCCTCTCGGGATGACACCGGGCGTTGTATGCGCGCCTTACTTCGTCATTCGTCGTTCGTGTTTCGTCATTTACTTTGTGTCCATGAATCATGACGAAGCGCATCGCCATCTTTCGGCGAGCGATAAACGACTGGCACAATTGATCTCGCATTCCCGTCGCTACGAGATTGAGCCAAACCCGAAGGTGAGAACATTTGATGCTTTGGCCGAATCGATCGCTTACCAGCAATTGAGCGGAAAAGCGGCTGCTACCATTTGGAAACGGGTGCGCGCAATTTTTCCGAAACGAAAATTTCTCGATCCGAAGCTGGTGCTGGAAACGCCCGATGAAACATTGCGCGCAGCCGGTTTGTCGCGCAGTAAAGTCGCGGCGCTGAAAGATCTGGCGGCGAAAACGATTGACGGCACGGTGCCGACGGCTCGCGCCATGGCCAAAATGACCGACGACGAAATTGTTGAGCGGTTGATCGAGGTGCGCGGAATTGGGCGTTGGACGGTAGAAATGTTGTTGCTTTTCGATCTGGGGCGGCCGGATGTCTGGCCGGTGCACGATTATGGGGTCCGGAAAGGGTTCGCGAAAATTTTCGGGAAACGAAAATTGCCGACGCCGAAGCAGATGGTGAAACAGGGACAGCGATTTGCACCATATCGTTCTGCGCTGGCGTGGTACTGCTGGAGAGCGCTGGATGAAATGCAGCAGGGTTAAAAAGGTTACAACCGTTGCAAGAGTTACAACGTTGTATACTCGGCCCTTGTAACCTTTGTAGCTTTTAACGATGTAACCTGTGGCGAAGTCGCATTGACTTTGCGCTCGCGGGTAACTAAAAGGCGAGGGCATGGCAACATTTCACATCAATCGCAGCGGCACGAGTCTCGGCACGTTTTCGGAAGAAGATGTTCGGGCTGGACTTCGGAGTGGACGTTTTCTTGGCACTGATCTCGGCTGGCGTGACGGCATGCCAGCGTGGCAACCGCTGGCACAAATTTCCGAATTTGCGCAAGACATTCCAGCGGCGGGCGCCGCGGTTCCGACGCAGCCGGAGGCCGCGAGTCCTGGGTCTATTCCTTCCGTCACAGCGGCGAGTGCTCGCTCCGGTTTGCCATGGGATGACCGGCAGCAAAAAGGATTTTTCACCGCGTTTATCGAAACGCTGCAAATGGTTCTGACCCGGCCAGCAGAAGCGTTCACCGTTATGAAACGCGAGGGCGGCTTCGGCGAGCCGCTCATTTATGCAGTCGTTGGCGGCAGCGTGGGCGCGATTGTGGCGTTTCTGTTTTCGCTTCTTTTTCATTCATTCGGAATGTTTACGGACCAGCGCAATCCATTCGGCGCGATGGCTGGCATGGGTATCGGTTCTATCGGGTTCATTATCCTTGTTCCGCTGGCCATCGTCATCGTCTTGTTTATTGGGGCTGGCATTGTCCATCTCTGCTTGATGATTGTCGGAGGAGCGAACCAACCGTTTGAAACGACGTTTCGCGTCCTGGCATTTACACAAGGATCAACCGGCGTGCTGCAAGTGATTCCGGTTTGCGGCGGGGTAATCGCGGCGGTGTGGGGGATCGTGGTGAATTGCATTGGCTTGGCGCGTGCGCATGAAACCGATACCGGCCGGGCGGTGCTGGCTATCTTTCTTCCACTAGTCGTTTGCTGTGGACTCATGTTGGTCCTTTTGTTTATGGCCGGCGGGCTTGCCGCTTTGGGTCATCACTGAGCGAGGAGCGTCGTGCAAATTGTTCGCCGGCCACTCGCCCCGGGCGAGGCGAATCATGAGCTCATCTGGTTGAGTGTTTCTTCAGGCGGCCTGGCGCTGGCGGCAACGTGGCTGGCCTTGAAACTGCCCTGGCCGATCTGTCTCTTTCACGCGCTCACCGGCCGCCCCTGCCTCACTTGTGGTGCAACCCGATCGGCGATTGCGTTTTTCCACGCGCATTTTCTCGCGGCATTTGAATGGAACCCGCTCGCATTCCTCTGTTATTGCGGATTGTCGCTGTTCAATGTCTACGCTTTCCAAGTTGTCGTTCTGCGCGCCCCGGCTCTGCGCATTGTTCGATTGAGCGCGAGTGAGCGGAAGTTTTTCCGGCGTTTCTTTATCGGCCTCCTTGCCTTGAATTGGGTTTACCTGTTGCTTGCAAATCCGAGTCTCTGAATTGGAAGTCCAGTCAAGGAACCGACTGAGGTGGCGGTGTCGGTCTTGTCCGTCCCACGTCATCCTTTGGCGCGCCGCGATGCTTGGCGATGAACTCGGTGGGATTTAGCCAGCCGGCAGTATTCTCCCGATAACCTGGTCCGATGAATGGCGTAATGAACTCGCGCATTTCAAAATGCAGATGGGCGAAATAGCGGCCGTTCGCAGTACCAACCGTTGCGATTTGCTGGCCGCGATGGACCTCGTCGCCGGGTGAGACCAGGATGATATCGCAATGTCCATAGTAGGACTGCACAGTACGGCGGACACCATTTTCCAGAAACGCATGTAACACGATGATGACATTGCCCCAGCCAGCTCCACCGTCGCGCGCGAGCAAAACCCGCCCATCGGCAACGGCGTAAATGGGATCGCCCAAATCGCTGTTTTCTCCACCGATGCCATTGAGATCGTCGCCAAGATGATAGTTTTCAGTAAAGCGCTGGGCGTTTGTAGGCGAGGGCGCCGTTCTCGCTTCCCAAGGGGAAATCGAATCGAGTGGCAAGGGGAAGCGAAGCCAGTTCAAAGCCCGACGGCAATTGAAATGCAGGATCGACATGCCTGGACCGCGTTAGCTCGGGGGCGAATCGCCAGATTAGAACACCAAATACCGCCGCGACAAACAGGAGGGTATGGAATGCAACCCTCTTGCCGCTCATTCGCTTCGTCTTTACGCTCGCTTCATGCGGATTCTCGTCACCGGCGGCGCGGGGTTCATTGGCTCCCATCTGGTCGAGAAATTACTCGCTGAAGGCCACGAGGCCGCAATCCTCGATGATTTCAATGATTTTTACGCCCCGCAAATTAAGCGGTCGAATATTGCTGGCCTTCAGAAGAACGCACCGGTTTTTCAAATCGATTTGCGCGACAACAACGCCGTTCGAGCACTCTTTCATCGCGAGAAGTTCGATGCCATCGCGCACCTTGCCGCCCGAGCCGGTGTTCGACCGTCCATTGCACAGCCTCAGTTATATTACGATACAAACGTAAACGGCACGCTGCATTTGCTCGAGGCCGCGCGCATCGTCGGGATCGAGCGCTTTATTTTTGCATCGAGTTCTTCCGTTTACGGCATCTGCAAAACGGTGCCTTTTTCCGAAGATTTTCATCTTACCCAGACGATCAGTCCCTACGCTGCCACGAAGATTGCCGGGGAATTTCTTTGTTCGACCTTTTCCCATCTCTACCAGATGCGCGTCGTTGTCCTTCGGTTTTTCACAGTTTACGGACCTCGGCAGCGGCCTGATCTGGCGATTCACAAATTCACCCGCCGCATTCTTCGTGGCGAACCGATAGACCAGTTCGGCGACGGCGCGACTCGGCGCGATTACACTTACATCGACGACACCATTCAAGGAGTGATGGCTGCACTGAGATATAACGGGACGCCATTTGAGATTTTCAATCTTGGGGAAAGCGAAACCGTCCAACTGAAGGACTTAATCGCTCAAATTGAATTACTCCTTGGCAAAAAAGCGAAGATCAATCGCCTGCCAGAACAAGCAGGTGATGTCCCGTTGACCTGTGCCGACATTTCCAAGCCAGCTCGGCTATTAAATTATCGGCCGACCACCAAACTGCACGAGGGCTTGCCGCGATTTGTCGAATGGTTTCGGAAGACGCACCGAATATGAGTGAGCCGCTCCCGTTCGAGCAACGCGCCTGCTTCGCTGCCGGTCAGGCCAAATCGGGCACAACTCTGTTGATCGCATTGCTTGACGGTCATCCCCAGTTGCTGGTACTGCCTGAGGAGACGGCCTATTTCCCCACGGCTCTTAACAAGTACGGCCGAGTTGGACGCCGGGCCCAGGTTGATTATTTGACCAAAGAGGCGCTCTCACGGGTGCTTTTCGGTGGACCTCCGGAATGGGAAAAGGTCGATTATAGCCATTTCCCAACAGCCGAATTTCGCGATCGTTTCGAAGGGGCGGCATTTCACCCGAAAACTGCAGATAAGGACCTGCTCGTAATTATGGTCGAAGCTTACGCCGCCACTCTTGGTCGTCCGCTCGATTCGATCATTCGCTGGATTGAGAAGACGCCGGCCAATCGCCGTTTCATTCCACAAATTCTCGAGCGTTTTCCCAATTCGAAGATTCTGCTCACGATCCGCGATCCGCGCGCTATCCTGGCAGCGCAAATCGCGCTCGAGAGAACGCGAAAAACACGCCAGTTCTCCGCTTATTATTGCGTGTCCCACTGGTTGCAGGCCGCCCGTTTGGGGTTGCGGGCTGAAGCTGGTGAGATCCCTGCCATCTTGACACGTTACGAGGATTTGGTTGCTGACCCAGCGCGGGCGATGGAACGCGTATGCAAGTATCTGG